>CAZVWL010000282.1:0-3179 GCA_964630845.1 uncultured Fibrobacteraceae bacterium
ACCGCGACGTTGGTCAAGTAGCCGCGCCGGGCGGCCCGCAGACGCTTGCGAGAAGCGCTCCGGGCCGCCCGCGCCGACGCTCAGCCCGTGCGGCGCCAGCCGGCGACAGTCGCCTTCATGCGCTCGAGCGTCACGTACATGACCGGCACGACGATCAGGGTCAGGAACGTGGCCACCGCCAGGCCCCAGATCACCGCCACGCCCATCGGGCTCCACCACTGGCTGGATTCGCCCCCGATGACCATCACGTGCTTCCAGTCCGCGGCGAACAGGGCGGCGAAGTCGATCGTGAATCCGGTGGTCAACGGGATCAGGCCGAGGATCGTGGTCACGGCCGTCAGGACCACCGGGCGGAACCTCGTGGTCCCGGCCCGCAGGATCGCTTCCTGCAGCTCGAGGCCGCGCGCGCGGAGCTGATTGATGTAATCCATCAACACGATCGCGTTGTTCACCACGATGCCCGCGAGCGAGATCACGCCCACGCCGGTCATGATGATGCCGAACGGCATGCCGGTCACCATCAGCCCCAGGAACACGCCGATCAAGGACAGCAGCACGCTCATGATGATGATCAGCGGCTGGGTCACCGAGCCGAACTGAGAGATCAACACCACGAGGATCAGCATGATCGCCACGCCGAACGCGTCGGACAGGAAGGCCTGGGCCTCCTCCTGGTCGCGGCTTTCGCCGGTGTAGGCCAGGTGATATCCCGCCGGGACCTCGAAGTTGCGCAGTTCGTCCTGGACCTGCTTGAGCAAGGCGTTGCCGTTGTAGCCCGGCGCCACCTCGGCCGAGACGGTGACCGCGCGCACGCCGTCGATGCGCCGCACCGCCGCGAGCGCCGTCTGGTACTCGAGGTCGGCGAACGCGCCGATGGGGATCAGCTGGCCCTCGTAGAAGACCTGCGCGCTGCGCAGATCCTCCGGCTTCTGTCGGAAAGGCTGCTGGTAGCGCACGACGATGTCGAACTCGTCCTCGCCGATGCGGTACTTGGCCGTCTCCGCGCCGTGCAGCGCCGTGCGCACGGTCCCGGCGATGTCCCAGGTCCGCAGCCCGAAGCGGGCCGCCTTCTCGACGTCCGTGCGCAGCACGACCTCCGGCAGGCTGCGGTCGTAGTTGTCCTGGATGTTGATCAGGCCCGCGAGCCCGCCGATGCGCTCGCGGATCTCGGCCGCCAGCTCGCCGAGCACGTCGAAGTTCTCGCCCTTGACCTCGATGTTGACGGGCTTGCCGGTCGGCGGACCCTCCTCGCGCTTCTCGACCGTGATCGTGGCGCCCGTGAAGTCACGCAGCCGCGTGCGCAGCTCGTCGAGCGCCTCGTTCGACGAACGTGAGCGGTCGATCTTGTCGATGAACTCGAATTGCACCATGCCCATGTTCGACGGCGCCGACTCGCCCCCGCCCATGCCGTCGATCGTCACGCCGACCGACGTCGTGTAAGCGATCAGGTCGCCGAGCTGGGCCACCTGGTCCTCGATCTGCCGCGCGAAGCTGTCGGTCAGCTCGATGCGGGTCCCACTGGGGGCTTCGATCACCGCCTGGGCCACCTTCGGTTCGATGTCCGGGAACAGCTCGACGCCGTGGTTGAACCGCATGAACAACGCGTTGACGACCACGTACAGCAGCACGACCGAGCCGAGGGTCAGCCAGCGCCGGCGCAGGGCCCAGCGCAAGGTGGGCTCGTACGTGCGCAGCCCGAAGCTCATGAGCGCGTCGCCGAGCCGGGTGCTGCCGCCGCCCGGGCGCGGCTCCTTCATGAAACGCGAGCACAGCACCGGGTTGAACACCAGGGCCACCAGCAGCGACGCCGTCAGGGTGATGATCAGGGTGATCGGCAGGTATTTCATGAACTCGCCCATGATGCCGGGCCAGAAAGCCAGCGGCCCGAAGGCGCAGAGCGTGGTGAGCGTCGAGGCGATCACCGCGCTGGAGACCTGCTGGGCGCCGTCGCGCGCGCCGCCGACCGCGTCCTTGCCCTGCCCGCGGTGGCGGAAGATGTTCTCGACGATCACGATCGCGTTGTCGACGAGCATGCCGAGCGCGAGGATCAGGCTGAACAGGACCACCATGTTGAGGGTGATGCCCACGCCGCGCAGGACGATGAACGCCAACAGCATCGAGAACGGGATCGCCGCCCCCACGAAGAGCGAGTTGGTGAAGCCCAGGAACAGGAACAGCACCGCCACGACCAGGATCAGGCCGCTGATGATGTTGTTCTCCAGATCGTGCAGCATCGTGCGGATGTCGACCGACTGGTCGCCCAGGATGGTCACCTCGGTGCCCGGCGGAAACCCCGGCTGCATCTGCGCGAGCACGGTGCGCACTTCGTCCGCGATGCGGATGATGTTCTCGCCGGCCCGCTTCTTGACCTGCAGAGTGACCGCGTCGCGGCCGTTGACCCGCGAGATGGTCTCACGATCCTTGATGCCGAACCGCACCTCGGCCACATCCCGGACGTAGACCGGCACCGGCGCGCCGATGTTGATCACGAAATCCAGGATCTCCTCGACGCGCTCGACCTCGCCCGGGACCCGCACCTGGTAGTCGTATTGACCGAGCGAGAGCTTGCCGCCGGGAATGGTCATGTTCTGCAGCGCGATGGCGTCCTGCAGGTCCACCAGGCCGAGTCCGTAGAACTCCAGCCGCTCCGGGTCGACCAGCACCTGGACCTCGTTCTCGATGCCGCCCACGAGGTCGACCGACAGCACGCCCTGGATCTGCTCGAGGGCCTCCTGCAGGTCCTCGCCGGTCTTCTTGAGCGTCGAAAGACCATAGTCGCCGGACAACGTGACCAGCATGATCGGCCAATCGCTCGCCGAGATCTCCATGACCAGCAGGTCTTCGCGGGTGTCTTGCGGCAGCTCCGGCTTGGCGATGTCGACCCGGTCGCGCACGCGCTGCAAGGCGTCGCTCATGACGACGTCGCTGGTGAATTCGAGCACGATCTGCGACATGCCGTAGAACGAGCTGCTGGTCATCTCCCGCAGGTCCGGCAGACCCTTCAGCTCACGCTCGAGCTTGCGGGTGACCAGGTTCTCCATGTCCGCCGGCGCGGTGCCCGCGTACGGCGCGATGACCGTCACGAAGGGGATCTTGACGTCCGGCGACGATTCTCGGGGCAGGCTCTGATAGGAGTCGTACCCCATGACCGCGATGATCGCCATGAAGGCGAAGATCAT
>CAZVWL010000283.1:0-3176 GCA_964630845.1 uncultured Fibrobacteraceae bacterium
CTGCAGGCCCGCGTTCAACTGCCCGAGGTTGGCGATCTGATAGAGCTGCTGCGTGCGGGCGAGCACGTCGCCCATGCGGCCCATCTCCTGCTCGACCGGGGCCGCCTTGTCGCCCAGCGTGTTGTAGACCTGCGCGAGCAGGTTCGCTGCCTCGACGTTGTCGCCGAGGGCGGCCGTTGCGAGGGTGAGCGCCGTCTTCGTGCCAGCGATCGCCTGCTCCTCCTTCAGCCCGGCCGAGCCCATCTGATACGCGGTGCGAATGAACTCCGACGCAGACGCCTTGTGCGTGTTGGACCAGTCGACGGCGGCCGCCTTGGCTCGATCCAGCGACTCCTCCATCGTGCCGGTCACCGGCGTCCAGACCGTCTGCAGCTCGGCCAGAGAGTCCTCGACCTCCATAATGGGAGCGACGATGGCGGCAGCACCCTGGCGCATGGTCTGGGCTGCCTGGGTCACACGGGTCCCCGCCCAGCCCACCTTGTCGCCCAGCTCGGCGAGGGCCTTGCCGCGCCCCCCGACCCGCTCCAGATCCTGCACGGACCCCAGCATCCGCCCCACGGGACCGGAAATTCCGTCCGTGGCGCTGAACAGCATGGACAGCCGCATGATGCTGCCGAGGCCCACGGTCTACTTCTTCCTCCTGCGACCGCCGTGTGCGCGCGCAACGCCGTTGGCGATGACGGTCTCGAGCCGTTCGTACCGGCGCTGCTGGAGGTAGAGAGCCCGGCCTGCCAGGTCGATGAACCGATCGTCCGAGAGCCGATCCACCTCGTCGAGCGACATCCAGAAGGTCGTGGCCACCTCAGCCTCCAGCACCGCGAAGTTGTCTTTCCCCCGCAGGAGCTCGTTGCGGCGCGCTACAGCTCCTGCGCCGAAAAATCCAGCCCGATCCCCACGACGTCCTTCAGGGAGTCCTGCAGGCCGATGGCCAGGGCCGGCAGCTCCTCGAACAGCGCGGCCAGCTTGGTGCGGTCGGGGTGCAGGGTGATGTCGAGCATCAGGTTCTGCACGCTGCCCAGCGGGTCCTTGCTGCCGTCGCGCACCATGCGGGCCAGCTCGGCCCTGGCGGGCTTGCGCACGATGAAGGGGATGTCCCTGATCTTCGCCGGCTGCTCGAGCCCCGTGAGCTTCACCAGGAAGAGCCTGCCGTGCTCGCCCTTCCATGCCCCGATCTGGTCCTTCAGGCCGTCCAGGGTCTCCTGCATCGTCCTCTTTCCGTCCTTCATCTTCGTCGCTCCTGCGGGTTGGTTCAGTTCTTCGTCTCGCGGCCGTTCCAGGCGATGCCGCCGGTGATCTCGAGGTCCATCTCGATCTCGGCGGCCTCGTCGTTCTGGCTCATGCTGCTCTTCCGGCTCTTGAACAGGACGCCCTTCAGCACATCCTTGACCGTCGGCTTGTCCTTGTTGGCGTAGGTCACGAGCAGCGGCACGGGCGGCAGGTCGTACAGGCTGACCGCCCCCGACTTGCCGAGCGCGGCCGCCATCACCGGCACCGCCGCCTCGAGCAGCTCGAACGCCTCGCGGTGCAGGCTGCACTTGCCCGTGGCGTCGAGGTTGCCCTTCGCGTAGCCCACCGCCTTGCGGCCCTTGCCGTAGACCTTCTTCACGTCCTGGCTGTCCTCGTAGTCGATGGACGTGAAGCTGACGATCGGCATGCCCGCCACCGCGATCTCGATGGAGGCCCAGTCGTACATCTGCCCGTTGATCATCGTGTCGGCCATGACGCCTCCTTACGCGGCCAGGGCCGGGTTCTCGAACCCGACGGTGGTCTCGATGAAGTTCTGGTAGCTGCGGGGCTGGACCTTGACCTGGGCCATCACCGTCTGCGTCGCCAGGATGTTCTGCCCCTCCGGCACGATGACGCGGCCCGCAGAGATCTCACCCGCGGACTGCATGACGTCCAGCGCGGTCTGGAGCACACTCTCGAACCGCGCCAGCCCGCCCGGGCTGTCGTCGGGGCTGTCCGCCTCGTCCTGGAGAAAGGGCAGCGCCTTCTCGCGCACGAGCCAGAGCGCCTTGTCCATCACGCGGCGGTTCTGGACGAGCTTGTAGTCCGAGGTCGAGCCCGCCATCATGCGGCCGAGCGTCACGTAGACCCCCTGCGCGGCCTGCGTGTTGGCGAACGTGCGGAAGGTCACGAACCCGGCGAGGTCGAGCTGCTCGATCTGCGCCTCCGTCAGTCCCGCCGGGGCGAGCGACAGGACCAGGTCGAGACTGCCGTCCGCCACCCGGCCCGGCGAGCGCTGCACGGGCACCTTCGACAGCCTGCCCGTGTAGATGCCGGCCCCGGACCGCGTCACGATGCGGCCGGTGAGCCCGTCCACCAGGCGCAGCGGCGTGGCCACGACGCTCACCCGCGGCGACTCGAACGTGCCGGCGGCAGCGAGCAGGGCCTGCACCCACTGATCGACCGTCTCGGCGGCCCCCTGCTGCCGCGCCTCGCAGACGAAGTGCATCCAGCGCTTGGCGGTCTCGGCCGCCGACGCCTTGGCATCGGCCACCACCCACATCGCGGCATCCGAGGGACCCACCAGATGAGCGAACTCGAACTGGTACGCCGACGCCATTAGCGCGTCGATGGCAGCCGTGGCCGTGGCCACGCTCATCTGCGGCGCCGTGGTGGAGAACGCCAGATCGTCGCCCTCTGCGAAGCTGGGGCCGGCGTTGGTGCCCGTGTGGAGCAGCGTGTCGAAGCCGAAGGCGGCCGCGGTGCCGGCCTTGACCTCGATGGTCGCAGCCGAGCCAGTGTCAGTGGTGGAAAGCACCGGGTGGCTCTGGCCGTCGATGGCGAGGAGCGTGTCCGGCGACGCCATGAGCGCGTCCAGCTCGGCGTACTGCACGCTTGCCACGTCCGCCACGTTCCCCAAGCCCGAGACCTCCTCGACGACCAGGCCCAGCGCTGCCGTGGCCGTGCCGCCGGTGATCTCGAGGCGTGCAGTGCTCCCCTGCCGCAGCGTGCGCAGGCCCAGCACCGGGCCCGGCGCCTGGTAAGCCTCGAAGCCGATGGCCTGGGCGTTGATGGCCGCGATGACTTCAGCGAGCTGGGCATTGACGATGTCGGCGAAGGCCACCGCGGCAAACGTGATCTGCTGGTCCACGACCGCGTCGTTGACCTGGACCAGCACTGTCAGCCCCTCGGCCAGAGCAAAGGGACCGGCACCGCCGGGAGTCGCGATG
>CAZVWL010000284.1:0-3130 GCA_964630845.1 uncultured Fibrobacteraceae bacterium
GGCAACCTGACGACGTTGTGCAGCCGGTGTCATCGGCAGGTGCATCGGCGGGCGGGAGGCGCGTGGGCCACGGGGCCAGCGGCCGCAGTGGCCAGAGACCGGGAGGCGCGTCGGGGCGCCATTTACATGACTTGATCATAATCTTTAGTCCGATTTATCGTGATTTTCTCCGCTGGATGGTGTCTAATAGTCGCCCATCCCCGGGTCGGCCATCGCCCCTGACGTCGCTGATCCGTGTGGACAGGGAGGCGGTCAATGGTGCCGATTCACCCGTTGACCTTGGCGCCACGACCCCGCTGACGATCGAGACCCCGGGCCTGCTGGTCCGGGGTCTCCTCTGTTTCACGCGGTGTGGTGGCGAGGGGGGCGCGGGTGCTTGTTTGGGCGGTCGGCCAGGTGCAGGGCCAGGGTGACCACCACGAGGCCGGCGGCGGCGCGCAGGTATGGAGCGGATTCGGCGAAGATCAGCCAGGCGACGAGGATGGCCAGGGGCACCTTGAGGTTGTTGGCGGCGGCGAGGCGGCCGGTCGAGGTGCGGGCGGCGCCCTTGTTCCAGAGCCAGAAGCCGAGGGCGGTGGGGACCAGGCCGAGGTAGAGCAGCACGGGCCAGGCGGCGGGGTCGGGACGGAGCGTGATGGCGGTGGGGTTGGTGATCACGAGGCCGGTCAGCGCGAGGGCGGCACCGCCCAGGTACATCCAGCCGAGGAGGGCCAGTTCCAGGCGACCAGAGGTGGTGTTGGTCGAGGTGGCGGTGCGGCGCAGGGAGGCGAGCAAGGGCACGTAGTAGAGCTGGCCGGCGGCGAAGCACAGGTTGCTGGCTTGCACGAGCAGCACGCCTTGTAAGGTGTCGCCTCGTGGCAGGCGGCCTTCGGCCACGAGGGCGCCGGCGATGGCCAGCAGGGCGGCCAGGTGGGGGCGCCAGGTGGTGCGGCGGTCGCGCAGGGCGGCGAGCAGGGTGACCAGGATGGGGGTCAGCACGGTCCACAGGGCGACCTGCCAGGCGGCGAGGTGGATGAAGGCGGCGATGTAGCAGGTGTACATGGCGCCGAACTGCAGCGCGCCGAGCGCCAGGGCGCGAGCGCGTAGCGAGGCGGGCAGCGGGCGCAGGCGCAGGGCGAAGGGCGCGAAGGCGAGGGCCGCGAGGACCAGGCGCGTGGCGGCCACCAGCCAGGGGTCGAGCCCGGGCAGGTACTGCTTGATGAGGCCGAAGGAGAAGGCCCACAGCAGGGATGCACAGAGCAGCCAGATCATGGGCGGCAGTATCGGGGGTGCGGCGCGGGGGGGCAAGGAGAACCCGGCCGCCGCGGTGCCCGGGGGCAGGCGGCGGCCGGGTGGTTGTCAGCCGGTCAGGCGCCGGCTACTTGACCATCACGAGCGTCTTGACGCTGGACTGGCCGCCAGCGCTGAGGCGCGCGTAGTAGGTGCCCGAGGCGACGCGGCGGCCGGTCTGGTCGCGGCCGTCCCAGACGGCCTCGCCCACGCCGGCGTCGCGGTGGCCGTCGACCAGGGTCCGCACGAGGCGGCCCTGCACGTCGAAGAGCTTCAGCTGGGCGTGGCCGGGAGCCACGAGGCTGAAGCGCACCGTCGTCGAGGGGTTGAACGGGTTGGGGGCAACGCCCTGGATGCCGAAGGCCAGCGGCAGCGCCTCGACGGAGGTCGCCCCGGTGACGTTCATGGTCACCGGCACGATCAGCGTGCTCTGCGCGGGGTCGTTGCTGACGACGATCAGCTCGCAGCTGTAGGCGCCCGTGGCCATGCCCGTGGCGTCGAAGCTGACGGTGATCTCGGTGGACTGGCCGCCGTTGACGCTGCCCTGGCTCGGCTCGTAGCTGATCCAGGGCACCGGCGAGGCGGTGGTGATCAGGATGGCCATCTCGTTCTGCAGATAGCCGGCGGCGTTGAACAGGATCTCCAGGCCGTCGGTGCCGCTCTGGTTCTCGATGCCGACCGTGGCGCTGTTGGTCGTGTTCACGATCTGGTACTGGTACTTGATGTCGCCGTTCGGCGTGAGGATCGCCTGGATCGTCTGCAGCTGGCTGGGCTGTCCGTAACGGGCGACGCCATCGTACTGCACGATGAACCGCTGGTTGTCGGTGTCGGCGTAGTAGTAGATGGTGCCGGCCGTGTTGGGGTTGAGGTCGTCCCAGAACAGCGCGAGCAGGGCGTTCGGCTCGCCGGTGTTCGGGATGCCCTGGTTGGTGTAGGCGGTTGAGGTCGAGGTGAACGACAACCAGCCGTTGGTGCAGACGCGCACCTGGTTGTACTCGGTGCCGTAGAAGTTGAACGGGAAGCCGAGGCTGAACGGGCCGTAGTTGGCGTCGTCAGCGTCGGCCAGCGGCGTGCCGACACCGCTGATCTCGACCCAGTCGTACACCGGGCCGCCCGGCTCGTTGCTGTCGATCCAGCGGTAGCCGAAGGTGTCGGGGCCGCCCTGGGCGCTGATCGGGGACCGGCCCTCGGCGACCTCGGCCTCGCCCTTGGCGGCGACCACGGTCGGCCGTTGCGGGGCGGGCTGGCGCAGCGCCGTGGGAGCGGCGGTGAGTCGGTAGGTGAGCGGCGCCTCGCCGATGTTGGCGATCGCCAAGGGCAGCGTGGTCGTGCCGTCGGGCGCGACATTGGCCGCCAGGGAGATCGGGTCGATCGAGATGCTCGGGGGGTCGGCGGCGAGCGGGAACGTGATCAGGTCGATCCAACCCGTGTCCGAGCCGCTGTTGACCGAGCCGTCCTTGCGGTAGGTCCACTCGAAGACGTAGCTGCCCGGCACGACCGGGTACGTGTACTCGGTCCAGGGCAGTTCGCCCGCCCAGCGGTCGAGGCGCGTGCCGTTGACCCAGAACTCGAGGTAATCGTAGTTGGCCTCGGAGCTGACCTTGTAGAAGAAGCTGAGGTCGCTCGCGAGCGCGACGTCCATGGCGATGCGCAGCGTGGTGGCCTGGTTGTGGGAGATCAGGCCGCCGCGGGCGCTGTGGTCCGCGTGGTAGCCCTGGGTCGCGTCGATGATCCAGGGCGCGTTGCCGGCGAAGGTCCACGGGAACGCGGCGAAGTCGCCGGTCTCGAAGCTCTCCTGGCTGAGCGCCTCCATGTAGAGGTCCACCGTCACGTTGCCGTTCAGCGTGACCTCGGCGGTCGC
>CAZVWL010000285.1:0-3109 GCA_964630845.1 uncultured Fibrobacteraceae bacterium
AGCTTCACGCTGAACGGCGGCGATCCGGACACGCCGGCCTTGCTGGCCGGCGAGCCGGTCGAGGTCGCGATGCGTTACGGCAACAACCAGCCGGCCGTGCTGTTGACGACCTTCGGCGCCTACAAGGTCGCCTACTTCCCGTACGGCTTCGAGCGCGTGCCCACGCAGCCGCTGCGTGACACCCTGATGAATCAGACCCTGCAGTGGCTGGGCGTGCTCGGCTCCTCCAACGTCGGCGATCTGCCCGGGGCGCCGTTGGCCCTCGGTCAGAACATGCCGAACCCGTTCAACCCGTCGACCGAGATCGCCTTCCGCACGAGCCAGAGCGGCAGCGTGCGGCTGGAGGTCTTCAACGCGCGCGGTCAGCTCGTGCGCGTGCTGATGGACGGCGTCGTGCCGGCCGGCGACCACGCGGTCAGCTGGGACGGCCGCAACACGGTGGGCGAGCAGGCTGCCTCCGGCACCTATTTCTACCGCCTGAGCAAGGATGGCGAGCAACTGACGCGGAAGATGTCGCTGGTCAAGTGACAGGATCCGGGCGCCGCGGCCGCAGGGCCGCGGCCGCCACTTCCGCCCGACGCAGCAGCATGAAAAGGCCGGCCGTCGTGTCCTGATGCGGACGCGGCGGCCGGTTTCTTCTAGTTCTTCAGGTCGGCCCAGCGCGCGACCCGGAACCCGATCTCCTCGGAGCGCGTGCTCGGCAGCACGAAGCCGCCTCGGCGCGCGCACCGGCAGTTGCCGGCGCCGTCGAAGAAGCTGCCGCCGCGCGTGACGCGGTGGCTGCCGAACTCGGGACCCGTGGGGTCGGTGACCGGCACGGCGGCGAGGTCGGCCCAGCGGTCCCAGCACCACTCCCAGACGTTGCCGTTCATGTCGTGCAGGCCCCAGGGATTGGCCGTCTTGAGCGCGACCGGCTGGCGTTTGCCGTCAGAGTTCCCGCAGAACCAGCCGATGGTCATGAGCAAGGCGTCGAGGCAACTGGTCTCGGTGATCGGCCCGGCGGCGAACGCCGTCTCGCTGCCGGCGCGGCAGGCGTGCTCCCACTCGGCCTCGGTCGGCAGGCGGTAGCCGTCGGCGTCGCGGTCCCAGCGCCAGTTCGTGCCCGAGCCGACGTAGGCGGGCGCGAGCCCCTCGCGCCGCGACAGACGGTTGCAGTATTCGACCGCCTGGAACCAGGTGACGTTGACCTTGGGCAACGGCGACTCGGATCGGCCGCCCATGACCGCCGCCCACTGCGCCTCGGTCACCGGGTGGATCGCCAGATGGTAGGCGCGCGTCAAGGTGACCTCGTGCTGGACCTCGTCCACGCCGCGGCCGAGTTCGCCCTCGGGGCTGCCCATCAGGAAGGTGCCGGCGGCGATGGTCACGAACCCGGCCGGGGCCGACGCGGACGCCGCGTCGACCTGCGGTCGGGCATCGGCGTCGGTGTCGGCGGCAGCCGTCTGCGCGCCGAGCCACAAGAACGCCACCATGAGCGCCGCAAGCGCGGCCGGGGATCGGCGTGGTCGTCGCTCACGTCGGTCGGTCGGCATCATGGCATCCTTCCGGTCATCCTACCTTGTACACCGTCGGCGCGGATCGGATCCCGGAAATCGGCCGGCCGGACCGGTCAAACATGGTACGGCAGCTTGCGCAGGAACCGCGTCTTGAGGTAGCGGCTCTCGGGGAACTCGAGGTGCACCGGGTGGTCCGGCGCCTGGCCGCCCTCGCCCAGCAGCTCGACCCGCTGGCTGGACTGGAAGACGGCGCGGTCGATCAAGGCCGCGAACGCGGCGACGTCGACGTGGAACGAACAGGTGCTGGTCGCCAGCACGCCGCCCTCGTGCAGGCGCTGCAGGCCGACCCGGTTCAGGTCGACGTACGCGCGCGTGGCCGCGCCGATGTCCTTGCGCGTCTTGGCGAACGCCGGCGGATCGAGCACCAGCAGGTCCACGGTGTTGCGCGGCATGGCCCGCAGCGCCTCGAAGGCGCTGTCCTGCACGACCTCGGCCGCCGCGAAACCGTTCAGGGCCAGGTTCTCGCGGATCTGGTCGCAGGCCGCCGCGCTGCTGTCGATGAAGGTCACGTGCCGCGCCCCGGCGGCCAGGGCGTGCAGGCCCCAGCCGCCGGCGTAGGCGAAGACGTCCCAGACCGTGGCGCCGCGGCTGTAGCGGCGCGCCAGCCGGCGGTTCTCCTTCTGGTCCAGGAACAGCCCCGTCTTCTGCCCGTTCAGCGGGTCGACGCGGTACTTGACGCCCCACTCGTCGACCGTCACCGGGCCGGTCAGCGTGCCGTGCAGAACCTCGGTGCGCGGCGCGAGCTGCTCGTAGGCCAGGGCGGTCGAGGTGTTGCGCAGGACGATCGCGCGCGGCTGCAACTGGTTGACCAGCGCCTCGAGGATCAGCTCCTGCAGCAGGAAGATGCCCTGCGTGTTCAGCTCGAGCACGAGCACGTCGGCGTAGCGGTCGACCACCAGGCCGGGCAGGCCGTCGCACTCGCCGTGCACCAGGCGGACGCAGTCCAGCTCGGGATACAGCGCCTGGCGACGCGCGATCGCCGCGGCCAGGCGGCGGTGGACGAGCGCCGCGTCGACCACCTCGTCGCGGCGGGTCAGCACCCGGACCTGGATCAACGAGTGCTTGTAGTAGGTCCCGGTCGCCAGCGGCTTGCCGCTACGATCCTGGACCAGCACGAGGTCGACGTCGGCGAGGTCGTCCGCGCGGCGCACGACCTCGTTGGCGTAGATCCACGGGTGGCCGGCGGCGAGCTTGCGCACGGCGCGGTCCTCGATCATCAGCGGCTTGGCGGCGGGCAGGGTGTTGCTCATCGTGCGCCGCCCACCGCGCCGTCCAGGCGCAGGCGCGTGAACGCTTCGTTGAGCGCGGCGACCCCGGCGCGATCCTGCCCTTCCATGTAGTAGCGCAGGACCGCGTCGGTGCCGCTGGCGCGCAGCTCGAACCAGAGGCCGTCGAGCTCGAGCAGGGTGCCGTCGCCGGCGTCCACGCAGCGCACGACGTCCGGCAGCACGGCGCCGCCCGGCAGCCGCGGGCGCAGCGCGGCGGCGATCGCCTCCGGCGCGAGGCCGTGCAGGCCGGCGAAGAACGCGACCGTCGCGTCGCGGCGGGCGAGG
>CAZVWL010000286.1:0-3107 GCA_964630845.1 uncultured Fibrobacteraceae bacterium
CATCGCCCACAGCCGCCTGGGCGAGGCCTTGCTTGCCGGGGGCGATGCCGCGGCGGCGTTGTCGCACCTGGCCGCCGCCGTCGCTGGGTTCGGTGCCGGCGAGGTCGCGCCGAACTGGAGCCTTGGCCGCGCGCTCCGCCTGCTCGGAACCTGCCAGATGCACCTGGAGCAGCACGCCAAGGCCGAGAGCACGCTCACCGAGGCGCACCGCCTGCTCGTCGCCACGGTCGGCGATGACGACGAGCGCACCAGGGAAGCGGTCGCCGCGCTCGCCGAGTTGCACCGACGGTTGGGTCGACCGGCACTGGCGGTCCAGCGGCAGCCTTGAGCCGATCGCGCACCGTCGGCGCCGGATGATCCGTTCAATCGCCGGGTCCCGGCCGATCCGATGCTCGGGCCCGGCGCCCTCGCTTCCGACCCGACCCCTCGGCCAGCAACGCTTGCACGTTGCTCGCGAGTTCCGTCGCCGTGAACGGCTTCATGAGCACGCGGTGGACCCCGGCCGCGGCGAGGTTTTCCCTGGCCAGGGATTCCGTGCCGCCGGTCATCAGCAGGACCGGCAGTTCCGTGCTGATCAAGAGCGCCGATCTCGCCAGGGCCAGGCCGCTCATGCCAGGCATCGAGTAATCGGTGATCAGGAGGTCGCACCCGAGCGGATCGGCCGCGATCGATTCGAGCGCCGCCAGGGGCTCGTTGAATCCCTTCACCTCGTATCCAAGCGTCACGAGGCGTCGGAGGCCGATCTGGACGAGCTCGGGCTTGTCGTCGACGAAATAGATCAGCTCGCCCCCACCCGGTCGGGCGGCGTCTCTTGGAGCCGGCACGATTGCCGATGGCAAGGCGACGTCGGCGGGGAAGAAGCAGCGCACGCGCGTCCCGTAATCGACCTCGGATTCGACCTCGATCGCGCCGCCATGGTCTTGCAACAACGACCGCACCGTGGGCAGGCCGAGCCCCGTCCCCTGCTCGGGTGCCTTGGTCGTGAAGAAGGGTTCGAAGAGGTGCTCGATCGCCTCGGGGGGTATCCCGTCGCCGGTGTCGACCACTTCCAGCAGGGCATACGGTCCCACGTGAAGCTCAGGATTCCTGTGCACCAGGGCGTCGTCGACGTTGCGTGGACGCAGGGAGATCGTCAGCGACCGTGGCCGCTGCCGATCATCGTTGCCGGCCATGGCTTGGGTGGCATTGTTGCAGAGGTTGACCAGGATCCGATGCACCGCCGTGCCATCGGCGACCACGCTGGGTGTTTCGGGCGCCAGGTCGAGCTGGATCTCGATCGTGCTGGCGATGGTCATCCGAAGCCACGCCGCCACCTCCCTGATCGGGATCGCCAGATCGGTGAGGACCCGTTCCGACGGCTGGCTTCGTGTATGCCGCATGACGCTGCCCACGATCTGACGACCCCGCGCCGCTTCGGCCAGGATCTGGTTCACGTCGGCGAGGATGTCCGGATCCTGGGCGCGGTCCCGGACGAGTTCACCGTAGCCCGTGATGGCGGCCAGGACGTTGTTGAAATCGTGCGCGACGCCCGCGGCGAGGGTTCCAAGCGCTTCCAGCTTCTGCGCCTGGTGCAGCTCCCGCTCCAATCGCCGTTGTTCCGCTTCGGCCTGCTTGCGCGCGCTGATGTCGGCGATCGCGCTCACGACGATCATGCCTTCCGGCGTCGTCACGGGCGTCAGCCCGACCTCCAGGGGAATCTCCGAGCCATCCTTGTGCAGACCCACGATGTCCCGGCCCATGCCCATCGGCCGATCGGTCGCGTGCGCCGCATAATCGGTTCGGTCCGCGGCGTGCCGCACGCGACGCGCGGCCGGAACCAGGACCTCGACCGGTTGGCCCAGCAACTCCTCGCGCGTATAGCCGAAGAGCCGTTCGATCTGCCGGTTGACGAGCACGATCGTGCCCGTGCTGTCCGTCATCAGGAGTCCACTTGGTGAGGACTCGACCGCGATCAGCAGCAGCTTCTCGGTGCCGGGGCCGTGACTGTTGGACATGCGGATATCCTCCGCTGTTCAGCCGAGCGTCGTCTAAAAGAGGATATATATAGTCCGATATAGATCGTCAATCAACCATTCTATTCGACAACGACTTGTCGAAGTGGCGGACCCCGCGAGGAGGGTCCGGTCAGGCCGACCGGCCAGGTTGCGTGGTCATCGCCTCGGCGAAGAAGAAATCCGGCTCGCCACCGGCCGGTTCGAGTTCGTCGAGCCAGGTGGCCGCGGGGTCGTAGCGGGCGAAGAACGGCCGGCCCACCCAGTCGGGATCGCGCCCTTGCAGGAAGCGCAAGCAAAAGACCTTCTCGCCGCCAAGATGCGCCGTCCCGTCGACGACGACCTTGCCCGGAGTAGCGCTCATGCTCGGACCCCGCACGGTGCGCGCCAGGCCCGACACCCGCCGCAGCGCGTCACGGTAGATCCGGAATCCCTGCGCCAGCGGTACCGAGAAGTAGTCGCGCGGGCCGGTGTCCCGTTCCACGAACATGTAGTAGGGGACCGCACCGTGACGCACCTGGGCGCGCCACAGGTCGGCCCAGACCGTCGCGTCGTCGTTGACGTGGCGGATCAGCGGCGCCTGGCACCGCACGACCGCGCCGGTGTCCTGGATGCGCCGCAGCGCCTCCTGCGCGATCGGCGTCGACAGTTCGCGCGGGTGGCTGTAATGGGCCATCAAGGCGAGGTGTTTGCCCGCGGACCGCACCTCGGCGAAGAGCGCGAGCAGGTCATCGGCATCACCGTCGGTCACGAAGCGGTAGGGCCAGTAGGCGGGCGACTTGGTGCCGATGCGGATGCATTCGAGATGCTCCAGGTCGGCCGCCAGGAGCGGTTCGATGTACCGCCGCAGGACCCGCGCCTTCATGGTCAGCGGGTCGCCCCCCGTGAACAGGACGTTGGTGACCTCCGGGTGGCGGCGCAGGTAGTCGACCAGAGGCGCCGTTTCGCCGCTCGCGAACTTCAGGTCGGCATCGCCCACGAACTGCGCCCAGCGGAAGCAGTACGAGCAGTACGCGTGGCAGGTCTGGCCCTGGCTCGGGAAGAAGAGGACGGTCTCGCGGAGGGTCTTTCCATTTCTTTTTCATGGACTCAGACTTCTTCTTGCGAGTCTTTTCG
>CAZVWL010000287.1:0-3093 GCA_964630845.1 uncultured Fibrobacteraceae bacterium
TGCCGCCCACGAGATCCGCGAGACCGGCCAGGTCGTCATCATGCGCTAGGAGCGGTCGCCGGTCCGCGAGTCGTTCGCCAACGGAGGTATCGGTTCGATGAAACGGTCATTCGCCGTCGCCCTGATGGGCCTGACGTTCAGCCTCGGCCTCGGTCTGATGTTCGCCGCGCCCGCGTGGGCGGGTTCCGGCGCGGGCGCCATCGTGCTCTCGTTTCCCATCGGCGCGCGTTACAACGCGCTCGGCGAGGCCGGGCTCGCGCTGTCGCAGGATGCGACGGCGGCCTGGTTCAGCCCCGGCGGCATGGCCTTCCTGGCCGACCGCGCGCAGGACTCCGACGTGCAGATCATGTATTCCAAGCTCGCGGCCGGACTGGCCGACGACATCGCCTTGACCTGGGGCGGCTACGCCACGCCGATGGGCGGCGGCGTGATCGGCGTGAGCGTCACCTACCTGGACATGGGCGAGCAGACGGCCACCGACGAGCAGGGCAACGTCACCGGCACGTTCTCGTCTTACGAGTACGTGATCCAGGGCAACTACGCCTTCCGCGTCTCGCCGAACGTCGGGCTCGGTTTCGGCGTGAAATACTTCCGCGACAAGCTGGCGCCGGACAACGTGCTGCAGGATCGCTCGGGCGGTTCGGGCGACAGCTTCGGCATCGACCTCGGCGTGCTCTGGAAGCTGCCGTCGGCCCGGCTGAACCTCG
Organism: uncultured Fibrobacteraceae bacterium; assembly: GCA_964630845.1. Taxonomy (GTDB): domain Bacteria; phylum Krumholzibacteriota; class Krumholzibacteriia; order LZORAL124-64-63; family LZORAL124-64-63; genus Glo-17. The sequence continues at coordinate 708 of CAZVWL010000287.1, forward strand.
CGGCCGCGGTGCACAACCTCGGCCCGGCGATCAAGCACGTGGACGCCGACCAGGCCGACCCCATGCCCCGCCGCTTCACCGTCGGCGCGGCGTACGGCGTCTACCACAGCGAGCACATGGGCCTGCTGCTGGTCGGCGATCTGCAGTTGCCGCTGTACAAGTGGGAAGGCGATACCTACGGCTTCGGTCTGGAGACCGACCAGGAGGAGTGGGGCGTCGGCGCCGAGTGGAACTACGATCGCTCGCTCTTCCTGCGCTTCGGTTACAAGCGGGCCGACTACGGCGACATCGGCGATTACACCTTCGGGTTCGGCGTCGACCTGAACAAGTGGGTGCAGCAGGCGATCATCTTCGATTTCGCGTCCGTGCCGCAGGCCAAGGGCCTGGACCGCGTGAGCCGGTTCACGCTCGGTTATCGCTGGTAGGAATTCACCGGGCCGGACCCCTGCCGCCCGCCACCGTCGCGAGCCCCCGCCGTCTGGCGGGGGCATCCTGAAGGAGACCGTGGTGTCGACCATGCTGCGTCGAGTCCGGCCACGTGACCGGGCAGCGCTCGGGCTGCTCGTGGCCCTGGCGGCGGTGCTCGTGACCGGCGCGTCTGCTGGCGCCGACCGAGGCGCCGACCGGCAGGCCGGGCGCTTGCCCGCCCGCCCGCTGACCTGGGACGCGGTCCGGGCCATGCCCGACGGCGAGTCCGTCGTGCACAGCGAACTGGCGCGCCAGCGCATCTTCCAGGCGCGGTCACGCTGGGTGCATGACCTGCTCGGAGCGCAGAAGGTGTCGGCGCGCGGCGGCGCCTGGTTGGCCGACCGCGGCCTGGGTGCCGCCCGCGGCCGCGACCCGCTGGCCAAGACGGTCACGCTCGGCCCCGACACGCTGCGCATCCTGCTGGTGCGCATCTCCTTCGAGACCAACCGGCTGCCGAATCTGGTGACCATGGCCCCGGACGGCGATTTTTTCCTCGATCCTCACGATCCCGACGACCCCCTGCCGATCGACCCGTCGCCACACGACAAGGCGTACTTCGAGTCGCACCTGTCTGGCCTGAGCGAGTACTACCGCTTCCAGTCCGGCGGACGGTTGCACATCGAATCGCGGGTCCTGCCCGAGGGCGATCGCGACAGCTACAAGCTGAGCGACGTGGCCGACTACGGTCCGGGCGACACCGGCTTCTGGACGCTGGCCGGCCTCGAGCGCCTCGTGCGGGATATGATCGCCGCCGCTGACGAGGGCACGCAGTTCGACGGCTCGGCCAACCTCTCCGACTACGCCGATGATCGGCCGCTGACCTACATCATCTTCGCGCACGCCGGCAGCGACTGGCAGAGCGACATCCGCCAGGACACGCCCAACGACATCCCGACGTTCTTCGTGACCCTCGGCGAGGCCCAGGCGCTGGTCGGCGGCGGCCTGCTCTCCGAGTGCTCGGTGATCCCCGAGACCACCACCCAGGACGGTTATCGAGGCAGCATCGCCGCCGCGCTCTACCACGAGTTCGGCCACGCGCTCGGCCTGCCCGACGTCTACGACGCCACCACCGGCCTGACGAGCTGCGGCGTGTGGGACCTCATGGATTCCGGCACCAACCTCGCCGCCACGCTCGGCTACCGCGACCCGGACACGGGCGAGATCGTCGCCGCGGCCGTCTCCGGCATCCTGCCGCCGTCGCTCTCGGTGTGGTGCAAGTGGTTCCTCGGCTGGGTCGACACCGCCCTGATCGAAGGCGGCGACGGCCAGGACCTCGCGTTGCCCGCCGTCAGCGTGCCGCGCGCGCACTACCCGCTGCACGACGGCCTGCCCGGTTACACGTTCACGCCCGACCTGCCGCAGGCCTTGCAGGGCGGCGCGTCGTCCCGCGAGTTCTTCCTGGTGGAGAACCGCTGGGTGCCGCGGTCGGTCGACGACACGCCCTACGATCCGTACGACCCGATCCGCAACTGGGGCGACCTCTACTTCAAGACCGACCCCGCGACCGGCGTCGTGCTCTATCTCGCCGGCGACCTCGGCACGCAGGAAGGCCTGAACACCGGCTACTACGACTACTTCCTGCCCGATGGCGGCCTGCTGGTCTGGCACGTCGACATGGACCGCATCGAGGCGGGCCTCGAGTTCAACACGATCAACCGTTACGGCGACGGCCTGAAGCTCGTGGAGGCCGACGGCATCCAGGACATCGGCGTGCTCGATGCCTACGTGCTGGGCTGGTACGGCAGCGCCCGCGATGTCTTCGCGCCCTGGAACAGCGTCGGCTACACGGCGTTGTTCGCCGAAGGCGCCGGCGTGCCGACCAGCCGCGCGCATGACCGCGCCTGGACCGGCCTGCGCCTGTGGGACATCGCCGACCAGGCCGCCGGGCACGGCGCGGTGATGACGCTGCGCGCGGCGG
>CAZVWL010000288.1:0-3085 GCA_964630845.1 uncultured Fibrobacteraceae bacterium
GTGATCGTCTCGGTGCCGAAGCGGTACTCGCCGTTGTTGCCCTCGACGAAACCGTTACCGTACAGGTATACGTACGCCACGCTCCCGTCCGCGGCTACAGAGTTCACTTCCACGTTGGTCACCACCGGGAGGAGCTGCAATGGCACCGCCGTGGCGGTGACATCGCCGACCACGCGTACCGTGCCGGTGACCGCGTTGTAGGGCACCATCACCTCGACCTGGGTACCGTCGCCGTTGACCGTGGCGGGCCGCACGATGATTTCGTCGCGGTTGCCGCTGGCGTCGACGGTCTGGAACACGATGTCCAGGGTGGTATCGAAGCCGGCGCCGTTCAGGGTGATGGTCTGTCCCGGGTTGGCCGAGGCCTGGCCGGCGTTGGCCGCCACGCCACTGGTGGCGGTGGCGGTGATGCCGGTCAGGGTCAGGCCGAAGGCCGCGCTGGTGCCGCCGGCGGTGACCACGCGGATCGGGCCGGTGGCCGCGCCATTGGGTACGGTCAGCGTCAGGGTGGCGTTCTCGGTGTAGTTCGGGGTGTACCCGTAATACACGTCCAGACCATAGCTGCGGCTGATGTCGTCGACCCGCTGGGCGCCGAACAGCACCGCGCTGGTGCCTTCGGCGAAGCCGCTGCCGGTCAGGCTGAGGGTGTCGCCGACGAAGCCGTAGCTCGTGCTCATGGACAGGTCGGAGAGGGTCGGCACGATCTGCAACAGCAGGCCTACGGTCTCCCGCGCCAGGCGGACATGGCCGGTGGTGGCGTTGCTCGGCACCACCACGGTCAGGCTGGTGCCATCCTCGGCGACGCTGGCCGGGGTGACGGTCTGTTCGTCGAGTCGGCCGCTGCTGTCGATGACGCTGAACACCACCTGGTCGCTGGCGAACAGGCCGCTGCCGGTCAGGGTAAGGGTCTGGCCCGTGTTGGCCGAGGCGATGCCGGCCTGGGTGGGGGTGCCGCTGGCGGCGGTGGCGGTGACGCCGCTGAGCAGTGTGCTGGTGGCGCTACCCGTGCGTTCGATGGTCATCACGATCGTCCCGGTCGAACTGTTGACCGTGTTGCCGCCGGTGATCGGATCATACGAACGATTGCCGTAGGCGCTGATGCCCAGGGTGTAGGTGCCGGATTGCGTCACTGTATAGCTCATGGCGCCGTCGTCGGCCGTGGCGATGCTCGTACCCGCCGCGTTGAACAGGCGGGCGTAACCATCGATGCCGGCCCCGTTGGGGGCGCTGACCTTGAAGGTCTCGCCGACCAGCAGGTCGACCTGGAACAGGTCGACATCCTGTGCAGTCTCTATATTGGCCGTGACCTGCCGGGTCGTGTTTGCGTTGATGTCCATCGACAAGGCTGTCGAGAGGGTGCCGCCGACATCGGTCGCGGGGATCAGGTCGGCAAGCGCGGTGCTGACCAGGGGCACACCCTTGCGCATGCTGGCGCTACCACCCGCGGTGCTGACGGTGATGACGCCATTGGTGATGCCCGCCGGCACGGTGAGGGTGAGCAGTTGCTGGCCCTCATAGCTGCTGCCGGCGCTCTCATACAGGGTCTTCACGCTGAAGGTGCCGACGCCGCGGCCGTCGATCTGGATGGCCAGATCGTTGCCGGTGAGGCCGGAGCCTTCCAGTACCAGGGTGTTGCCGACGGCGACCGTGCCGCCCAATGCTTTTAGCGTGGGCACCACTTGCAGGTTGATGCTGGTGTTGCTGCCGAGCACGGTGACCGCGCCGGTACGCGCCAGCGCCGGCACCTGGACGCTCAAGGTAGTGCCGCCATTGGCGGCCGAGCCGGTCCGGGTGATGACGCCGAGGACGCCGTTGTCGTCGATGCCCTGGAACTGCACCAGGGTACTGCTGGAGAAGCCCTGGCCGGTCAGGGTGATGAACTGCCCGGTATTGGCCGAGGGGTTGGCCGGATTCGCCGCGACGCCGAGTGTGGCCGTCGCGGTGATGCCACTGAACAGCGAGATCGGCTGGACGCCGAAGCTGGGGGTGGCGATCTGGTCGAAGCCGCCTTCGGTGCTGACCCGGATCGGGCCGTCCAGAGAAAGCGGTGACACCGCGTAGAGTCTGTCGTTGCGGCTGCCGGTGATGTCGATCGGCGAATCCACCGTGCTGCTGTCCACGCGCGCGATGCCGCCCACCGTGAAGGTGGAAGCGCCTTCCATGAAGCCGGAGCCGTTGATGTGGAAGTTGTCGTCCGTGCCGGGGCGGCCATCGGAGAGGCTGGTCACCGTCGGCACCACCTGCAGGCGGATGCCGGTGCTGGCGCCGTGGCTCTGGGCGTTGGCGGTATTGGCGAAGCTGTCGCGCATCACGGTGACGCCGTCGACGCTGACCTCGAACTGGTCCGGGCCGTTGCTGGTGTTGCCGCCGTCCCAACTGTCGAGGACATAGAGGTCGAAGCTGACCGTATAGGTCTGGCCGGCGGTCAGGCCGGACAGGTTCAGGGTCTGGCTGCCATTGTTGAAGCGGCCTGAGAAGGTGCTGAAGACGCCCTGGGCGCTGCTGTCGATGGCGGCGCTGCTCCAGTTGGCGGCGGCGCCGCCCTCGAAGTCGTCGGCGAAGACGGTGGTGCCGCCCTGCTTGACCACGACGTTGTCGAGGCCCCAGCTCTCGTCGGACAGCGCCTGCAGGCCGCCATCGGCGAAGCGCACGGCGGCGGTGGCGGCACCGGCGGTGAAGTTGACCGTGACTGTGCGATAGATCGCGTCGTTGTAGGAACCGCTGAAGCCGAGGTCGGTGGCGCCGGTGTTGACCACGCGGATGTCACCCGTGCTGGCGAGATCGGGGACCATGACCTGGATGCGGGTGCCGGCGGCATTGATGGCGAGCGGCGTCGCGCTGGTGACGCCCGTGTTGCCGGCGTTGTCGCGGGTGTTGAACAGCACGCGGGTGCCGGCACCGAAGTTGGTGCCGACCAGTTCGATGACCTGGCCGACGTTGGCGGAAGCCTGGCCGGCATTGGCCGGGGTGCCGTTGGTGGAGAGGGCGATGACCTGGGTCAGGGTGGCGGGCCGGATCGCCGGGTCGTAGGCGAGATCGACCTTGTAGACCACGCCCTGGGTGGAAGCGACGAGGAGCTTGCCGT
>CAZVWL010000289.1:0-3063 GCA_964630845.1 uncultured Fibrobacteraceae bacterium
ACCAGCGCCGCGATGTCGGCCGGCAGGGCGAAGACCTCGGCCGGGATCGGCTCGAAGCTCACCGACTCGATCGTCATCACCTGCGTCATGCCCATCATCGACTGTTCCATGACCATCGGCACCAGCACGCCATCGACCTCGCGGTAGTCCTTCAGCACCGTGGTCGAGGGGATGGCGCCCATCGGCGTGTGCTGCGTCTGCTGCATGCCGAGCAAGAGCCCGCTGTCGATCGCGAAGTACTGCATCGACTCCATGCCGTTGCGGGTGACCACGGCCAGTTCCCAGCACGCCGTGCCCTGGAACTCGCTGCGGCCGACGACGGTCAGCGAGCGGTAGTCCTCGTCGCGGTAGAGCGAGCCCCAGAAGTTGGCCTGGTCGCGCATCTGCGCCAGCGGCTCGTCGGCCATCACCTGGGCGCCCATGGCGGGGTCAACCATCCAGCCGGTGTTGCCGTCGTAGCCGCTGCGGATCTTGCCGTAGCCGGGGATCTCGACCGACATCGCCATCAGGTCCGGCGCCTTGGTGTGGACCTCGAGCTTGCCCTGCAGCCCCTGCGCCGGGATCGCGAACGTGCCGGTCGTGGTCAAAAACTGGCGCGCCATCAGGCGCTCCTTGCCGCCGGCCGCAGCCACGAAGCGGTCGACGACCTCGCGCGCGGCGGGCAGCGCGTCGTCGGCGACGGCCACGGCCGCGGGCAGGACGGCGGCGGTCAGGATCATGCCCAGGGCGGCCAGCATGGCCGTGCGGAAGGAGATGTGGGCGAAACGCAGCATGGTCGACTCCTTGGTCTTAAGGTCGGGGTTCGGTGCGTTCAACGGCGTCAAGATAGGCGTCAATCCAACGCAGCGCCGCGTCCAGCGGCGCGTCCTGGCCGGCCAGCAGCGTGGCGCGGCTCAACGGCACGACCTCGTCGGGCACCACGCCGCGGCCCTCGAGCCGCGTGCCGGCGGGGTCCACGAAATCGGCGAAGGCGAACTGGAGCACGTCGCCGCTGGGCAGCCTCTCCAGGCGCGAGGGCAAGGCGGCGCCGGCCGACGTCTCCCCGAAGACGCGGGCGCGGCCGACCGTCTGCAGACCCTGCGCGAAGATCTCCGACGTGCTCATGCTGAGGGCGTCCTGCAGCACGGCGACCGGCCCCGAGAACGGCGCCACGCGCTGACCCGCCGCGTTGCTGCGGCGCGGGTTCACCCGGAACTTCAGCGTGCTCTGCCGCGTGCGCATCTCGCCGAGCGAGACGGGCTCGTCCAGGAAGTGCCCGGCCAGGCCCATGGCCATGCCGCCGACGCCGCCGAGGTTGCCGCGCAGGTCGATCACCAGCGCGTCGGCGTCGCGGTACTGGTCGATCGCGTCGTCGAAGGCGGCGGCGATCGGCAGCAGCCAGATGTTGAAGCGGATCACGGCGACGCGCCGGCCGTCCGCTTCCATCAGCTCGTGCTCGAGCCGCGTGCGGATCGGCGGCAGGTTGCCGAGCTGGTTGACCTCGCCGGGCTGGCGGGTCCGCATCACGGTGACCACCTGCGGGGCGTCGTCGCCGTCGCGCAGGGTGAGCCGGGCCTCGCGGCCCACCGCGCCGTCCAGGCGGGCGTTGGCCAGCATCACCAGCCGGTACGCCAGCACCTCGGGCTCGAGCGACTCGGCCGTGCGGGCCAGCACCTCGGCGAACCGCGTCTCGTCGACGGCTTCCAGCACCCAGCCGGGCCGGACACCCGCCGCCGCGGCCGGCGAGCCCGCGTCGACCCGCCACACGACCACCTCGCCGTCGATCAGCCGCAGGTCCAGACCGACGGAACCTTCGCGGCTGGCGGCGGGGTCGTCATCGGCGGTACGCAGGGCGTCGACCGCGTCGCCGGGAATCAGGCTGAAGTGCGACAGCCCCGTGCGCGCGAGCATGGCGTCGATCACCGCCCGCAGGGAATCGAGGCTCGTGGTCGCCAGGGCGCGCGGGCGCAGCTCGTCGCGCACGGCCGGCCAGTCGACGCCGCCGTGCGCGGGGTCGAAGTGGTTGCGGTCGATCAGCGTCCAGGCGGAGTCGAAGGTGGCCGCGGCGAGCTCGGGCGCGATGGCCTGGCCGGCTGGCGTCAACGTCAGGATGGGCGGGTTCGGGCTGCAGGCCGCGATGGCCAGCAGGCAGAGCGGGGGCAACAGGAGGGCAAGACGCCGGCGTGGTCGGCTCATGGCGGAACCTCGGGGACAAGGACGTGGCGGCAGGAACCGGGATCAGGATCGACGCCGCGGGCGGATTCGGCAAGCCCGCGTTCTTGATCAGACCAGCCGCAGCGCGCCGGGAACGACCCGTACGTTGAGCGCCTCGTGCTCGCCGCGGTATTCGCCGTCAAGGTAGACGGGCACCGGCACCGGCGCGGCCAGGCGCAGCGTCGCCGTCACCGCCCGCGTGATGCGCGGATCGCGCGGCTCGCGCCCGCGCAGCACCGGTCCGAGCACGGCGAACACGTCGCGGCGATTCAGGGCGCCGGCCACCACCAGATCGAGCAGGCCGTCGCCGGTCGCCGCCGCCGGGGCCAGCATGAAGGCGCCGCCGACGCGCCGCCCATTGAGCAGCGCCACGGTGAGCACGCGGCCGACGTGGTCTCCGTCGTGCCAGGCGAGGTCGACCTCGTAGGTGCGCAACCTCGCCAGGGCCCAGGCCAAGGCGACGAAGTACCGGGCCGCACCACGCACGCCGGGCACGCGGTGGCTCAACCGGTTCACCTCGGCCTCGAAGCCCAGGCCGAGGTTGTTGATGAACCGACCCGCCTCGCACTCGGCCACGTCGACCCGTCGTTCCTCGCCGCGGGCGATGCGCGCGACCGCGGCGTCGAGATCGCGGGGCAGGTCGTGCTGCCAGGCGAAGTCGTTGCCGCAGCCGACCGCGATCACGCCCAGGCGGCGCCGGGCGAGGTCGAGCCCCGCGACCACCTCGTGCACGGTGCCGTCGCCGCCCACGGCGACCACCGGATCGCCGCCGGCCGTGCGCGCAAGCAGCGTGGCGTGCCCGGCGCCGCTGGTCGGGGCTCATTCGGAGCAAATTCTTGCCCTCAAACATAATCTTCGCTTGTTTCAGAT
>CAZVWL010000290.1:0-3055 GCA_964630845.1 uncultured Fibrobacteraceae bacterium
GCGTCGCGCTGAGCGGCACGTCGAGCGTGACCACCGGCGGCATGGGCATCAGGTCGCCGCCGCGCGGCCCGGCCGCGAAGTTCTGGAGCACCTCGGCGGGCGTCAACGCCTTGCTGTACAACGCCACGAGCTGCAGCGTGCCGAGCCAGTTGCGGTCCCCCGTGGCCTCGGCGCCGAGGGTCAGCGGGTAAGTGTCGTTCCAATTGCCGAGGTTGCCGCCGATCGTGCCGGCGACCGACTCGAACCCATCGATGAAGACACGCACGTCGCCGGCAGCGTCGCGCGTGTAGACGACGTGCTGCAAGGCCCCGGTCACGGTGCCGGTGGCCGTCGTCGTCGACGGGATGCCGTTGGCATTGGTCACGGTCGACCGCAGGCGCACGTCGTAGACGCTCTGCGGCACCGTGCTGGACGCCCCATGGCCGAGGGTGAGGTTGCGGTTGTTCGAGTTGCTCGAGATGCTCACGATGCGCGCCGGGCCGGCCTGGCTGACCGGAGCCGGCTGGACCCACGCCTCGAGCGTCACGGCCCCGCTCAGCCGCACGGCGCTGGAGATCTTGGTGGCCGCCACGCCGCTGGCCAGGGCCACCGGCTGCACGAGCGTCAGACCGCCCTCGGGCAGCCACTGCACGCGGTTGGTGTTGCTGATCGTCAGGTCGAGGCTCGGCGCCACGCCGGAGCGGTCGCGCACCACCGCGCCCGACCCCTCGGAGAACAGGTAGAACGCCAGCAACTCGTCGTACACGCGCTGTCCCTCGGACGCGACCCGGATCGTGACCGGCGCCGAATCGGCGCTGTCGCCCAGATCGTCGAACGCGCGCGCGATGACGGTCTTGAACCCGAGCGCGTCGGCCTGCCACACGGCCTCGTAGGGCGCCTCGGTCGCCGTGGCCACCACCTGGCCGCCGACCAGGAACTCGACGCGATCGACCACGCCGTCAGCATCGGCCGCGGTCGCCGCGAGCGGCACGAGGTCGTCCAGCAGATACACGGCGCCATCGGCCGGGCTGACCAACGCGACGGACGGCAGCTCGTTGGGCACCGCCAAGGTGACGAACGACGACACCCCGGTCTGCGCCTGGTTGCCGCTCGGATCCTCGCTCTCGACGCGGAAATAGTAGAGCGTCTCGGGCAGCAGCCACGGCAACGTGATCGCATGGCTCGTCACGAAGCTGCCACCGGCCACCTGGCCAAGCTCCAGCGATTCGGTCAGGCCGTACCGCACGCGGCCGATCGCCGGTTCGTCGGTCGTCCAGTTGACCTGCGCGTTGTCGATCCCCACGGTCACGGCCACGCCGCTGATCACCGGCGGGGTCTCGTCGCCCGGATCGGGACCCGGCGTAACGTCGCGGAAGTAGTCGACCAGCGCCGTGAACGCCGGCGCCGGCTGCCCGCTCGCCCCCAGGTTGCCCGCATACACGCCCGCCAGAGACACGGCGAGCGTGTGGTTGAACTGCATGACCTGCGTCCAGTCCTGCCCATCGGCCGAGCGCAGACCACGCCAGGTGTTGCCCTGCCGCTCCAGCCGCAAGAACAACGCCGACGTCACCGGCACCACGACGTTGGCCCGCGTGGTGGGCGTGTTGTTCACGAACGAGGCGCTGAACACCCGCAGCGCGCTGCCGTCGTGGAAGTAGTCGAACCGGATGTAGTTGCCCGGACTCTGCTCCACGAGCAGGCCCTGCATCTGGAACCGCTGGCTCGGCACCGAGGCGAAGCCCACCTCGATCTGGAAGTCCTGGTTCGGCGCCGCCTGCACCACGCGCACCGAGTTGTTCCCGGTCGACCACAGATCATGGTCGACCCCGCCGATCACCTGCAAGCTCAGCAACCCGCCGCCAACCTCGTGGCTGCTGCCACCACGCGGGTCGACAAACGTCCACACCCCGGCGTTCAGCGCGTCGCCGTCGAACTCGTCGGACACCAGTCCGCCATGACCCGTCCCCGGCGCCACGGTGATCAAGACCGGCGCCGACTCGCCCACCGCACCGAGATCATCCACGGCCCTCGCCACGATGCTCACGCTGCCGGTGATCACGGCCTCCCAGACTGCCTCGTACGGCGCCTCGCTCACGGTCGCCACGATGCTGCCGTTGGCCAGGAACTCGACCCGGTCGACCGTGCCGTCTTCATCGCCGGCCGTCGCGGCCAGGGCGACGAGGTCGCCCTCGAGGAACTGCGCGCCGGCCGTCGGGCTGGTGAGGACCGCGACCGGGGGCAGGTTGGTGACCACGGCGGGGGTGATGAAGGAGGCGACGGGCAGGCTGGCGATGTTGCCGGCTTCGTCCTCGGCCTGGATCTGGTAGAAGTACTCGGTTTCGGGGGTCAGGCCGTCGATGACCAGGGCGTGGGCCAGCGTGAGTTCGACATCTTCGACGGTGCCGAGTTCGAGGTCGGCGGTCAGGCCGTAAGCTACGCGGCCGATCGCCGGCTCATCCGTAGTGAACGAAACCTGCGCCAGCGTGGGCTCGGCTTCGACCAGCAGGTCCGTGATCACCGGCGGGGTGGTATCCGGTAGCACCGGGGTCACAAAGGATGCGACGGGCAGGCTAGCGATGTTGCCGGCCTCATCCTCGGCGGACACCTGATAGAAGTACTCGGTCTCAGGCGATAATCCTTCGATCACCAGCAGGTGCGCCGGCGCATAATCGACGCCTTCGACCGTGCCGAGCTCGAGGTCGGTGGTCAGGCCGTAAGCCACGCGGCCGATCGCCGGCTCATCGGTCGTGAAGGAAACCTGAGCCAGCGTGGGCTCGGCTTCGACCAGCAGGTCGGCGATCACCGGCGGCGTGGTATCCGGTAGCGCCGGAGTTACGAAGGAGGCAATTGCCAGGCTGGCGATGTTGCCGGCTTCATCCTCGGCGGACACCTGATAGTAGTACTCAGTCTCAGGGGTCAGGCCGTCAATCACCAGCAGGTGCGCCGGCGCATAATCGACGCCTTCGACCGTGCCGAGCTCAAGGTCAGTGGTCAGGCCATAAGCCACGCGGCCGATCGCCGGCTCGTCGGTCGTGAAGGAAACTTGTGCCAGCGTCGGCTCGGCTTCGACCAGCAC
>CAZVWL010000291.1:0-3043 GCA_964630845.1 uncultured Fibrobacteraceae bacterium
CCCCGCCCCGCCTCGCCGGCGAAGACGTCTCGGCGTTGCGCGGCCGACGCATCCTGCTGGACCCCGGGCACGGCGGCCGCTTCGTCGGCGCGGTCGGCCCCGGCGGGTTGACCGAGGCCGAGGTCAACCTGGGCGTGGCCCTCTACCTCGCCGGCATGTTGAAGTGGGCCGGCGCCGAGGTGCACCTGACCCGCACCGCCGACGTCGATTTCCTGACGCCCGCCGACAGTTCCCTGGTGGCCGACCTCGCCGCCCGCGTCGCCATCTGCGACAGCCTGCAGCCCGACGTCTTCATCTCCATCCACCACAACAGCACCGCCAGCGGCGACCCCACGATCAACGAGACCCAGACCTATTACCCGCTCGGCCGCGAAGGCGCCGACCTCGACCTCGCCCGCGCCATCCACCGCCGCCTCGTGCTCATGCTGGACATCACCCCGGCCAGGATCCTCCCCGGCGGCTTCCACGTGCTGCGCCACGCGTCGGTGCCCGCGGTGCTGGGCGAGCCGGCCATGATCTCCAACCCCGTCATCGAGGGCCGCCTGAGCCTGGCGCGCAGCCTCGAGCTGGAAGCGTCGGCCTACTTCCTCGGCCTGCGCGACTACTTCCGCGGCGGCACCCCGCGCTGGCACACGCCGCACCCCGACACCGTCAACGTGGCCGACCCCTACCACCGCCTCGTCTGGTCCTTCGATGCCGGCGGCCCCGACCTGCCGCCGCTGGACCCCACCACCGTCAGCCTGACCCTCGACGGCCGGCCCATGCCCTGGACGCTCGACCCCGCCGCCGACCGCGTCACCCTGCTGAGCCGCGACCTGCCGCAGGAAGGGCGCCTCGAGCTGCGCGCCCGCAACCTCGCCGGCCGCGCCACGCCCATCGTCGCCCACACGCTGGTCCACCGCCGCCACGGCCCCTGGCGCACGCTGCTGATCCGCGAGGACCCCGCCACCACCCGTGGCCGCGCCCTCTTCACCTGGGAGAACCTCGGCCAGGACCTCCAGCGCGGCGCCCCCCTCGCCCTGCGCCACGGCCAGCACCCCGCCGCCCCGGCCACCGCCCTGCCGCCCTTCCCGGGCCGCCAGGGCTGGCTGCTGCTGCCCGCGCCCCACGACGCGCCGGCCACCTGGCGCCTCGAGGAACGCGACGCCGACGGCCACGCGCGCGCGCTCGCCGGCACCGCCCCCGAGGTGGTCGACCTCGCGCCGGGCTGGCGCTGGCTCGTGCTGGCGCCCGACGCCGAGCTCGCGTCGCGCGGCGGCTTGCCGGGCGGCGCCTGGCGCCTGCGCGACCCCATGCTCGCCGTCGGCCCCCCCGACTGGGCCGCCCGCCGCTGGCTCGACCCCACCTGGCCCGCGATCGCCATGCCGCCCGGGCGCACCCTGTGGCTCGAGGCCGACGGCTGCCGCCCCCTGCTCGCAACCGACGGCACCACCCCCTGGGACGACCCCGCCGCCCGCACCGCACCGGTCGACACGCTGGTCTGGCAGCCGCTCTTGCCGGCCCTGGTCGGCCGCCGGGTGGTCATCGACGCCCAGGGCGGCGGCACCGTGGAACAGGGCCGCGGCCCGTTCGGCACCCGTGGCAGCGACCTGAACCTCGCCGTGGCCGGTCGGCTGGCCGCGCTCCTCAGGGGAGCCGGCTGTCAGGTGCTCCTGCTGCGCGACGACGATCAGCTCCTGCCCGACCCGCAGAAGGTCCGCCACGCCGACCGCTTCGGCGCCGATCTCCTCGTGAGCCTCGGCCGCGACCGGCCGTCGGTACGCCACCACCCCGGCAGCGGCGTGGGCATGCCCTGGGCCCGGGCGACCGCCGGCGCCGTGGCGCCCCTCTTGACGGCGGCCGCCGCGTTGCCGCCGCCGGGGGTCGTGCCCGTGATGCCGGCCTATGATTACGTGCTGCGCCACACGGCTTGCCCGGCGATCGTCGTGATGCTCGAAGCGCCGACCTCGGCCCTGGTCGAGGACCGTCTGGCCAGCCCCGCCTGGCAGGACGCCGAGGCGCGGGCGCTGCTGCGCGGCGTGGTCGCGCTGCTCGAGCCGCAAGCCGGCACGGTCGACCCACGGGAACTGCTCGCCGCGCTCGGCGAGCGCGCCCCCGCCCTGGCGCGCCTCATGTGGGCGCGCCTCGACGGCAACTTCGCCTGGATCCCGCCTGGTTTGCCGCGCGCGGAATCGTTACCGTCATGGGCAGACGGCGATGGCGGCTTGCCGGCGCGCGGCGACCGCCACGTGCTCGAGCTGCACGCCGGCCCCCACTGGCAGCTCTGGACCCTGCAACGCGGCAACGAAGGCTCGTGGCATGGCAAGCTCGTGCAGGAGAACCGCTGACACGTCGCCCCGGCCCGGGCCCCAGCGGCGGCTCTTCTCGCCCACCAGCGAGCGCGAGCGCGCCCAGACCGGCCGCCGCTTGCTATGGGCGCTGCCGGTGGCGCTCGTGCTGCTCGTGGTGGTCACGCTGCTCGGCCCGAGCGCCGAGGAGGTCGAGCGCAAGCTGACCATCTACGGCACCGAGGGGCCGTTGCGCCTGATGCCCGAGATCGTGATCGAGGACGGGCGCGACGCCGTCGAGGCGCGCGCCTGGCGCGAGCAGGCCCGGCCGCCGGCGGCGCCCCACTACGAGGTCGAGCCCATCGATCCGGACCCGCGCGCCACCGAGCCCGTGCCGCCCGAACGCCAGGTCATCGAGCCGACGCCCCAGACCGCGACCGCGCGCGACCAGGCCGACCAGGAGAGCCTGGTCGATCTCGGCATCGGCGACGCCGCGGCCGACCTGCACATGCCCGCCCAGCAGGTCGACGCCGATTTCATCATCCGCAAGCTCGTGCGCCCTCTCTACCCCGTGCGCGCCAGCGCCGAGGACCGGCTGAAACCCGTGGTCGAGGTCGAGGGGGCGTTCTACGTGAACGAACGGGCGGAGATCGTGGCCGTGATGATCCAGCGCAACGAGGGCGGACCCGAGTTCGCCGATGCGGCGCGCCTGGCCATGGAGCAATGGGAATTCGAAGCCCGCTGGCGCGACGGCAAGCCGCCGCGGCCACGCTGGC
>CAZVWL010000292.1:0-3035 GCA_964630845.1 uncultured Fibrobacteraceae bacterium
AAGCGGTACGACCTCGCCGCCGGCGAGGGCGCGCGCCTGTGGCAGGAGTGCCGGGCGCGCGCGCAGACCCAAGGCCATCGCGAAGGCGCAACCGTGGCCGCCGACGGCGCGGTCTTGTCGCAGGACCGCTACGGCAACCCGACGCTCATCACGCCGCGCCTCGGCCAGCGTTCCTTCCGCGTCGCCGTGCTCGATGCCTACGGGCGATCCTGCGCGGTGTCGACCGAGCACTCACTCCCCGTGCTCGAGGCCGCGCACATCCGCAGTTACGCTCAGGGCGGCCCCCACGATGTGCGCAACGGACTCTGCCTGCGTTCGGACATCCACCGGCTCTTCGACGCCGGCTACGTGACCGTCGACGAGGATCGGCGCGTGGTGGTCAGCAGCCGATTGAAGGACCGCTGGCACAACGGCAAGGTCTATTACGAGTGGCACGGCGAAAAGCTCAAGACACCGCGTGATCCGCGGCTGGCGCCGGATCCGGAAGAGCTGGCCTGGCACCGGGAGCGTCGGTTCATCGCCTGAGCCGGTCTCGTTAATACCATTTCGCCGCCAGTTGAAAACGTGCTATCGTTGCGACGGCGACCGATCGACCGCCGGCTCGATATCGGTGCGCCGGCGCACCGAGAAAGGAGGTCCGAGCAAACCGTCCCATCCTGACCATATCGCATCGTCATCCATCGACGTGGTTTCGCCCACTGACGACGAGAGGAGACTGCGATGTACAGGCATCCGATACCGCTATTGTTCGTTGCCGTCACGATGATCTGCCTCCTGACCGGTTGCAGCCGTGACGAGACCCCGACCTCACCCGCGATCGATTCGCACGCTCTGGACGGGACGCTGGCCGCCGGCGAGGTGATGATGGCCTGCGGCTGGCCGTTCGATCCCGAGACCGAGCTTCCGGCCTCCCTCGCGCTGCTCTTGGACAAGAACCAGCGCTGCATCGTGCAGGATTTCCAGCGCGAGGTCATCGTCGGCGATGTCGCCCATTACCGCCTGATCCTGGCGGTCGGACCCGGAGAACACGACGTGATCGGCCTGCACCGCGTGGTGCGCGAGCGTCGGCCCCATGTGCCCATCAAGGCGCGGGAGTCACTGTTCTGTGTACACGGCATGGGCAAGGACTTCGTCGGCAACTTCATGCCTGGCCGCAAGTCGCCACTGTTGCCCGACGAGGTCGGCTTTGCCGTGTTCATGGCCCAGAACGACATCGACGTCTGGGGCATCGACAACTCCTACACGCTCGTGCCGGGCGGGCTGGTCGACCATGGGTTCGCCGCCGGCTGGGGCATGGACAAGAGCATCGACGACATCGCCGCCGGCATCGGCGTGGCCCGCCTCGTACGTCTGTTCACCGGCAACGGCTGGCGCAAGATGACCCTGCTGGGTTACAGCCAGGGTCTGCAGATGGGGTACGCGCTGCTGAATCGCGAAGCGCAGCGCCCTCGCGGCTTGCGGAGCGTCGGCGCCTACATCCCGGTCGACTGGGGGCTGGCGTTCGACGATCCGGCCCAGCAAATGGAAGAATGCGAATACCTGGCGGGATACGTCGACCTGTTCAACGAGGGAGTCTACGGCTTCGACGACGACCCCGACGGCTTCCTCTACAGCGTCGGCTATCTGGCGCAAACCGAACCGGACGCGCCGTCGCCGTTCTACGAGGGCTTCACGAACCTGGAGGTTTTCCTCTTCTTCACGGCCATCGCGAGCACGGAGGGCGGCGCCGTCTGGTGGGCCGGCCTCTTCGACGACGAGGGCTGGCCGGTCGACCTCGCGTACACCACGCGGCTGATGGCGACGGAGTCTTGGATCCGCTGGGCGCCCATGCATCCGCCCGTGCGGCTATGGGTGGATTTCCACTCGTTGGTCTGCGAGGATTCGATCTGGGAGACGCACCTCGGTTCGATCGACCTGCCGGTGTTCAGCCTCGAGGCGGCCGGTGGCGGCGGCCCGATCCAGGCCGGCACCCTCGCTCGGCTCGTGAACGCCGACGTCACGCGCCTGGTCGTGCAGTTGCTTGGCCCGGACGATCGCTGGCGCGATTTCGCCCACATCGACCTGTTCTCGGCCGAGAATGCCGCCGAGGTCGCCTGGCAGCCCGCCCTGGACTGGCTGCGGGGTCGACAGGATCGCTTGGCGGCCGAACCGGTGCCGTACGATGACACCCTGAATGCGGCCGATGCCGCCCGGCTCGTCGCCCTCGACTGGACGCCGCCGTCCGGTCGCTGGTTGGGCCAGCCGGCGCCGGGAAACCGCGCCGGTGCGCAGGCGCACCAGCCAGTCGATGTGCACAATCTGCGACTGCGGAATCTGGAACGGCTCCGAGGCCACGGCAGGCCATGATCGATCGTGACGCGATCGAGCAGGAGGTCGACGCATTTTGTACTTTACGCGGAGAGCCTCGATCGTAGAGGACAGATCCCCACATAGCCGGGAGGCGTCGACATGCGGCGGTCTCTGGTGCTCGTGTTCGTGTCGGTATCGGTGCTGGTCGGCTGCGGCGGAACCACGCGTGAGGTGGCCATCGCGCCGGACGTGAAACTGACGGTCAGGTTTCGTGATGCGCAGTGGGATGGGCGGGACGTGCCCGTGGACGGCCGCTGCCGCCAATGTGGTGGCCGTGGCCGTAGCCCGGCCCTGCTGATCGGCGGGTTGCCGCCGACGGCCGAAGACGTGATCGTCGAATTCAATGATCTGCGCTTGCCCGACCTCGCGCGCCACGGCGGCCACGGCGCGCTGGCCGTCGCCACCGACGGCCAGGCCGAGATCCTGCTGCCGTCGGTGAACGAGGAGACCATGTCGTTGCCGGCCGGGGTGCGTTGCGAGCGTCCTCACCGCTGCAACATGTACGGTCACAAGGCCGGGGCCTACAAGGCGCCCTGCAGCTGTGGCCAGGGCAACCGCTACGCGGCCACCGTGCTGGCGGTGCGCCGCGAGGGCGGCAAGACCGTGGTGCTGGCGCGGGCGGACGTGTCGCTCGGCGTCTTCTGAACCGGGTCGGGCCTGGTGCGCCGGCACACCCCGGCCCGTTA
>CAZVWL010000293.1:0-3029 GCA_964630845.1 uncultured Fibrobacteraceae bacterium
GAGCGCGGGCAGGATCAGCTTGCGGAAGAGGCGCGGGGAGATGATCAGGCTCGTATTGCCGGCGTAATCGTCGCCGGGCAGTTCCACCATGTCGATGTACGAGCCGCACGCCAGCAGATAATTGCGCATCAGCCGTTCGTAGAGCGTCGTGATGCGGTCGAGCAGCGTCTCGGCAAACTCAGGCTCGTCGAGCATATCCACCAGAAATTGCTCGGTGCCGCGCAGGTCGCACGCAGTCTGAAACGGCCCGTGCGAAGCCACCATGCGCGCCACGATCCAGCAGTCGGTGGTCTCGCGCAGCCACCTTGCCCGCTCGCGCACGCCCACTGTCCAGTGCGGCGCATCGGGATCGGGCCACGTCACCAGCCGGTCGATGTCGGCGACGGTTTGGGCATCGCGCAGCAGACCTGCAGGGCATCGCCCGGTCGCGATTCGGGCAGACGCTCACGCCGCTGGCCCTGCGCGACCTGCTGCGCGAGACGGCGATCAATCACCTCGACGGCGCCAAGGAGATCGGCCCACGGCCCGACCTGGGCGCGGCCGTCGCCCGGCTCATGGAGCCGACCGCGGTCGCCGAATCGACCCTGGCCGGCGGCCTCAGCCTGATCGGCGCGGTGAGCCCGTTCGGTAGCGGCACCGAGATCTCGTTCCGCCAGCCGGCAGGCGGCGCGGCGAAGCTCGAGATCTTCGACATCGCCGGTCGCCGCGTGCGCACCATCGTGCTGGCGCCCGAAGGTCCCGGCCCACGGCAGGCGCGCTGGGACGGGCGCGACGCGTCCGGTGCCGAGGCGCCCAGCGGGGTCTACGTGTACCGGCTGGAGGCCGGACGCGAGGTGCTGACCGGCCGGGTGGTGAAGGTGCGGTGATTGGATCGGGCCGGCGGGGTCAGATCAGCCCGCCGGCCCATAGCTCCTCGCAGAACGCGCGCCAGGGCCAGATCTCGATGCCGTCCTCGGTGCGCCGGCGCACCGGTTCGCGCGCCACGATCAGCGATGTTGCTACCTCGCAAATAAAGCCTTATTGCGCACACAGATCCGCACCAGCCACAACATCAGCGGCACCTCGATCAAGACGCCCACCACCGTGGCCAGGGCCGCGCCCGAGGAGAGGCCGAAGAGCATGGTTGCGGTCGCGATGGCCACCTCGAAATGGTTCGAGGCGCCGATCATGGCCGCGGGCGCGGCGTCCTCGTAGCGCAGGCGCAGGCGGCGGGCCGCCCAGAAGCCGAGGCCGAAGATCAGCATGGTCTGCAGGAAGAGCGGGATGGCGATCCAGAGGATGGTCAGCGGGTTGGCGACGATCACGTCGCCCTTGAAGCTGAACAGCAGCACCAGCGTGGTGAGCAGGGCGACGATGGTCACCGGGGTCAAGACGGGCAGGAACCGCGCCTCGAACCACGCCAGGCCGCGCGCCCGGACCAGCCAGCGGCGCGTCAGGTAGCCGGCCACCAGGGGCAGGGCCACGTAGACGCCGATCGAGAGCAGCAGCGCCTGCCAGGGGACCGGCAGCTTGCCCACGCCGAGCAGGAAGCCGCCCAGCAACCCGTAGAGCAGCAGCATGGTGAGCGAATTGATCGCCACCAGCACGAGCGTCAGGCCGTCGTTGCCGCGGGCCAGGAAGCCCCACACCAGCACCATGGCGGTGCACGGCGCGATGCCCAGCAGGATGCAGCCGGCGAGGTAGCTGCGCCACAGCGGGATCTCGAGCATGCGCACGCCGTCCTGCAGCACGACGGTGCCGGCGCCATGCGTCGCGCCGACCGGCAGGTCGAGCCCGAACGGCAGCTTCACCAGGTCGGTCGCTTCGGGGCCGATCAGACCCTTGAGCAGCACGCCAAGCAGCAGCGTGGCGATGCCGACCATCGTGAACGGCTTGACGGCCCAGTTGATGACCAGGGTCAAGAGCAGGGGCTTCGTGTTGCGGCCGGCGCGGGCCACGCGCGCGAAGTCGATCTTCACCATGATCGGGTACATCATGAAGAACAGGCAGATCGCGATGGGGATCGAGACGACCGGCGCGCCGTTCACGCTGATTGCCATGCCGTCGAGCGTGTGGGCCAGATGCGGGGCCAGGCGGCCCAGCGCGATGCCGCCCACGATGCACAGGGCCACCCACACGGTGAGGTAGCGCTCGAAGACGCTGGTCATGCGGCGTTCGTCGGCGCCGGCAGGGCAGGCGGTGCTCATGGTCGCTCCTCAGTCCAGGCTCTCGGGTAAGGTGCTCACGTAGGCGCGGATCTCGTCGCGCACGCGGCGGTAGACAGCGAGGATCTCCTGCTCGTCATCGAGGTGGCGGGTGAGGGCCGGCGGGTCGTCGAAGCCGTGGTGCACGACGCGCGCCTCGCCGGGGAACACCGGGCAGGTCTCGTGGGCGTGGCCGCAGACGGTCACCACGACGTCGATCGGTTCGTCCAGGACGTCCTCGACGTACCGGGAGCGCTGCTGGGCGATGTCGACTCCGGCTTCGGCCATCACCTGCACCGCGCGGGGGTTCAGGCCGTGGGCCTCGATGCCGGCCGAGCAGGCCTCGAGCACGTCGCTGCGGAGGTGGCGGGCCCAGCCTTCGGCCATCTGGCTGCGGCACGAGTTGCCCGTGCACAGGAAGAGGATGCGTGGTTTGCGGGTCATCGTGGTGTCTCCGTGGGTTGGCGGATGCTGGTGGTGGTGTCGCGCTGCAGGCGGCAGTAGTCGGCGGGGTCGATCGACAGGATCTGCGCGAGGCTGGCCTGATCGGACGCCCGCTGCGGATCTGCGGCCAGGGCGTCGCGGATCCAGGCGAGCAGGGGGCCTTGGCGCGCGCTGTCGTCCAGGCGGTACCAGACCCAGCGGCCGTCGCGACGGCGTTCGACCAGACCGGCTCGCTCGAGCAGCGCGAGGTGGCGGCTGGCCGTGGCGCCGGTCACCGCGAGCAGGCCGGTGATCTGGCAGGCGCACAGCTCGCCGGCGCCGTCGAGCGCCGCGACGATGCGCAGGCGGTTGCGGTCGGCGAGCGCCTTCAGCGTGGATACGGGTCGGTTCATCGATGCTCCA
>CAZVWL010000294.1:0-3025 GCA_964630845.1 uncultured Fibrobacteraceae bacterium
AGCGAACTGGGCCTCAAGTCGGTCCAGCTCGTCGCCCTCGGCAAGCGCGTGACCGAACGACTCGGCATCGCCCTGCCCGTGACTCTCGCCTATCGCTGCCCGACGCCGAGTTCGCTCGCCGCCCATCTCGCCGGCAAGAACGCCGTGGCGGCTGAACAGCCCGCCACCTGTCGCGGCCCGTCCGCCACGGATGCCGGTGCCCGCGTCGCCATCGTCGGCCTGGCCTGCCGCTTCCCCGGCGGCGCCAACACGCCGGCGCAATACTGGTCGCTGCTCACTTCCGGTCGCGATCCGATCCGCGAGATTCCCGCCGACCGCTGGCCGGCCATGGACTACTACGCGCCGACCGTCATGCCGGGCAAGAGCGTCAGCCGCTGGGCCGGCTTCCTCGCCGACTGCGACCTCCAGGGCTTCGACGACAAGCTGTTCCGCGTCTCGCCGCGCGAGGCGAGCGCCCTCGACCCGCAGCAGCGCCTGCTGCTCGAAGTCGCCTGGGAGGCGCTGGAGAACGCCGGCATCCCGCCGCTCTCGCTCAAGGGCCGGCGCGTCGCCGTCTACCTGGGCATCTCCACCGACGACTACAAGACCGCGAGCTTCTACACCCCCGACCTCGCCGCCATCGACCCCTACGCGGGCGCCGGCACGCTGGGCTGCACGGCCGGCGGGCGCCTCTCCTACTTCTTCGGCTGGCAGGGACCGAACCTCACCATCGACACCGCCTGCTCGTCCTCCCTGGTCGCCCTGCACCAGGCGCGCCAGGCGCTCCTCGCCGGCGAGTGCGAGCTCGCCGTGGTGGCCGGCGTCAACCTGATGCTGACGCCCCATCTGTTCGTCTATTTCAGCCAGGTCGGCGCCCTCTCGCCGACCGGCCGCTGCCACACCTTCGACGCCGCCGCCGACGGCTACGTGCGCGCCGAGGGCTGCGGCGTGCTGATCCTCGAACGCGAGGCCGACGCGCTGCGCAATGGTCGCCGACCGCGCGCCCGCGTCGCCGGCAGCGCGGTGAACCAGGACGGCGCCAGCACAGGCTTCTCGGCCCCCAACGGCGCGGCGCAGACCGAAGTGATCGCCGCCGCCTGGCGCGCCGCCGGTGTGGACGCGGCCGACATCGCCTACGTCGAGGCCCACGGCACCGGCACCCCCATCGGCGACCCGATCGAGCTCGAATCCCTCGCCGCCGCCGCGCCGGAACGCACGCCCACCGACCCGCTGCTGGTCGGATCGGTGAAGTCCCACATCGGCCACCTCGAAGCCGCCGCCGGCGTCGCCGGCGTCATCAAGCTGGCGCTGGCCCTCGAACACGGCGAGCTGCCCGGCAACTTCGGCTTCCAGACGCCGAACCCGCGCCTCGACTGGCAGCGACTGCCGCTCAAGGTCGTCGACCGCGCCACTCCCTTCCCCGCGCGCGGCGCGCGCCGCCTCGCCGGCATCAGCAGCTTCGGCTTCAGCGGCACCAACGCCCATGCGGTGCTCGAAGGCGTGGCAGCCTCGCCAACCACCGTCCCGCCAGCGCCGACTTTTGTAATGCAGTTGAGCGCGCACAACGAAGCCGCCCTCAAGGCCCTCGCGCAAGCCACCGCAAGCGCACTGAGCGATCATCCGGCGCCCACCGACTTCGTCTGGAGCAGCAACACCGGCCGCCAGCCCTTCGCCCAGCGCCTCGGCATCGCCGCCCGCGACCCACGGGACCTCGCCGATGGCCTCGCCGCCTGGGCCGCCGGCCAGCCCGTGCCGCCGGCCGCCCGCGCCGCCACGGGCCAGGGCGAGGCGCCGCCCCTGGTCTTCGCCTACACCGGCCAGGGCTGCCAGTACCCCGGCATGGCCCAGCAGCTCTACGAGACCGAAGCCGTGTTCCGCGCGGTCGTCGACCGCTGCGACGCGCGCTTCGCCGAGCTGCGCGGCCGCTCGCTCTTGCACTTCCTCATCGACCCGGCCAGCAGCGCCGAGGAACTCGAAGCCATCGAGCTCGCCCAGCCGGCGGTGTTCATGGTCCAGGTGGCGCTCACCGAACTGCTGGCGAGCTGGGGCATCCGGCCCGCGCGCATCGTCGGCCACAGCGCCGGCGAAGTGGCGGCGGGCGTCGCCGCCGGCGTGCTGACGCTGGAGGAAGGCATCTCCCTGATCGAGGCGCGCAGCCGGCTCATGGGCGCCCACCCGCCCGGCGGCAGCATGGCCTCGGTGCCGGTGGACGAGGCCACCGCGCGCGCCGCCATCGCCGCCGCCGCGCCCGACGAGGTCTTCGTCGCCGTCATCAACAGCCCGGAAACCGTGGTGATCTCCGGCGCCAGCGCCGCCCTCGACAAGGTGCTAGCTGAGCTCGGCACCGCCGGCCGCCAGGCGCGTCGCCTGCGCATTTCCAACGCCTTCCACACCCCCCTGCTGACGCCCATCGCCGACGGCCTGGTCGCCCATTGCCGCGCCCATCTGCCGGACATCGGCCGCAGTGGGCACACCGAATGGCTATCGAGCGTAGACGGCCGCAATCTAAGCGTGACCGAAGGGAATCCCCGTGGGACCGGCGGGACGGTGGCGGAATACTGGGCCGAGCAGCTGCTCGCGCCGGTGCGCTTCCACGCCACGCTGAGCCGACTGGAGGAACAGCCCGGCAGCTACGTCGAGATCGGCCCCGCCGCCGTGCTTGCCGCCCTGGGCAGCGAACGCCCAGCCAGCAAGGAAGGCCGCGCCGCCTGGATCGCCACCCAGCAGCGCCAGATGGACGGCGCGCTGACCCTGGCCGGCGCCGTCGCCGCCATCGCCGCGCGCGGCCACCGCATCGACTGGGACGCCCTCGCCGGCGGCCAGCGCCGGCGCACGGACCTGCCACCCTATCCCTTCCAGCGCCGCCGCCACTGGCGCGCGCCGATCCTGCCCGCGAGCGGCGGGCAGGCCGTATCGCAGCCGGCTTCGCCCACCGTTCCGTCAGAACCGAGTTTTGCCGCCGTCGTCCCGATGGCCCCAACCTTGTCCGTCCCACCCCAGCCGCAGGTGCCCGCCATGACTTCCGCATCCCCACCGGCCGTGGATT
>CAZVWL010000295.1:0-2968 GCA_964630845.1 uncultured Fibrobacteraceae bacterium
CGATGACCGAGGGCGGCGTGCGGGCGTACGACCCGCACGATGACGATGACCTACCTTTCTGATCGCGATCGGGTGTGTATGGCCGAGACCGGGACGACATTGCTGCAGGCGGCGTTGAGGTACGCGGAGCTCGGGTACCCGGTTTTCCCGTGCGTGCCAGGCGGGAAGGCCCCCGCGACTGCGCACGGGTTCCTGGACGCCACCACGGACGCCGGCCAGATCGAGACCTGGTGGACGGCGCGGCCCGACGCGAACATCGGCATGCCGACCGCGGGCCTGCTGGTCGTGGACGTCGACGGAGCGGACAATCCCTGGCCTGGCGAGGACCTGGAATGCCTCGGGGACTGTCCGCTCTCCATGACCCCTCGTGGCGGCCGGCACTACATCTTCCGGCAGCCGGCGGGCAAGAGCTGGAGCAGCACCGCCGGTCGGCTCGCCCCGAAGGTCGACACCAGGGCCAACGGCGGCTACATCGTCCTGCCTCCCTCGGTCGTGGGCGGCAAGGCGTACCAGTGGGTCCGGGCGCTCGAGGCGGGACTGGCCGATCAGCCCGAAGCCCCCGCGTGGCTCGGAGCCCGGGTCGAAGGTGGCGCGGACCTATTTGCCCGGGGGCCAGGCGGGCCCGTGGAAGAGGGTCCGGTTGCGGCTGAGGGCGCGCCCGTGGCGCCCCAGTGCGCGCCGGTGGCCACCTGTGGCAACGTGATACCATCCGGGCACCGAAACGCCACGTTGGCGCGACTGGGCGGGGCTATGCGCCGGGTGGGGATGAGCCAGGAGGAGATCCTGGCCGCCCTGGTCCGGGCCAACCTGGACCGCTGCAGTCCTCCCCTCAAGGACCGTGAAGTCCAGCGGATCGCGACCAGCATCGCCAGGTACGAGCCCGACCAGGTCGCCGTCGCCGTGGTGGAGGACCACTGGAGGCAGGACAATCCCGGGGCGACCGAACCCGAGGATAGCGTGCCCGAGATGCCAGATCCCGGCCCGCTGCCGGTCGATCTCCTCCGTATCCCCGGCTTCGTCTCCGAGGTCATGGACTATTGCCTGGAGACGGCCCCGTATCCGAACAGCTCCATGGCCTTCGCCGGCGCGCTGGCGCTGCTGGCCACCCTCGCGGGGCGCAAGGTGCGCGACCCCGGCGACAACAGGACCAACGTATACATCCTCGGCCTTGCCCACTCGTCTGCGGGCAAGGACCGCCCGCGCAAGATCAACGCTGAGATCCTGCACACGCTCGGCCTGTCCGGCCAGATCGGGGGGCGGTTCGCCTCGGGTGAGGGCCTGCAGGACGCGCTCTTCACCGAGCCGGCCATGCTTTTCCAAACCGATGAGATCGACGGCATGTTGCAGTCGATCAACAAGGCGCGCGACGCCCGGTACGAGAGCATCATGGAAACGCTGTTGACCATGTACTCGTCGGCCAACTCGATCTTTCCGATGCGCCGCAAGGCTGGCCGAGACGCGCCTGGAGCCATCGACCAGCCCTGCCTGGTGGTCTTCGGCACGGCCATCCCGAACCACTACTACGAGGCACTGTCGGAGCGGATGCTGACCAATGGGTTCTTCGCCCGGATGATCGTGTTGGAGTGCGGCAGCCGCTCGACCGGGCGGGAACCGCGGCTGCTTCCGATGCCGGAGCGCGTGCTCGCGACAGCGCAGTGGTGGGCGGACTTCAGGGCGGGGACCGGGAACCTGGAGAACTGGCATCCCGTGCCGCGGATCGTCCCGCACACGGATGAGGCCACGGGCGTCCTGGTCGAGACCAGGCTCGAGGCCGAGGCCGAGTACGCCAAGGCGGAGGCGGCCGACGATAGCGTCGGTACGACCGTGTGGGGCCGCGTCAGCGAGCACGCCCGCAAGCTCGCGCTGATCTACGCCGTGAGCGAGAACCACGAGCGCCCCGAGATCGGCAAGACGGCGGCGTCCTGGGCCAGCCGGCTCATTCTGCACCAGACCAAGCGGATGCTGTTCATGGCCCAATCCCATGTCGCGGACAATCCGTTCCATGCCGAGTGCCTGCGGTTCCTGCAGAAGCTGCGTGCGGCTCCGGACCGGGCGCTGCCCCATGGCGTGCTGCTGAAGCGGATGAAGACCGACGCCAAGAGCTTCTCCGGTCTGGTGACCACGCTCGAGCAGCGAGGCGACATCGTCGTCCAGGTGCAGGCGACTTCCGGCCGGACAGGTCGGATCTACCGCCTTGCTGGATCATCGTCAGGCTCGGCGAAGGGCGAAGGGTGAAGGAAGCAGTGAAGAAAGGTGAACGAAGGTGAAGGAAGCCTCCTGGAAGGTCGATTTCGGGGTGAAGGAAGGTGAACGAAGGTGAAGAATGCTCGGACTGTAACTCGTTATAAGACACACTCTCTTCTACTTCCTTCCCTTCCTTCCCGTTCTTCCCCCCTCACGGAAATACCCCCCGTTTTCAGCGTGCGCGCGTATAGGCGGGGTGAAGGTAGTTCCATCCACGATGGCGGCGATTCTCCATCGGCTCAGTCGCTGCACGAGGACGGTTGTCCAGGAGACGCCCTGAGCGTCGCGGAGAGGCCAGGAGGTACCGAAGCACCTGGAACCGAAACGAACGGAATGCAGGGGCCTCTGATTTCGTTCTGCGCCCTGTGCGGGCGGGAGTTCGAACCCCAGAACACGAGACGAGGACAACCGAAGAGGTTCTGCTCGGACGCATGGCGGGCGCGGGCGTGGCGGCGGCACGATGATGCACAGAATGCACAGAATTCACAGAAATCCGGGACGACCTCTCATGGGCGGGAATTCTGTGAATTCTGTGCGGCATTTGGAGCATCTGGGCCCAGAGTTTCAGCCCGCTTAGATTGCCGATGTGGTGACCTCATGAACGATCACGGGATGAATGCCGAAGACCCCTCGGTGAGCCGAGAGGTCGTCGGTTCATAGCGGGTTCCTGCGAGCTAGGCTTCGGTCTGGACCTCCTTCATGATCGCCCGAACCGCCGCCTCGT
>CAZVWL010000296.1:0-2944 GCA_964630845.1 uncultured Fibrobacteraceae bacterium
GCCCAACCCCGACGGCGTCTGCCGCCTGCGGCCCGTGCTCGCCGCGGTCGAAGAGCGCGCCCGCGCCGGCGTCCGGGTGTGGCTGCTTAGCGACCACAAGTTCCACGCCACGTACCCCGAGACCCACGACCGCCTCCTCGCGCACCCGGCCATCGAGGCCCGCCTGCTCGACGCCGCCGCGCTCTGGGGCGGCGTGCTGCACGGCAAGGGCATGGTGGTCGACGGCGAGCGCTTCTTCCTGGGCAGCCAGAACTGGGACTGGCGCGCGCTCGAGCACATCCACGAGCTGGGCGCCGTGGTCGACCACCCCGACCTCGCCCGCGACCTGCAGCGCCTCTACGACCTCGACTGGGCGCTGGCCGGAGGCGACGCCACCCTGGCCACACGCGCCGACGTGCCCGACACCGCCCAGTGGCATCCCCTGCGCCGCCTCGCGCTGCCCGACGGCCGCGTCTGCGAGGCCGTGCTGGCCGCCAGCCCGCCCCAGGCCCTGCCCGAGGGCATCCCCTGGGATCTGCCCTTGCTGCTGGACGTGATCGACCGCGCCGAGAAGCGCGTGCGCCTGCAGATGCTCTCCTACAACCCCACCGGCTACGGCGGCGGCTGGTGGGGCGGGCTCGACAACGCCCTGCGCCGCGCCGCGGCCCGCGGCTGCCAGGTGCAGATCCTGCTCAGCGACTGGGCCAAGCGACCGTCCATGCTGCCGCACATCCAGAGCCTGGCCGTCCTGCCGCAGGTCGAGGTTCGGTTCGTCAGCATCCCGGCCTGGAGCGGCGGCTTCGTGCCGTTCGCCCGCACGGAGCACGCCAAGTTCGTGACCGCCGACGGCCTGAACCTGTGGCTGGGCACGAGCAACGGCGCGCGCGACTACTTCCACCAGTCGCGCAACCACAGCCTGCTGCTGCGGGGCGAGGGCGCGGCCGACGCCGCCGACGCCTTCTTCGAACGCAGCTGGTCGAGCCCCTACGCCGAGACCGTCGACCCCTGCGGCCAGTACACGCCGCCGCGCCGTCAATGAACCCGACTTTTTCCAGCGAGGTGACACCATGGTCCCGTTCCACGCCGTCCCCGACCGCCTCGAGAAGCACCGCCTGGTGCTGGTCGTCGTGGACATCCAGGAGCGTTTCCGCGACCTGATCCACGCCATGCCCATGGTGGTCAAGGGCAGCGGCCGGCTGATCCGCGCCTTCCGCGAGCTGGACATGCCGATCATCGTCACCGAGCACTACTCGCGCGGCCTCGGCGCCACGATGCCGGAGGTGCGCACGCTGCTCGGCGGGGTCAAGCCCCTGGAGAAGATCACCTTCTCCTGCGACGGCGACGCCGGGTTCCGCAATGCGCTCGGCGCCCTGAACCGCGACCAGGTGGTGCTCTGCGGCATCGAGACGCACGTGTGCGTGTACCAGACCGCGCGCGACCTGATGGACCGCGGCAAGCAGGTCGCCATCGCCGCCGACGCCGTCAGCAGCCGCAACGCGGCCGACCGCGAGGTGGGCCTGCTGCACATGCGGCGCATCGGCGTGCAGGTGATGAACGTCGAGATGATCCTCTTCGAGATGCTGCGCGAGGCGCGCACGCAGGACTTCAAGACGATCGCGCCGATCCTCAAGGACGACTGACCAGAACCCGCCGCCGGCTTGACTTGCGGCCCCCTGCTGCGGTAGGCTGCGAGGCCCGCCTCGCCCATGGCTTCGCAACGCAGGAGGTCCCCCATGTCACGTCGTTACGGATTGATGGCCCTTGTGCTGGTCCTCGCGCTGCCGGCTGTCGCCGCGCGCCTGGACATCCAGACCGGCGAACCGATCCCCTACCCGGCCGCCGAGGTGCCCTCGGCGATCCCGGCGCCGCCCATCGCCGAGTTCACCGGCGACCTCGAGCTGGTCTACCACATCGCCGAGGGCGCGTCCAAGAACGTGCGCGCGTTGCCCGGCAACGTGGTGGTCTGGCAGAACGGCGCCTGGTTCGAGGCGCACGACCTCACCAACCCGGCCGCGCCGGTCGCCCTGAGCCGCGTGCTGCTGCCGGCCCAGCCGTCCGACCTCAAGGTGGTCGGCAGCACGGTCTACCTCGCGCTGCGCAAGAACTTCGGCCTGTGGATCCTCGACTACAGCGATCCGGCCTCGCCCGTGCAACTCGGCGCGCTCGACGGCTACGACCTGCTGTCGGTCGAGGTCTCCGGCACGCTGGCCTACTGCGGCCGCGGCACGCCCGGCTTCATCGTGGTCGACATCGCCAACCCGGCCGCCCCGGCCGTGATCGGCCAGTACGACACGCCCGGATCGGCCAACGGCACCTCGCTCGAGGGCACCGTGCTGGCCGTCGCGCTCGGCGCCTCGGGCGTCGGCTTCTACAACGTCGCCGACCCCACCAGCCCGACGGAGTTCGCCACCTTCGCCACCAACGGCTTCTGCACCTTCGTGCTCTTTCGCAACGGCCTGGCCTACGCGGCCGACGCGCAGGGCCTGCGCATCGTCGACGGCAGCAACCCGGCCGCCCCGGCGCTCGTCGGCCAGTTCACCGGCGCCGGCGGCTCCTGCTACGAGCTGACGTTCACGGCCGACCCCGACCTGGTCTACCTGGCGGGCCTCGGCGGCCTGTTCGCGCTGAACGTCGCCAACCCCGCGGCGCCGTTCGTCGCCGGCTCGGCCCCGGTCGGCAACAGCTTCAGCTGCGCGTCCGGCCCCGGCTTCGTGGTCTCGGCCGCCCGCTTCACCGGCCTGCACATCCTCTCGACGAACCTCGACCAGGTCGCCCTGTTGCAGAACGCCGGCTTCGCGATGAAGGTCGCGTTCGACGGCAACACCCTGCACGTGGCCGACCTCGCCGGCGGCGTGCGCCTCTGGAACGTGACCGTGCCGTCGGCGCCGGCGCTGCTGGCCAAGGTCGCCACCGACCCGAACTGCCAGAACCTCGCCGTGACCGGTGGCCGTCTCTATGCCGTCAA
>CAZVWL010000297.1:0-2944 GCA_964630845.1 uncultured Fibrobacteraceae bacterium
GTTCTGGCCGTGATCGCCGGATCGGCCGTTCTCGCCTTCTCGGCGGGTTGGCTTGGCCACCGTTTCCGATACACCCGTCTTCACGGCCTGGCCAGCGAACTGCGATCGCAGTTGCTCGCCGAGGCGCGGCACGAGGCTGCGGACCTTGTCAAGTCGGCCCGGCTCGACGTGCAGGAGCAGCTCCTGCAGGCCCGGCAGCGCCTGGAGTCGGAGGCCGAAAAGGCCAGGGCAGAGCAGGCTCGCAGGCAGGACATCCTGGATCAGCGCGAGGCCGGGATGAGCCGCAAGGCGGAGTTCCTGGATCAGAAGGAAAGCCGGCTAGACGAGCAGGATCGGCAGTTGCGCCTGCAGCAGCAGGAGGCTGCCGACAAGCAGCGCGCGGCCATGGCATTGCTCGCCCAGCAGGAGCGTCGGCTCGAGGAGATCGCGGGGCTGAGCGCGGAAGAGGCCCGTGATCGCCTTTCGCGGTCGATGGTCGAGAATGCCCGTCAGCAGGCTGCCCGCACGGTCCGGCGCCTGCACGAAGAGGCGGAGCACACCGCGCGACGCCAGGCGCAGAAGATCCTCGCGCTGGCGATCCAACGTTTCGCGGCCAGCCACGTGGCCGAGGAATCGGTGTCGGCGATCTCGTTGCCCGGCGACGAGATGAAGGGCCGGATCATCGGCCGCGAGGGGCGCAACATCCGCGCGTTCGAGGAAGCGACGGGCGTCGACGTGATCATCGACGACACGCCGGAAGCGGTGATCCTGTCGGCCTTCGATCCCGTCCGACGGGAGGTGGCCGCACAATCCTTGCGCCAGCTCGTCCGCGACGGGCGCATCCATCCGGGTCGCATCGAAGAAGTGGTCGAACGCACCCGACAGGAGATGCAAGAGCGGTTGCGTGAGCTCGGTGAACAGGCCTGCGGCGAGGTCGGCATCGGCTCGGTCAATCCGGAACTCTTTCCGATCCTGGGCCGGTTGGCGTACCGGACGAGCTATGGTCAACCGATCCTGAACCACGCCAAGGAGGTGGCGGCGATCGCCGGCACGATCGCTGCCGAACTCGGCCTCGACGCGAAGCTGGCGCGCCGGTGCGCGTTCCTGCACGACGTCGGCAAAGCCGTCGACCACGAGGCCGAGGGTTCGCACGCGACGATCGGTGGCCGGCTGTTGCGGCGGTTCGGCGAGAACGACACGGTGGTCAACGCGGCCGAAGCGCATCACGAAGAGGTCGAGCCCACCTCGGTCTACACGTTCATCACGGCCGCGGCGGATGCCGCTTCGGCGAGCCGGCCGGGCGCCCGGCGCGAGAGCCTCGAGCGCTACGTGGCGCGGCTGGAGAACCTCGAACGGATCGCATCGGGTTTCGACGGCGTGCAGAAGTGCTACGCGATCCAGGCCGGACGCGAGGTCCGCATCCTGGTCGACCACGCGCTGGTCAACGACGACGAGGCGGCGTTGCTGGCCTCCGAGATCGGACACCGTATCGAGGCGGAGCTGGACTACCCGGGCCAGATCAAGATCATGGTGATCCGCGAGACGCGCGCTACGGCGATCGCTCGCTGACCAGCCGCGAAGGAGACCTATGCTGATCCTGGACGGGCGCCCGGTCCGCGACGCGGTGATCGCCGAGCTTGCCGCCCGTGTGGCGGCCGCGCCGAGACCGCCGGGTCTGGCCGTGGTTCTGGTCGGCGACGATCCGGCGTCGAAGGTCTACGTGCGCAACAAGGAACAGGGCTGCGCGGCAGCGGGGTTCCGGCACGAGACCCACCGATTGCCGGTCGACGTCGCCGAAGCGGCCGTGCTCGCGCTGATCGAACGCCTGAACGCGGATCCCCTGATCGACGGCATCCTGGTGCAGATGCCGCTTCCCGCTCATCTCGAGGCTGGGCGGATTCTCGAGGCCGTGGCGCCGGCCAAGGATGTCGACGGGTTCCATCCCCACAACCTCGGCCTCTTGGTCAGCGGGTTGCCCGGGCCGGTGGCGTGCACGCCGAAGGGCGTGCTGCGCCTGCTCTCTCATTACGGCGTCGGCGTGCGCGGCAGGCGCGTGGCCGTGATCGGCCGCAGCGTGATCGTCGGCCGTCCGCTGGCCCTGTTGCTCAACCAGAAGGGGCCGACGGGCGACGCGACGGTCACCTTGTGCCATTCGCGCACGCCCGACCTGGCGGCCATCACCCGGCAGGCGGAGATCGTGATCGCGGCCATCGGTGTCGCCGAGTTCATCCGACGCGAGCACGTCGCGGCCGGCGCGGTGGTGGTCGACGTGGGCATCAACCGTGTAGCCGATGCGGGCAGCCGGTCCGGCAGCCGCCTGGTCGGCGACGTGGCGGCGGCCGAGATGCAGGGTCATGCCGGAGCCTTGAGTCCCGTGCCTGGCGGCGTCGGACCGCTGACGATCGCGATGTTGCTGGAGAATACCTGGGACGCGATGCAGAGGCGTCAGGAGACGGCGTGAACCCCCAGGACGTGCGAACCTGGCGGCGGGCGCTCGCGGTCGAGCAACGTCTGGCCACCGCGGCGCTGCGGCGGGAGCTGCGCGCTTGTCGCGGCGTGCCTCCGACGCTGCGCCGCGCGATGGCGCATAGCCTGTTCGGCGGCGGCAAACGGTTACGACCGGTCCTTTTGCATTGGACCTGGGATGCGCTGGCCGATCTGCGCGGGAAGCGACACGGCGCGGTGGACCGGGTGACCATCACGCGGGTAGGCGCCGCGGTGGAGATGGTCCACACGTACAGCCTGATCCACGACGACCTGCCCGCGATGGATGACGACGTGCTGCGTCGCGGTCGGCCGACATGCCACGTCGCGTTCGACGAGGGCACGGCGATCCTCGCCGGCGACGGCCTGCAGGCTCTGGCCTTCGGCGTGCTGGCGACGGCGGGGCCGCGCGCGGCCGAGATGGTGGCCCTCCTGGCGTCGGCGGCCGGGCCGGCGGGCATGGTCGGCGGCCAGCAGCTGG
>CAZVWL010000298.1:0-1511 GCA_964630845.1 uncultured Fibrobacteraceae bacterium
GATCACCGCCCCGAACCGGCAATGCGTGAAGCAGGCGCCGCAGCCGGCGCACAACGAGCGGTCGATGATCGCCTCGTGGCCGCAGTAGAACTCGCACCGCCGCTCGACGCGAGGCGCGAGCACGAGGTGCAGGTCGGCGGCGTCCACGTCGCAATCGGCCACGACCGGGCGTTCGGCCAGCCACGCGAACGACGCCGCCACGCTGGTCTTGCCGGTGCCGCCCTTGCCGCTGATGATCACGAGTTCGCGCATGGTCGCTTCACCCCGCCGGCACGCGCCGGGCGAGCAGGCGCTCGGCGAGGTCGGTGAACAAGGAGCGGTACTCGGGCAATGCCTCGACCACGAGCCCACCGCGCGCGTAGACCTCGGCAACGCGGCGATCGTCCGGAATCTCGGCGAGCAGGGGCAACCGCTCGGCCGCGCAATAGGCATGCACACGGTCGTCGCCGCACCCGGCGCGGTTGATCACGACGCCCGCCTCCAGGCCCAGCGACCGGACGGTCGCCACGGCGAGGGACAGGTCGTGCAGGCCGAACGGCGTCGGTTCGGTGACGAGGATCACGCGGTCGACCCCGCGCAACGTGGTCACCATCGGGCACGCGGTGCCGGGCGGAGCGTCGAGGATCGCGGGCCGCGAAGGATCGAGCCGGGCCTTGACCGCCCGGATCAGCGGCGGCGCCATGGCCACCCCGACGTCGAGCCGGCCCTGGATCAGCGTCAACGAACCGGCCCGGCTCGTCTCGACCTCGCCGATGCGCCGCGCCCGTTCACGGATCGCCTCCCGCGGGCAGACCAGCGCACAACCGCCGCAACCGTGGCACAGGTCGGCGAACACCAGCGCCTCGACGCCGAACGAGACGATCGCGTGGTACGCGCAGAAGCGCGCGCAGGCGCCGCAACCGTCGCAGCGCGTGGCATCGACCTCCGGCACCGGCAGCGTGACGGGCCGCTTGTCGATCGTCGCCGCCGCCAGGAAGAGATGGGCGTTGGGCTCCTCCACGTCGCAATCGGCCAGTTGCACACCGTCTTTGATCACGCTCGCGAGGTTGACCGCGACCGTAGTCTTGCCGGTGCCGCCCTTGCCCGAGGCGATCGCGACGATCATGCCCAGTGCCCTTCCACGTCCGCGTCCCGGACCTCGGTCAACGCACCGGCGCGATACCGGGCGAGCGCGTCGGCGATGCTGATCGCGGGGGCGGTGTAGACCGAGACGCCGGCGGCGCGCAGCACGCGCATCGCCTTCGGTCCGCAATGGCCGGCGACGAGCGCCGAGGCGCCGCTGCGGGCCACCTGCTCGGCCGCCTGAACGCCGGCTCCCTGGGCGGCGTCGTGGGCGAGGCGGTTGCCGACCACCGTGAAGGTGTCCTGGTCGAGGTCATAGACCAGGAACGCCGCGGCCCGACCGAATCGTTCGTCGAGGGGCGCCGCAAGATCCTGGCCGGAGGTCGCGAATGCGATCTTCACGAGTTCAACCTTTCGTCGTTGCGCGCCATTCAGTCGCCGCGAACCTC
>CAZVWL010000298.1:1611-2941 GCA_964630845.1 uncultured Fibrobacteraceae bacterium
GACCGCGCCGACGACCGCGGCACCCGGGCATCACGAACGCGTCCTGCTCCAGGCGACCGTCGCGCCATGCCCGGATCACCTCCTGCAGATCGCCGACCACGAACGGGATCACCTCGATCCCGTAAGCCGTGATCATCTCATGCAGCGGACGGGAGATGGCGCCGCAGACCAGCGTGCCGACACCCAGGCCGACCAAGGCCAGCACCTTGTGCAGCGGCGCGCCGGCCGGCAGCGGCGCCGATGTCGGCCGCGCGACGTCGCCGTCGTTCGTATCGATCAGCATGACCTCGCCGACCGTATCGAAGAGCGGCGCGAGGCGTTGCTGCCAGCAGGGGAAGGCGACGACCATGGTTCCCATCCGCGAGTTCGGGTTCCGGTGGGGTCACAGCAAGGGAAGAGCCATCTACAAGGACTCGACGGCCAGGCACATAAATCGTTATATTATAGTGCTTTGCTATAATGCTCGCGGGGCCTGGCGCCCGCGCAGTGATGCATGTTCGCTATGGTAAGAAGCGCCTATCGAAGCGTTATCGCTACACTAAGCGCCCCGCCGCGACCGCCCGTCGCGCCCCGGCAACGTGATCCCCAGACGCTTGATGCGGCGGTAGAGCGTCGTCGTGTGCACGCCGAGTTCCTTCGCGGCGGCCACGCGGCTGCCTTCATGGCGCGCCAGCGCGGAGCGGATCGCCTGGGCGTCGAGGATGTCATGAGCCGACCGGATCCCCGGTTCCGGCGGCCGCTCGGCGCGCCCGCGCGCGGTCAACTCGATGGGCAGGTGGGCGAGGTCGATCACGCCGTCGCCGCACAGGATGAACGCGCGCTCGATCACGTTGGCCAGCTCGCGCACGTTGCCAGGCCAGTCATGCGCCATCAGCAACGACAGCGCCTCCGGCCCGATGCCGGCGACGGCCTTGCGCTGCAGCCGGTTGAAACGCGTGATGAACTGATCGACCAGCAGGGGAATGTCCTCGACGCGTCGCCGCAACGGCGGCAGCTCCAGGCGTACGACGTTGACCCGGTAGTAGAGGTCTTCCCGGAACGTGCCGCGTTGCACGAGCGCGGCGAGGTCGCCGTTGGTGGCCACCAGGATGCGCACGTCGGCGGTCTCGGTGCGGGTGGAGCCGAGCGCCTCGAACGTGCGCTCCTGCAGCACGCGCAGCAGGCGGACCTGCAGGGCCGGGCTCACCTCGCCGATCTCGTCGAGGAAGATGGTGCCCCCGCGCGCGAGCGCGAAGCGGCCGGGCTTGTTGCCCTGCGCGCCGGTGAAGGCGCCGGCGCGGTAGCCGAACAGCTCGGACTCGAGCAAGGTGTCGGGCAGCGCGCCGCAGTT
>CAZVWL010000299.1:0-2938 GCA_964630845.1 uncultured Fibrobacteraceae bacterium
CCGGGATGATAAGGCAGGGGGCGGTGGATGGGAAGCGGCGAGCGGGCCCCGACGCCGGGGCCCGCCGTGAAGGCCTTTACTTGATGAGCGCCATCTTGTGCGATTCGACCAGATCGCCGGCCACGAGCCGGGCGATGTAGATGCCGGCGGCCACGGGACGACCGTGCCCATCGCGGCCGGCCCACGTCACCTGGTGGCGCCCGGCCTGCTGCTGGCCGTCGACGAGCACGGCCACCTCGCGGCCGGCTGCGTCGAACACGGACAGGCGCACGGACGAGTCGCGCTCCAGGCTGAACGACAGCTCGGTGGCCGGGTTGAACGGGTTGGGGTACGGCGGCTGGAACTGCGTGCGGGCCACCGGCATGTCCTCGACGGACGTCGGGCAGGCCTGCAGCTCGGTGGTGATCAGATCCTGGAACAGCACGGTGAGCGCGGCCTGGATGCGCGCGAGCGAATCGCCACCGCCGGCGCCGTGCACGAAGGAGCCGAAGACCAACTCGTGGGGCGGCTCGCCCGGCCCGCCGCCGCAGCGCGGCAAGAGCACGATGCCGCCGACCGACGTGTACGCCAGGTTGTTCAGCCCGTAGCCGCCGGGTTTCCAGGCCAGCTCGGTGGCGTCCCAGTAGTTGTCGGCGACGCTGGTGGGCAGGCCGAGATCGGAGGCCGTGCTGTAGATCAGGTTGCGCAGCTGGACGGTGAACCACCAGGGGTTGGGCGTGTTCTCGTTCTGCATCAGGTTGTAGTAGATGGTGCGCCGCGGTTCGTCGAGGATCGTCAACGCCTGGATGCGCTCGTAGAGGCGGCCGGTGTTGCGCAGCGTGAGCACGTTCGGGTCGGCGATCGCGGCGGCGCCGCAGCCGATGGTGTGGTTCAGCTCGGTCTCGGTCATGCCGGCGACGATCTGCGCGGTGTTCTGGATGGCGAGGGGCGAGTAGAGCTGGGCGATGCCTTCGGTGGCCGCGTTGTCGGAGTTGACCATCATGCGGCGGAGCGTTTCCTGCAGGGTCTGCGTGGTGAACGGCGCCCCGCCGATCGGGCAGCTGCCCGAGTAGTTCTCCGAGTAGGTCACCGGCTGCGCCAGGTTCGACTGCCCGGCCTGCACCATGCGCAGCGCGTGCAGGTGGTGGATGGCCTTGATCGTGCTGGCGGGCTCGAAGGTGAAATCGGGCTGCAGCGAGGCGAGGGTCACACCGCCGGCTTCCTTCAGGTAGGCGCCGGTCCAGCCGTCGCTGCCCCACTGCAAAGCGCTGGCGGCGGCGATCGTCAGGTCGTTCGCATTGTTCAGCAGGACCACGCTGTAGCGGCGCTGGTCGCCCACGAGGTAGGTGTCGATGTCGACGATGCGCGACGCGGCCTGGTTGTAGAGGTTCGGCAACTGGTCGGCCGTCACGCCGAAGTACCACCACCAGGTGCGCGGCGTGTGGTGGTTCAGGGAGACGAGCACCGCATCGAACGTGGGCGTGGCCGCGTTGCGCACCTGGAATTCGAGCAGGCGCATGTTGTTGTTGTTCATGTAGGTGGTGATCGTGGCGAGGTCGGTGTTGTAGAACCAGGCCCAGGGCGTGGCGTCGGCGCCCGTGTTGGCGATCATGATCGCGGCGTAGCGCCGGCCGAGGCTGGTGTCGTACGACTCGAGGTCGACCAGGCGGGCGTTGTTGCTGCCGACGAGCCGCTCGATGTCGATCTCGCGCTGGCCGACGTACCACCACCACGCCTTCTGCTGCGCGCCGGTGTTGGGGATCATCACGACGGCCCACCGTTCCTGGCCGCCGACCACGTAACGCTCGATGTCGATCAGGCGGGCGTTGTTGTCGTTGATGTAGGTGCCGATGTCGGCGAACTCCAGACCGTAGTACCACCACCAGCCGCTCGCGTAGACGCCCGTGTTCTGCACGAAGGCGACGGTCAGCCGCAGCGGCGAGGCCTGGTGGATCTCGATGTCGATGATGCGGGCGTCGTGATCGCGGAGGAACTCGTCGACATCGGCAGGGGTCACGTTGTAGAGCCACCACCAGCCCGTCTGGGCGTCGCGGGTGCGATGGACCTCGGCGGTGGCGGGAATCTGCAGGCAGGTGAGCAAGAGAAGGGCGGCGCAACAGGGCAGCCGCCAGGGGGGACGATGTTCTCGGTGGCGCATGGATCGTCTCCTGACTGGTTGGGGAATGCCGCGATGGGCGGACCCGCCAATCTATACTATTTTTATCTTTTTTATGGAAGGGAGAAATGCCGACGGCGTCAGCGCAGCACGCGCTCGCGCGCCTGGGTCACGGCGGGGTCGAGCCCGGGCAGACGCTCCAGCATCTGCCGGGCCGCCGCCAGGCTCTCGCGGCCGCCGGGCAGGTCGGGCTTCAGGCGCAGGGCGGCGTTCCAGGCGAGCCAGGCGGCTTCCAGGTCGCCGGCCGCCTCGCGCGCGAACGCCTGGGCGCGGGTCGAATCGCCGGCCGCCAGGGCGCGGTCGAGGTCGGCCACGGCGAGGTCGGCCAGCGATAGGTGGGCGCTGCCAGCGCTGCCGAAGCTGCGGAACGAGCGCGGGAACAGGCGGATGGCCTGCCGGTGATGCTGCACGGCCATCACGAGCTGGCGGCGGACCTGGTCGCGCTGGTCGGGCTGGGAGAAGGCCAGGAGCTGTCGGTAGAGGCCCAGGCGTTCGTGCACGTCGGGGTTGGCGGGGTCGAGGCGCGCGGCGGCTTCGAGGTGGGTGATCGCGACGCCGAGGCGGGCCGGGTTGCGGGCCTCGATGCCGGCGAGGTTCAGCAGGTCCTCGGCGTCGCCGCGGGCGCGGTCGGGCATGACCGGTGGCAGGTTGACCAGCAAGAAGGCCCCGAGCGCCATGGCCACGGTCACGAGGCCGCGACGGCCGCCTGCGCGCACGATCGGCCAGGCGACGGCGGCGCCGTGGGCCGCCAGCAAGGCCAGAAGCGGCAGCAGCGGCTGGCGG
>CAZVWL010000300.1:0-2922 GCA_964630845.1 uncultured Fibrobacteraceae bacterium
GAGCGGCACCTGCCGGAGACCCTGCGCTACTTCCTGCTGACGGTGCACTATCGCCACGGCCTGAATTTCGACGTCGAGGTGCCATGCCCGGCCTGCGGCGCGGCGCTCGACCAGGCGCAGCAGGACGCCTGCCGCTGCGACGCCTGCGGCCACCGGAGCGAGGCGGCCGCCTTGCAGGCCGGCGTGCGGTTTCCCGGCCTCGAGGAGGCGGACGAACGGGTGGCCTACGTCTACACGACGCTCGCGGGCGCGGCCGAGCAGGCCGCCGGCGTCGACCCGCAGGGCGAGGTCACCGAGGCGGTCGCCGGCATGCTCGGCGCCTTCGTCGAGGCGATGCGCAACGATTTCAACACGCCGGCCGCGCTCGGCTCCCTGAGCAAGCCGCTGGCGGAGGTCAACGGCTTGCTGGCCGGCGCCAAGGGGGTGGCGAAGGACGTGCGGCGCCGCAGCCTGGCCCGCTTCCTGGCCGACATGCGCACCGTGGCCGAGGTGCTGGGCTGCTTCGGCCAGGATCCCGCCGTCTACCTGGCTGCCCGCCGGGATTGCAAGGTGCGGCGACTCGGTCTGGACCTCGCCCGCGTCGAGGCGTTGCTGGCCGCCCGCGGCGAGGCCCGCGCGGCCCGGGACTGGGCCGAGGCGGACCGGCTGCGCGACGCGCTGGCGGCCCTCGGCGTGAGCGTCAAGGACGGGCCGACCGGTTCGGTCTGGACGGTGTGATCGCCAAATTCCGCGAAAGATCCGCCGCCCCTGGCCGATGACGGTCTTGACTGCGGGTCGCGCGGCCTTGCCGCGCCACCTACCGCGAGGACCGTAACCGGCAAGCGAGGCGCGGATGAATCAGCAGCGGGCCCGGATCCTGGGCGCCACCCTGGTCTGCATCCTGCTCGGTCTGGCCCAGACCACGCTGGCGGCGAACGATGACGCGTTGCGCATCCGCCATCGTTTCCGGCACCTGACGATCGAGCAGGGGCTCTCGCAGAGCACGGTCAACTGCTTCCTGCAGGATCGGTACGGGTTCGTGTGGCTGGGCACGCAGGACGGCCTGAACCGCCACGACGGATACGACTTCCTGGTCTGGAAGACCGACGCCGACGACGCGCTGACGCTCTCGGACGCCTACATCACGGCGATGGCCGAGGACCCGGACGGGCACCTGTGGGTGGGTTCGGAGGCCTCGGGCTTCGCGCGGTTCAACCGCGTGACGCAACGCTTCGACCTGTTGCGGACCGGCCCCGAACGCACCACCGACACCGAGGATCTCAACTACGGCGTCACCGGGCTCGTCGTCGACGCGACCGGTTGCGTCTGGGTGGGCACGCTGTCGCACGGACTGATCCGGTACGAACCGCGGCTCGGTCAGGAGCGGGTCTGGAGCCATGGTCCGGGCAGCTTGCCCGGCACGGAGATCTCGACGCTGCATCGCGACCGCGCCGGCCTCGTGTGGATCGGCACCGACGGCGGGCTGGCCTGCCTCGACCCCGCGACCGGCACGCTGAGCAGCTGGCCGGGCCAGCCGCAGCCGGAGCGGGGCCGCGCGAGGTCTCGCGTCGAGGCGATCAGGCAGAGCGCGACCGGCGACCTCTGGGTCGGAACCGCCGACGGTCTCTACCGCTGGAATCCGGCGACCTCGACCCTCGAGCGACGGACCGACGTCGACCTGCCGGTGCACGCGATCGACGAGGACGACCAGCAACGCCTCTGGCTGGCCAGCCGCGGCCACGGCGTGCTGCGCTACGATCCGAAGCGGGGCGAGAGCCTGTTGCTGGAGCCCGATCTGCTCGCGCCGACCAGCCTGCAGAGCGCCAAGCTGCAATCGATCATGGTCGACGCCTCGGGCGTCGTGTGGGTCGGCCACGATCTGGGCGCCAGCCTGCTCGACACGCACGCCAAGCAGTTCTACCACTTCAAGCACGAGGTCGGCGACGCCGGCAGCCTCAGTCACAACACGGTGTGGGCCTTCCACGAGGATCCCGACGGGCGCGTGTGGATCGCCACCGAGAACGGCCTGAACCGGTTCGACCCCGCCACCGGCAACTGCGAGGTCTGGCCGGCCGATGCGCGCGACCCGCGCCGCCCGAGCAGCGACCAGATGACCGTCATCTTCCGCGATCGCCGGGGGGCGCACTGGCTCGGCTACGCTCGGGGCGCGCTGAACGTGCGCGACCCCGCCAGCGGGCGATTCCGCCGCGTGCTCGAGGACTCCACCGGCAGGCAAGGGGCGCCCTCGATCCGCGTCTACGACATCGTCGAGGCCGCCGACGGCACGATCTGGATGGCCACGTTCCACGGGTTGCAGAGCTGGGATCCCGAGACCGACCGGTTCACGGCGCACTGGGGGCGGCGGGGCGACGTGTTCGACCTCGCCGGCAACGCGTGCAAGTCGCTGCAACTATCGCCGGACGGCACGTTATGGGTGGGCACCTGGGGATTCGGCGTGCTGGCGATCGACCTGCGCACCGGCAGCCGTCGCCACTACCGCCACCAGGCCGGCGACAGCGCCTCGATCACCAGCGACACGATCCTCTCCCTGCTGCTCGACGGCGGCGGCCGCATCTGGGTCGGCACCGGTTCGGGGCTCACGCGGCTGGATCCGCAGACCGGCGTGGGCGTGCGCGTGACCGAGAAGAACGGGTTGCCGAACAACACGATCTACAGCCTCCGGCAGGATCGCGACGGCCGCATCTGGGCGGGCACCAACTTCGGCCTCGTGTGCATCGATCCCGACTCCTTCGTGGTCAGCCACTACCAGGCGAAGGACGGCTTGCAGAGCAACGAGTTCAACATGGGCGCCTCGATGCTCGACCGCCGTGGCCGCCTGTACTTCGGCGGCATCAACGGGTTCAACGTCTTCAACCCGGAGCAGATCCAGGCGAACCCCTACGTGCCGCCGGTCATGGTGACCGATTTCCAGATCAACAACCA
>CAZVWL010000301.1:0-2915 GCA_964630845.1 uncultured Fibrobacteraceae bacterium
AGGCGGAAGTAGCGTTTGACGTAGCTGTTGTTGCGGCCGAGCTCGCGGGCACGGGCCCGCAGCATGCGGATGTCGCCGCGGACTTCTTCGTCCGCAGACCGAGTCTGGGCGATCCAATCCAAGAGCAGCCGGTGGACGCCCGCCCCGTCGAACACGCCTCGCTGGCCACGGAGTTCACGCCAGGCGAGACGGACCGCGCGCCCCAGGCGCTTGTGCAGCGGCCGCCTCATCGATCGAACCCTGGCTTGGTGAACGAAACGAGCACGGGCCGCGTGACGAATCCCGGCTTCTGCAGGCCCGCCAGGCGGGACTCTAGGCTGGACAGGAGGCTGACCGCCTCCCGGATCGGCATCTTCGCGACCACACGGCCTGCGATCTGGTAGCTCTCCATCCCCGCCGGCAGCCGACCCTCGATATGGGCCCGCAGCATGGCGATCGCCCGCTCGATCCACTCCTGCTCGCTGCCCTCGGAGGCCTCGGCCAGGTTGGGCAGGATCGTGACGGAGCCGCGGCCCACCTCATAGACCTCACCGCCTACGTTGGAGACCCGCTCGACCCACTTGTACAGCCCGGCGGCGAAATCGCCCTCGGTATCCGTGGCGTCGATTGTAATGAGGAAGTCATCGCCATCGGCGACAGCCGTCTTGGCGAGCACGCTCGCGCCGGCCAGGTGGACCCGGAGCGTCCAGCCGGAGGATGCCGGGTAATCCGTCAGCCGCCTGCGATAGCAGACGGTGGTCCCGGCCGCGAACTGATCGGGGAGGTATGCGAGTTCCTGTGCCATGCGCCCACGGTGACACCGCGCTCAGGAGCCGACCAATCTAAATGACATTTAGATTGGTCGGCCTTTCGCGGATGAATCACTACTGGGTGCATGGACACACCGACTGCCATCAAGACGCGCACCGTGAAGGTGCCGCGCATCCAGTACCGGGACTTCGAGGTCGAGGTCGAAACCCGCGCCGACGGCGGCGAGGGCCAGATCCGTCTCTATCCCGTGTCCTTCTCCAGCGAGGCCCCCGTCCGCCGCTACTCCTGGGACACCTGGGAGGAGTACGACGAGGTCCTGTCCCACGTCTCGGGCGACGTGGACCTCAGCCGCGCGAAGAACGGCCTGCCGCTGATCAAGTCCCACCAGCGCCTTCTGCACTTCGGCTCGGTGAACGACATCGAGCTCGACGAGAAGCGCGGGCGTCTGCGCGGCATGGCGAGCTTCTCGTCCATCCCGCTGGGCCAGGAGCAGGAGACGATGCTCCGCGAGGGGCACATCAAGACCGTCTCGGTCGGCTACCAGGTCCTGTCGATGGACATGGTCTCCAAGGACAAGAAGACCGGTCTTGCGACCTACCGCTGCCGCTGGATGCCCTACGAGGTCTCCACCGAACCCATCCCCGCTGACCACAAGGTCGGCTTCGGACGCACGCGCGCCGAGGCCGATCTGGATCTGGTCGAGTTCACGATCGAAGAGCCCGCTTCCGAAGGAGAACGAACCATGAGTGTCGATGCAGGAACCCCCCAGCCCGCCGCGCAGGGCGCGCCCGCGCAGGGCAACGAGACCCCGGTCGGGCCGGCGGCGACTGCGCCGGCACCCAAGGTGACCGAGACGCGCGATCGCGGCGCCGAAGCGGCCGAGATCATGGACATGGCCCAGGCCCACGGCGTGACCGACAAGGTCGCCGGCTGGATCAGGCAGGGCCTCTCGCCGGACCAGGTCTCGCGCGAGATCCTGAAGGCTGTGCGCACTCACGGCCCGGCGCAGCCCTCGGCCGAGGCCCTGGCCGCGATGCCGGCCCGGGACAAGAAGCGCTACTCCATCCACCGCGCCATCCGCATGCAGGCCGAGCTGATGGATGGCAAGCGCGCCAGGTACGACGGCCTCGAGGCTGAGGTCCACGAGGAGCTCACCAAGCACCGCACCGGCGCGGACCACGGCGGCGTTCTGGTGCCGTGGCGTCTGGAGGGCGACGACCAGCAGCGTGTGCTGGGCACCACCCAGCCCTCGGGCGGGGCGACCCTGGTCGGCCAGCAGATCATGCCCGACATGATCGACCTGCTGCGCAACCGGGCGCTGGTTCTGGTCGCTGGCGCGAAGCTCTACCCCGGCCTGCAGGGCGTCGTGTACTTCAACAAGAAGACCGGCGCGCCCACGGTGTCCTGGATGGAGGAGAACCCCCCGAGCGATGCTCCCGGGTCCGAGCCCTCGTACGGCTACGTGTCCCTCTCGCCCAAGACCCTGATCGGCCAGGTGCAGATCCCCCGGCAGCTGCTGGTGATGTCCTCGATCGACGTCGAGGCCGACATCCGCAGCGACCTGGCGACCGGGCACGGCCTGGCCCTGGATCTCGGTGCGCTGCACGGCAAGGGCACGGACAAGCAGCCCGTCGGCATCTACGGCGCGGCCGACGTGCAGTCCCACGCCGTGGGCGGCGTGCCCGACCTGACGGACATCACCACGATGCCCGCCCTGGTCGCGGACAAGAACGCCGATCTGGGGGCCCTGTCCTGGATGACCACCCCGCTGATGGCCGGCGTGCTCAAGCGCACGCCCCTGGTCAGCGGCTACCCGGTCTTCCTGTGGGCTGGCACCTACCGCGAGGGCGAACTCGGCGGCTACCCCGCCCGCACCACGAACCAGATCTCCAAGACGCTGGGTGCCGGCAGCAACGAGCACGGCCTGGTCTTCGGGAACTGGAACGACCTGCTGGTGGGCATGTGGGGCAACGACCTCGAGATCGTGGTCGACGTCGTCACCAAGGCCGCCCGCGGCCAGATCCTGATCACCAGCTACTCGATGGCCGACACCGCCGTCCGTCGCGGCGAGTCGTTCGTCAAGGGCACCGGCGCGACCCTGTCGTAGCCGGGCACGAAGGGATGAAGCGCATGACGGAGCAAGGCACGCTCACCATCGAGGTCAC
>CAZVWL010000302.1:0-2907 GCA_964630845.1 uncultured Fibrobacteraceae bacterium
CATGGCCGCCCCGCCATTCCCTGGTTGCCAGACCCGTCGCTCCGGCCCATGCTGGAGCGATCAAGGCGTGCCGCGGGGACGACCCCGCCGGCCCGATCGCCGCCAGACGACCCGGAGCAAGGCGTGATGCGCAGCCG
The DNA here is from genome assembly GCA_964630845.1 of uncultured Fibrobacteraceae bacterium. Classification (GTDB taxonomy): domain Bacteria; phylum Krumholzibacteriota; class Krumholzibacteriia; order LZORAL124-64-63; family LZORAL124-64-63; genus Glo-17. The sequence goes on from CAZVWL010000302.1 coordinate 138, forward strand.
CGTCGACAGCATCGTCAGGTCGGTCTTCGGCGCCGTGGTCCGCCTGCGCCGACCCCTGCGGACCGGCCTGATCGCGGCCGCGCTCGTGGTCCTGGCCCCGCCGGCGGCCGCGCGCGAGCTGGTGCTCGAGGCCGTCGAGCTGAACGGCGCCGAGCGGACGTCCCTCGGCACGGTCCTCCGTCATCTGCCGCTGCAGCCGGGCCGGATCATCGAGCAGGCGGAGCTGGTGGCGGCCGTCGACGAGCTGCGCCGCAGCGAGCTGTTCGCCGACGTCGCGTTCAGCACGCGCCCGGGTTCGGACCGCGGCCTGCTCGTGCTCGTGCTGGACGTGCGCGAGCACGGCGTCGACTTCCGCTGGGCCGCCGGCAACACCGACCTCGACGGCTGGTACCTGGCGCCCATGATGCTCGTCGCCGGCAACCCGACCGGCCGGGGCGACCGCCTGGACCTGCAGCTGCGCTGGGGCTTCCGCCATTCCGGCTTCCTGCTGGGCTACCTGCGCCCACGCGCTGGCGACGGACGCGACTGGTGGGCCCTCCGCGCGAGCGCGATCAGCACCGAGCGGCCCTGGTTCGCCGACGGCGTCGAGTACCGGCTGGACGTCGGTGCGGCCGGCCTGGCCGGCGTGTACGGCCGGCGCTGGAGCCGGCACTGGCTGGGCGAGGTCGGACTGAACCTGGCCGGCGTGCACACCGCTTCCCACGCGCGGGCCTACGGCGACGCGGTCGACGGCAGCGTGTCCTACGACGACCGCGTCGAGCGCGAGGCCTTGCCGCAGGCCATCCGGGACGGGCTCGGCGACGACATGCGCGTGGTCGTGCACGCGGACCTGCAGCACGACACGCGCAGCGGGCGCCGCCGCGCCGGCTCGACCACCGACGGCCTGTGGGGTCGCCTCAAGGTCCAGACCGTGGCGCAGGGACCACGCAGCCACCTCGGCCTCGTCGGCGACCTGCGCAGCTACCACGACGCGCCGGGCGGCGTGGTCGCCTGGCGTCTGCGGGGCGCCATGGTCACGGCCAACGCCGCCTTCTACGACCGACTCTACCTCGGCGGCATGTACACGGTGCGCGGGTTCCCGACGCACGCGCTGTCGGCTCCCGGGGGCGACGAATGGCTGTGGGCCGGTTCGGTGGAGTATCGCAGCCGCATCCTGGGCGCGGGCGACAGCACGCGCCTGGCGGGCGTGCTTTTCCTGGATGCCGGCGCGGCCGGCCGCTTCGACGGCGACGCCGTGCCGGGCGTGGCCGCCGGCGCCGGCTACGGCCTGCGCGTGCGCGTCTGGTGGCTGGACTGGATCGGCCTCGACGTCGCCTATCCCCTGACGCGGCGGCCGATCGATCAGCGATTCCAGGCCACGGCGTCGATCGGGTGGTCGTTCTGATGCGGTCACGGTGGAGCACGACCACGCTGCTCCGCCTGGCAATCGCCGTCCTCGCGCTCGGCAGGGTCGCCGCGGCCGACGATGGGACCGCCCGCGTCACCGGCGTGACCCCCGCGCGCACGGGCAACCTCGTGGTCGCGCACCTGACGACGGCGGGGTTGCCGGGCGAACGGCTCGTGCAATCGATGCGCTCGGGCTTGACCTCGGCCATCGAACTGGAACTGGTGCTCCTGGACGAGCAGCGCCAGGTGCTGGGCAACGGGAGGCTCGACCTCGAGCTGGCCTTCGACCTGTGGGAAGAGGTCTTCTCCGTACGCGGCCATGGTCCGGAGCGCCGTTTCCGCGACCTCGAGGAATTGCGGGGCTACCTGCGCGAGCTGCGCGCGGTCCCGATCGCGCCGCTCGACCGCGTGCCGCCCGAGATGCGCTGCATGATCCGCGTCGGGGTGCTCGTGCACGCGATCGCCCCGGCGCAGAAGCAGCAGGTGGGCGACGTGATCGCCGGCGACCCGCACACGACTCGCGCGGGCCAGGACCGCCAGGAAGCCTCGGTCTCCCTCGGCCGGCTCATCCGGCTGTTCTACAAGGGCGGCGCTCGGCGCGACGGCGTGCTGGAGACGTCGTCGGCCTGGTTCGTGCGGGAGGAGCTGCGCGATGCGGCGCATTAGCACGCGGCTGGCGTTCTCGTTCCTGCTGGTGGCCCTGCTGCCCACGGTGCCGCTGTCGCTGGTCGTGCGCGACCTGCTCGAGCGACGCTTCGGCCCGGCCATCGCCGACCCGCTCGAACACGCGCTGTCGGCCGGCGTCGCCGAGAGCCGCGCCCACCTGCAGGAACGGCGCGACCGGCTGGCCGTGCTGGCCATGACCACGGCCGACACCGCCTCGCTCGTCTTGCTGGACGCCCAGGGACGCCCCGCCGCCAGCGACACGCTCGCGGCCTACCTCGCCGCCCGCCCCGACCTCGGCCCACGCGCCCGCGCGCTGGCCACGCCGGACGAGGCGGGCGTGTCCGAGCCGGAGCGCCTCGGCGACACCCTGGCCGCCGCGGTCCGCGCCCACGACGGGACGGCGCGCGTGGTCCTGCAGCCGCTGCCCGCCGGCATGGTGGACAACGCCCGCGCGCTCACCGACGGCCTCGGCCTGCTGCGCGCCGTGCGCAACGAGCAGGGCCGCGTGGTGCTCAGCTTCGTGGGGCCGTTCCTGCTGGTCTGGGGCGCGCTGATCGTGGTCGCCCTGCTGGCCGGCCTGTTGTGGACCCGCCAGATGGTGCGCCCCCTGGAGGCCCTGGTCGGCGCCACGCGCCGCGTCGCCGGCGGCGACCTCGAGTTCCGGAAGCCAAGAACCAGCTTTCCCGGCTGGTGAAGGCCGCCCAGGCCGGCGAGGAGG
>CAZVWL010000303.1:0-2839 GCA_964630845.1 uncultured Fibrobacteraceae bacterium
CGTCGTCATCGTCGGTTGTCGTCGGCGTCGGCTTGCCGCCGAGCCGGCGGACGATGCGTCCCCAGAACAGCTTCGCGGTGACGCCGGCGCCGACGATCGCGGCGATGACGCCCTGCACGACGAAGCTGCCGGTGCCGGGATCGATGTACGCGGCGGCGTCGCGCGGCGTCATGAGCAGGGCGGCGATCAGCACGATCGCGGCGCAGGACGCGGAGGGTCGGTGGTCCATCGGCATGGCTGGTCCTCGAGGTTCTTGGTCTGGGTCGTGGCCGAAGCCGGTCAGTACACGAATCGCACGCCCCGCATGGCAAGGCCGAGTTTCCGGCGGTCCGGCGACCGCGGGTCGAGATCCGCCGGCACGAACGTGCTCGAATTCACCGCGAGGTCGATCGCCGTCAACGGCGACATCGCCTCGAGCGGGATGCAGACGGTCCTCGAGCCGGCAGGCAAGCTGCCAGCGTACACGGGCTGCCCGCCGAGGTCGACCCTGATCGTGGCGCCATGCGGGCCGCTGCTGGCGACTTCGAGCAGCAGCAGGCGCGGCCGGGTCGGGGTCGTCAACGGCAACGTGGCCTGCCAGGTTCCGAGCGTCCAGGCGGCCCGGCTCTCGCCCCAGGGTTCGGCGTCGAAGAAGCCGCTCAGCGCCCAGCCTGCGGGGTCGGCGACGTCCAGCGTGATGGCCTGCGGGCGGGCGACCGTCGGGAGCGATGGATCGGGCTTATCCATCAGCACGACCTCGCCGAGCGCGACGCCCAGCCGTGGCGCGGCAGCGCCGTCGACGGCGAGGTCGGCCCGTTCGACGGATGGCGAGAAGAACTCGAGGCGAAGCCCGCCGTCCAGCGGAATGCCGTTGAGGCCGATCTGGCCGCGCCAGGGCAAGCGGTCCAGCGGCAGCAGCGCCACCGGGCGGCGGTTGGCGGTCACCAGCAGGTCGCCGTGGCTCGCGGCGGCGCGTGGCACGCCGACGATGGCGCCGGTCACCCTGGTCGAGCCGAGGGTGGCGATCCGCACCACGGCGTGGCCGTCGGTCCAGCGGGCGGCGTCGTGGTCGCCGGCGGGGGGAGCGAAGCCGGCGAGGGTCGAGCCGGGAACCTGGTCGACGAGCAGGTTGGTGCCGACGATCCCGAGGTCGGCGCCGCCGCCGGCCATGATCAGGGGGGCGCCGTCGCGCCAGTGCACGAGCAGCAGGCCGAGCCGACGCTGGCCAGGCACGAGCACGGATTCCGGCAGTAGCGTGGCCCAGCGGGCGACGCCGTCGGCGGCGTCGCGCCGCCGGGGGTGCGTGATGGCGGCGATCGTGCCGTCGACGGTGATCGCGATGTCCCAGTCGTCGGGCCAGCCGTTCGGAGCCAAGGCGTAGCCGGTGATCTCGGCGGGCAGCCGTGCGGCGGGGTCGGCCGGGACCTGCAGGCTCGGTCCGCGGTCGAGCCCGGCAGCGAGGTCGTGCGCCATCTCGTGTAGCAGAGGGCGCGTCCCGAGCAGGGCCGCGCCGCGTCGGGGGGCGAACAGGCCGGGCAATCCCGGCGCCTCGCCGAAGCGCTCGAGCTTGCGGGCGACCGCATCGTCGCGCTGGCGGCGCACCGTGCTGACGTCCAGGGTCAGGTCGTGGCGGCGGCCGGGGATCGTCACCGTGGTGGTGGCGGGCGTGGGGTCGGCGCGGAGGTCGCGCCCGGCGACCGGCCAGGGCGGCCGCGTGCCCAGCGCGCCGGCGATCGTCGGCAGGATGTCGACCGAACGCGCGAGGCTCGTGTCCGTGTACCCGGCGCCCAGGCCGGGCCACTTGATCAAGAGGGGCACGGCGAGGACCTCGCCGGCGTTGGTCGTGTTGAGCTCGCGGCGGCTCTCGTCCGGTTCGAACGCCACGCCGTGGTCCGCCGTCACCACGATCATCGCCTGCTCGTAGAGGCCACGTTCGCGCAGCGTCTCCGTGACCCGACCAACGACCCGGTCGGTGTAGCCGACCTGCAGCAGGTAGCGTTGCTGGCTCTGCAGCACCGGTTGCAGGTCGTCGCTCCAGGCCCGCCACTGCAGACCCTCGCCGCCCGGTTCCAGCGGTCCGCGCACGTAGCGGCGACCCGAAGGCATGTAGGCATAAGGGGTGTGCGGCAGGAGCAGGTGGATGAACCAGCAACTGTGCGCGTCCTCGGTTGCGAGCGAGTCCAGGAAGCGGTGCAGCAACTGGTTGCGGTCGCGGGGGTCGATGCCGTCCTCGCCGGCGGTGAAGCCCTTCCAGTCGTGGTCCACCGCGGGCAGGCCGGCGGCGAGGTCGGTCGGTAGCCAGACGTGGCCGGCCAGGACGGCGAGGTCGTTCAGCAACAGGCGCCAGCGCACGAGGAGGCCGGGGGGGCGGTTGAACGCGGCCAGGTGCGTGTGCCCCTCGAACGCGTGCACTGGCCGATGCTGCTGGAGCCAGGTCAGGAGGTTGGCCGGATGGTCGGTGTGGACCGGCTTGAGGGCCGGGTCCGGTGTGCGTCCGGTGAGGATGGCGGGCACGGCCAGGGTCGTGTCGTCGCTCACGCCCAGCGCGTCGCGATACCAGACGGCGTCGTCGGCCAGGGCCGCGAGGTTCGGGCAGTGCACGGGGTCGATGCCGCCATCGGCGGCCATGATCGCGGCGGTGGCGAAGGCGTCGAAGACGATCAGGACGACCGGCGTCGTGGGGTCGGGGGGCGCGGCGTCGCGCGTGACCGTCGCGGCGAGAGACGGCGCCAGCACCCCGCGGATGCCGGGCGTCAGCAGGAAGGCGGCCACGACCAGCGGCGCCGCCCAGCCGAGGGCCGCGGCGTGGCGCACGACGGTGCGGCTGCGTGCGGCCGCCACCACCAGCGCGGTCCCGGTC
>CAZVWL010000304.1:0-2795 GCA_964630845.1 uncultured Fibrobacteraceae bacterium
ACGTGTGGACCCCGTCGCAACTGACCGCCGCCGCCGGCCCCACCGACGGCGCCTTGCTCGCCGACCTGCTCGGCGTGACCCCTCGCGGCAACTTCGAGCACGGCGCCAGCGTCATCACGCGCCGGGTCGGCGAGGCACAGGCCGCCGCCCGCCACGGGCGCGACCCCGCCGACGCGGCCGCCGTCTTCGACCGCCATCGCTCCACGCTGAGGCAGGCGCGCGCCGAGCGTCCGGCGCCGGGCCTGGATCGCAAGCTGGTCACCGCCTGGAACGGCCTGGCGCTCTCGGCCTTCGTGCGTGGTTTCATGGCGACCGGCAGGCCGGACTTCCGCGACCGGGCCGAGCGCCTCGCCGCCTACCTCGAGCGCGTGCACCGCGATCCGGACGGCACGCTGCGGCGCGCGAGCAACGGCGGCCTGGCCACGGGCGAGGCCGTCCTGGAGGACCACAGCCTGCTCGCCCAGGGACTGCTCGACCTCTACCAGATCACCGGGCGGCCGGCGCACCTCGCGTGGGCCCTGGACCTGCTGGACACGGTCGAGCGCGACTATCGGCGGCCGGCCGGAGGATGGTTCGGCAGCCCCGCCGCCGCGGGGTCGGGCGAGACCGGCACGCCGCTCGGGCGACGCCTCGATCTCTTCGACAGCGTCCTGCCGTCCGGCGGCTCGGCAGCGACCAACGCGTTGCTGATCGCCGCCGCCCTGACCGGCGACCGCGCGCGCCGCGATCGCGCCGCCGCCGACCTCGCCGCGCAGCAAGGACTGCTGGCGCGGGCGGGCCTGGAGATGGCCGGCTGGTTGAACGCATGGTTGCGCCTGGCCGGGCCGCTGCACGAGGTGGTCGTCGCCGGTGATCCCGCCGACGCGGGGACCACGGACCTGCTGCGCGCCGCCTGGTCGGCGCTGTCTCCCGGCGTGGTCGTCGCGCCGGTCGCCCCGACAGGCCCGGGGGACAGCCTGCTCGGGCGGGCGCCGGCCCTCGTCGGGAAGGTCGCCCAGGAAGGGCGGGCGACCGCCTACGTCTGCCGGGAGGGCCGTTGCGAAGCGCCCACGGTCGATCCCGCGGTGGTCGCCACGGCCGTGGCCGTGGGTTGGCTTCCGGCAGTGGCGACGGAAGAAAAATTGCACTAGACAAAGGATCACCGCCGTAGTACACTTTTGCGCGTCCTTGATTTGTCTTTTCGTTCTGGAGGTTTACTTATGGTGCGCATGAGACTGATGTCGAAAGGTCTGGTCCTGCTGGCGCTGAGCGCCCTGCTGGCTGGCGGCGCTTCGGCGGCCGTCTTCTACCAGGCCGAGCTTCTGCCCGAGAACGTCAGGCCCGGCAGCGGCGCGTCCGCGTACGGTCAGGCCACGATCATCGTTCACGACGACGAGACGCTGTTTTCCCTGACCGTGAACTTCGCCGGCCTGGACGCGCCGCAGACCGCGGCCGCGCTTCTGATCGGCGCGGAGGACGAGGTCGGCGCGGTCGTCGTGGAGCTGCCGCTGGGCAGCCCGCTGGCGATGAACCTGCCGTACACGGCCGAGATCGCCGCCGCCATCGTCGACGATCGCCTGGCGATCCAGGTCCACAGCGTGGACTGGCCCGACGGGGCGATCCGCGGCAACTTCAGCTTCGTGACCGTGGGCGTGGACCAGGCGAGCTGGACCCGCGTCAAGTCGCTGTTCAACTGAACGGCGTCGAGGTAGGATCGCGGCGGCCTGCGGGCCGCCGCTTCCTTGCTGTTTTCCTTGCTGTTGCCGACCGTGCGCGGGCCGGGGCGAACCCACGGCTTGCCGACGCGGCCGGCGTTGCCGGCCGGGGTCGTCGATGCTGATCGACACGCACTGCCACCTCGACGTCGAGCCCCTGGGCGGCGACGTCGCCGGCGTGCTCGACCGCGCGCGCCGCGCCGGCGTGACTCGCGTGGTGCTCCCTGCCTACGACACCGCTTCCTGGCTGCGCATCCAGACGCTGGCCGCGGCCCACGCCGGAGTCGTGTACCCCGCGCTCGGCCTGCACCCCTGGGTGGCGCACGAACGGCTCGACCTCGCCGAGCTCGCCGCCGGCCTGCGGGCCTGCGATGCCGTCGCGATCGGCGAGGTGGGGCTGGACGGCAAGGTCGACGCGCCGCCTCTGAGCACCCAGATCCCGGTGCTCGAACGCCAGCTCGAGCTGGCGCGCGACCTCGGCCTGCCGGTGATCCTGCACTGCCGGGGAGCGTTCGACGAACTGGCCGCGATCCTCCAGCGTTTCGACGGGTCGGTGCGCGGCGTGCTGCACGCCTATTGCCGCGGGCCCGACCTCGCCGGCCGTTTCCTGCGCCTGGGCCTGCACCTCGGCCTGGGCGGCGCCGTCACCCGGCCGCGCGCGGCCGCCCGCGAGACGGCCGCCACGGTCCCGCTCGAGCGCGTCGTGCTGGAGACCGACGCGCCGTCGATCGGCCTCGAGGGCATCCCGGCGCGCCAGGCCGAACCACGCCACGTGGCCGACATCGCCGCCACGGTGGCCGCGTTGCGCGGGGTCGACCCCGCCGCGGTGGCGGCCGCGACGTCCGCCGCCGCCGCCCGGCTCTTCGGCCTGCCGGCGGCCTAGAATCCCGGCGGCCGCCGCCGATGCCAGTCGGTGCGGTCCTGGTAGGCGCGCGCCAGGACCACGAGGTCGGCCTCGCCGAAGAGCCGGCCCACGAAGCTGAGCGATCGCGGGCCGCCGTCCGGTCCGAAACCGCAGGGCACCACCAGCTGCGGGTGCCCCGTCAAATTCGTCATCAGGAGTCCGTCGCCGCCGAAGGTGGGCGTCACGTAGACGTCGAT
>CAZVWL010000305.1:0-2773 GCA_964630845.1 uncultured Fibrobacteraceae bacterium
CCGTACATCGATCCGATCGTCTACCGGGTCGGGTTCTCCATCGGGACGTTCATCGGGGCGACCCTCGACGGCAACGCGGACGAGTGGTCCGGCGGCACCTACATGGTGGCGCTCTATGCCCGACCGACGGACAACACGTGGCTGGACTTGGCTGTAGGCGGCGGCAATCCCACGGGACACGTCAACACGGCCGGTGACACCGACATCAAGGTCTGGGACTTCAGCATCGGGGACTCCGAGCACACGTACTGGAGCACCTCGCTCAACACGACCCGCGACAAATGCAAGCTGCGGGTCACGTACAGCGTGCCCTCGGCGACTGTTACCGGCCGCGGCGGTACGTCTGCTGGGGCCAAGATCGTCCTCCCGGCGGCGGGAGTGTCCACAGGGGCGGGATCTGCGCAAGCGGCTGCCTTGATAGTTAGCACCGGCTCGGCGGCCGTCACCGGGCGTGGGATGGTCGAGGCTACTGGGTTCCTGGTCCTGCCACTGGTCGGCATAGCCGTGGGACAAGGGACGGCCGAGGTCTTCGCGGCAACGGTGAACCCGGGCGCAGCCGAAGCGACGGGCCACGGCTCGTCTGCGGCAACGGTTCGGCTCGTGCTGCCAGTGACGGTGACTGGCACCGGTGGCGGCTCGGCCCAAGCGATGGCGGCTGCGGTCTTTGCAGGAGTGGCGGCCGTGACGGGTCGGGGAGCAGCCGCTGTCTTGCCGAGCTTGGTCCTGCCTGCATCTGCAGAGGCGACGGGCCTCGGAGCGGTGCAGACGTTCGGGAACACCGTCACCGGTCGGGCAGCTGAGGCGACAGGGCGAGGGGCTACGCTGGCGACCGCCTGGCTCGTCCTGCCCGTGTCCGTGCTGGCAACTGGAATCGGGGCGGCGTATGCGGTCAGTGGGGTGCGGGCCGCGGGCGCCGCTGTCGCAACCGGCAGAGGGTCGGTCGCAGCCTCCGCCAGCCTCCTCGGCCAGGTGGTCGCCCTGGGAACGGGATACGGGTCGGCCCAGGCAATCGCGATAGCCATCAGCCAGGTCTCGCCCGAGGCCACGGGCCGCGGTTCCACGCTGGCAACGGCGCGCTTGGTCATGCCCGCAGCGGCGATAGCCATCGGAATTGGAACAGCCCAGGGATTGGCCGTCGTGGGTCTCTCCGGTTCCGTGACGGCGACCGGGCTCGGGTTCGCTGACCTGATCGCCACGATCCTCGCGTCTGCTGCCGTGGTGGCCACAGGCCGCGGTCTGGCAGCCTGTGGCGTCGGGGCGGGCTACACCGCGCCTCCCGCGCGTCACCAGGCCTCCCGATCCGTCCCCGCGGGGCACTCGGCGAGGCAATCTGTCGCTTGCGCCCACGCCGGCACCAGGAGAGCAAGGAGGCCGAGCTGATGTCAGACCTCGCCGTTGCCATCACGGGGTTCGTGGTCGGGGACGACCTGGAGATCCGCAGGACCGTCACCGACCTCGAGGCCCCCATCGAGGTCGCGTGGCTGACGGTCAAGCGCCACCCGGCGCAACCGGACGATGAGGCGCGGTTGCAGAAGCGGATCACCACGGCCGACGTGCCGGGGATCGGACAGATCGTCGTGGCAGGCGGAATCGGCGTAGACGGCGATCTCCGCTTCGATCTCACGCCAGATGACACCGCGGGTCTGGGCACGAGGCGCCTGGTCCACGACATCCAGATCCGGCTGACCACCGGGAAGATCTACACCATCGAAAAGGGCACCATCCAACTGGTGGCGGACGTCACCAAGACCACGGCCTGAGGCCGCAGGAGCACCCGCATGAACGAAACCTTCGAGATCGCCCGCAGCTTCGGCCTCGGCGGGCTGGGCCTGATGGCGACGATGATGGCGGTGAAGCTGGCCGTCCAGGCGATCGACCTTGCCCGAAACCAACTGTGGCGGCGCAACGGCAGCAACGGGACGAAGGTCGCTTTCGAGGAGCTCAAGGTCGTCTGCCCGCTGGCCCCGGGACGGCACTCATTGGACGACGTCCACGAGGTCCTGATCCAGATCCGCAGCGGGATGGAGCGGCTCAACGAGACCCAGAAGGAGATCGAGACGGACATGAAGGACCGCAGCCAGCGGCTGTGCGACATCCTCGGGGCGCTTCGCCTCGAATTGGCCCGAAGGGAGGCCTGACGTGGCCAGTAGAGAACTCTTCGATCGGGCGATCGAAGTCGTCCTCGAGCACGAGGGCGACATCTACACCGACATCCCCGCCGATCGGGGCGGGCCGACCAAGTTCGGGATCGCCCAGCGGTGGAACCCGGACCTGGACGTGGCGAGCCTCACCCGAGAGCAAGCGATCGAGGTCTACTGGGAGCGCTACTGGCGGGGGCATCGCTACGAGTTCCTGCCCGAGGCGATCGCGATCAAGGTCTTCGATCTGGCCGTCAACCTCGGCAGCAAGACGGCGGTGACCTGCCTCCAGCGCGCCTTACAGGCCTGTGGGCTGCGGGTCGTGATCGACGGGATTCTCGGTACGGAGACCTGCGGGGCTGCGGAGCAAGCCGACCAGAAGGCGTTGATGGCGGCCCTGAGGTCCGAGGCGGCCGGCGAATACCGGCTCCGTGTGGCCCGGAGCGCGGATCAGATCGTGTTCCAGGGAGGGTGGCTGAACCGGGCCTATGCCTGAGAGGAGAGAGCAATGGTAGGAGAGATCTTGGGCATCTTGGGGAAAGTCGCCGGCGGAGTCGCCGACCGCATTTTCCCGGACCCGGAGCAGGAACTGAAGCGGATCGAACTGCAGCAGGCGCTGCAGGCGGCCGTCCTGG
>CAZVWL010000306.1:0-2770 GCA_964630845.1 uncultured Fibrobacteraceae bacterium
TGCGGAGAAGGACTGTGATCTGAAGGTGACGCCGCAGGCGGAGCATTTGAACCTGTGGATACGTTGTGAGTGAGCTCTTCGGTGGTGGTTGCCGATAGGCCTGAACGCCCAGGCCGGTGCCAAAGGGTTGTGGGAAAGGCACTTGTATGAGGGGTAGTGGGGCGGGGTCCCCTGCCGGTGGTAGAGGTCGTGGTTGTCCATGCCTCGCAAGGGGCAAGCGATGGACCCGTAACATTCTTCGCGGAACAACTCAAGGAGCGTAACCATGACCGGCCCTGGGCACCCGTCGCCGCTGGAAGGTCAGATCGAGCGCTGGCGCAGCTTCGTGCGCCGGCGGCAGGCGATCCACGCCGTCGACGTGGCCGAGCTGGAGGACCACCTGCGCGAGCAGGTGGCCGGCCTCATCGAGGGCGGGCTGGCGGCCGACGAGGCCTTCCTCGTGGCGGTCAAGCGCATGGGCAACCTGGACGCGCTCTCGCGGGAGTTCGCGCGGGAACACTCGGACCGCCTCTGGAAGCAGCTGGTGATCGACCCCGCCGACGGCAGCGCCGCGGCCCGCGTCGGCGCGCGCCGGGACGCGGTGATCGCCCTCGTGCTGGCGGCCGCCGCGGCGGTGGCCGTCAAGGTGCCGTCGGCGTTCGGGCTGCACCTGGAAGAGGACGCCGGGTTCTACGCCCGCAACGCGAGCTTCTTCGTGCTGCCGATGCTGGCCGGGTACTTCGCCTGGAAACGCGGCCTGGATCGGCGCGTCGTGGGCTGGCTGGCGGTGGCGTTCGTCGTGGCGGGCGGGGTCGTCAACGCGATGCCGGTTGTGGCCGGCGGGTCGACCGAGGCGCTCGTGGCGTTGCACCTGCCGATCGCGCTCTGGCTCGCCGTGGGCGTCGCCTACGCCGGCGGGCGGTGGGGGATGGCCGGCGGCCGCATGGACTTCGTCCGCTTCTCGGGCGAGCTGTTCATCTACTACGTGCTGATCGCGCTGGGCGGCGGCGTGTTGACGGGGTTCATGGCGCTGATCTTCCAGGCCATCGGCGTCGACGTGGAGCCGTTCTTCGTCGGCTGGCTGCTGCCGTGCGGCGCGGTTGGGGCGGTCTTGATCGCCGCCTGGCTGGTGGAGGCGAAGCAGAGCGTGATCGAGAACATGGCGCCGGTGCTGACGCGCCTGTTCACGCCGCTGTTCGCGGCCGTCCTGCTGGCGTTCCTGGCCACGCTGCTGATCACCGGGCGCGGGATCGACATCGAGCGCGAGGTCCTCATCGCGTTCGACCTGCTGCTGGTGGTGGTGCTGGGCCTGCTGCTGTACGGCGTGTCGGCCCGCGATCACCAGGCGCCGCCGGGACTCTTCGACGTGCTGCAGGTCGTGCTGCTGGTCGCGGCGCTGATCGCCGACGTGGTGGCGCTGTGGGCGATCACGGCGCGCATCTCGGATTTCGGCTTCAGCCCCAACCGGGTGGCGGCGCTGGGGGAGAACGTGATCCTGCTGGTGAACCTGGCGTGGTCGACCGTGCTGTACGTGCGGTTCCTGCGGGGTCGAGGCTCGTTCGCGCGGCTCGAGCGCTGGCAGACGGACTACCTGCCGGTCTATGCGGCGTGGGGGGGGATCGTCGTGGTGATCTTCCCCCCCCTGTTCGGCTGGCGGTGAGCGGGGCGCGCTAGTACGGCCAGAAGTTGTTGTCGTGCCAGACGCGTTCGGTCAGTTCCTTGTCGAACTGCTCGAGCAGCCGCACGTGCTCGCGTTCCCAGCTCGCGAGCCACTTGTAGAGGGCCTTCTCGTTGGGGTCGGTCGCGACCTCGGCGCGCTCGGCATAGAGCTTGACCGCGCGCTCTTCCATGGCCATCGCCGCCGAGATCGCCGCGGCCTCGAAGCCCGCTGCCTCGATCTCGCCGCGGGTCTTGCCGTCCAGGACGGTGCGGTAGATGTCGTCCGAGGTCCCGGGCACCGGGGCGAACGTATGGTCCTTCTTGTAGTGCGCAAACTGCTGCGAGAGCTGCTCGATGTGCAGGTCTTCCTCCTTGGCCATCGCCGCGAAGACCTCCTTGACGACCGGGCTCTTCGCGGTCTGCGCCGCCTGGGTGTAGAAAGCCTTGCCGCGCATCTCGAGCATGATCGCGCTCTTGAGCACGTCGATCGCCTTGTCGCTCATGGTCCTGCTCCTTGAAGCTGGTTGTTCGCTTTCGTCCCGGAAAACATAACGGGTCGCGGCGACGGAGGCAACGCCATCCGTCCTGCCGCGACCCGTGTTGTCCCCGTTGCCGGGCCTAGAACCGGCTCCAGAGCATCTGGTTGGTGACCTCGTGGTGGAACATGATCTCCGCGCGCTTGATGCGGTCGCCCAGCTCGCGGGGGCAGCGATGCGCGCAGGCCTCCTTCAGCTCGTGATACTTGGCCTGGTTCGCCGCGCCCATCAGGTCGCGGATCCAGGGGCTGCGACGGTGGCAGGTCATGGCGTCGTAGATGTTGCCCGGCAGCAGGCGCTTGCGCACGCGCTTCGGCTTGGGCGCGTTCGGGTCGGGGTCGGGGCCCTCGAGGCCGGTGCGCAGCAGGGCGTAGATCATCAGGTACGGGTTGGCGTCCGGACCCACCGAACGGACCTCGATGCGCTGGCCGTTGCGGCTGGCGAACGGGATGCGGATCATCGAGCTGCGATCGACGCTGCTGGCGGCGATCTCGTTCGGCGCCTCGTAGTTGGGGTCGAGGCGGCGGTAAGCGTTGACGCTCGCGTTCAGGATCAGGCACAGGTCCTCGGCGCCGTGCAGCAGCCGCTTGATGAAG
>CAZVWL010000307.1:0-2760 GCA_964630845.1 uncultured Fibrobacteraceae bacterium
GCGATGCATGGCGCGCAGCTGCTCGCGGCGTTCCGGATCGACCAGCAGGCTGCGGGCGAGGTCGTTGCTCGACGCGGTGTTGGTGCGGCGGTAGGCGCAGCGCAGCTCCGGCGCCAGGTGCTGGCGCAGCAACAGGAGCGACTCCTCGAAACGCTCGAGCAGGCCCACGAAGACGCCGTGGCGCTCGATCGCGGCGATGGCGGCGTCGGGACTGCCGTCGCGGTCGAAGAAGCGCACCTGGTGCTCGTGGTGCTCGGGCCAGGCGCACCAGCGCTCCCAGTCCAGCGGCGCGGGCGTGGTGTTCACGTGGAACTGGTAGTGGGAGGCGGCGCGGGCGAGCGGCTCGCGCAGGAAAGCCAGGTAACGCACGGGCTCGACCTCGTGCACGTTCGACCACAGGGTGAGCGTGTGGCCGCCGATGGCGCGCAGCCAGGGGATGCGTCGGCGCAGCCAGCGGTAGTCGTCGGCATCGTAGGTGGGCAGCAGGAACTCGCGGCCGCCGGTGCCCACCGGGCGAGGCTCGCGCAGCGGTTCGGCCAGCACGTAGCCCGCGCCGTAGGTGCCGCGCAGCACCGTGTCGACGGTGCGGCCGCCCGTCTTGGCGACGTGCAGGAAGACCAGCGGGGGTCGGGCCATCACGCCTCCGGCGCGGTCAGCGCATCAGCAGGAGCTTGGTGGTCGCCAGGGTGTGGTCGCCGCGCGACAGGCGCGCCATGTAGACGCCGGCCGGGCAGGCGCGGTCGTGATCGTCGCGGCTGTCCCAGATCCAGGCGTGGGCGCCGGCGGCGAGGTCGCCCCGCCAGAGCGCGCGCACGCGCCGACCGCGCAGGTCCAGGATGTCCAGGCGGGCGGTGGCCTCCTCGGCCGCCACGAAGCGCAGGCGGACCTCGCCGCGGGCGGGGTTCGGGCGGACCAGCAGCTGCCCGGCCGGACCGAGCGGCAGCGGCTCGGACTCGAAGCAGCCGATGTCGGGGCCGTCGCCGCGGGGCATCGGCTCGAGGTTCAGGTCCAGGGTGAAGCCGAGGTCAAGGCCGCGATCGACCAGCGCGCCGCCGGGGCGAGGCTCGCCGGTGGCCAGGCTGATGAACGGCGAGCCGGCCAGGCTCACGAGGTTCAGCGGCTCCAGGCCGCCCAGGTTCAGCGCGCCCGGTGGCGCCGCGTTGTGCGCGAAGGCGGCCAGGCCCCCCTCGCTGCTGTATGCCTGCACGTGCGCGCCGCTGCCCCAGAACACGCTGTTCTCCACCGTGCACAGCATGTCCGGCGCCCACGCCCCGTGTTCGAACTGGTGCGCGAACGCGTCGCCGAAGCTGTAGCTCGAGGCGGCGATCCGGTTCTCGATGAACGTGCAATGGCGCACCGCCACCCGCGGGAACATGCGGCAGAACACCGCGCCGCCCAGCGCGAAGTCGCCCGTGGGCTCGCCGTCGGGGCCGTAGCCGGCGCGGTTGCGCAGGAACAGGCAGGTCTCGATCGCCAGCAGCTCGCCCTGGTTGGCCGCCAGCGCGCCGCCCTTGAACACGCCGCCGCCCTGGAAGTACGCCGTGTTCTCGACGAAGCGGCAGCGGCGGACCGTGCCCTCGCTGAAGCGATGCAGGCACACGCCGCCGCCGGTCAGGTTGTAGTTCTCGCGGAACGTGCTGTCCTCGATCAGGACGTCGACCACGCGTCCGGCCGCGCCGCTGGCGTAGAAGCCGCCACCGTCCCCGACGGCAAACGCGAGGTCCACGTCGCCCTGGTTGCCGGTGAACAACGAGCCGCGCACCACGACCGGCGTGGGGTCGGTGTGGTCGGTGTCGTTGCGCCGGAAGTGCAGGCCCGCGCCTTCGGACCAGCCGTTCTCCAACCCGCTGCGGTTGCCGTCCACGACGCCGTCGATCACCGTGACCGCCGCGCTCAGCGCCGACAACGCGCCGCCGGGGCCGCCGCTCGTGTTGCCCACGAAGGCGCAGCGCGTGAATGTGGCCGTGCTGAGCGCTGCGCGGCTGTCGATCATCACCGCGCCGCCGCGCGCATCAGGCCCGCCGATGTGGTTGCTCTCCCACACGCAATCGGCGAATTCGGCCTCGACGCCCGCGCCCAGGAAGACGGCGCCGCCGCGGCCGCCGGTGGTCGTGTTCGCGCTGAAGTGGCACGAGGAAACGGTCACCGAGCCGGCTGCAAGCACGCGCAGCGCGGCCCCGCCGACGCTGCCCGCACCGCTGGCGGTCAACCCGTTGAACGAGCAGCCCGTCAGCCACAGCGAGGCCTCCGCACCGGTCACCGACACCGCCGCCAGTGGGCGGCCGACGGCCTCGGAGACGAATTCCAGGCCTTGCAGCGTGACCGCGGTCGCTGGCGCGGCGACCGTCAGACCACCATCGGCGCCCAGCAAGAGGCGCGCGCCGGACGGCGAGGTCGCCAGATCGCGATCGGCCACGAACACGGCGGCGAGCGCCACGGTGCCCACGATCTCGTGGTCTTCGTGCGCGAGCAGGATCGTGTCGCCGGGCGCGATCACCGCGAGGGCGGCGGCGAGGTCGGCGTAGCAGTTCTCGGGCGACCAGTCGCCGGGCGTGCTGGGGAAGAACTCGCGCACGCCGCCGGCCTGCACGTGGTAGCGGCCGGTCGGCATCGGCTCGCCGCTGGTCTCGAAGCAGCCGATGTCCGGGCCGTCGCCGCGGGGCATCGGCTCGAGGTTCAGGTCCAGGGTGAAGCCGAGGTCAAGGCGAGGACGACATCGAGCTGCTCCTGGTTCAGAGCGTTCGCGTAATCGATCTTCTT
>CAZVWL010000308.1:0-2729 GCA_964630845.1 uncultured Fibrobacteraceae bacterium
GTCCGAAAACATTCGCGTTGCGGCTTCGATCTCCGACAACGGGGTTCTCCTCGGGCCGCCGCTCGGGGGCCATCGCGCCGATGCCGCCGATCTGGATCGCGAGGCTGGAGAAGTTCGCGAAGCCGCAGAGCGCGTAGGTCCCGATCACCACGCTGCGCGGCGAGAGCGCGCCGGTCTGACCCGCGTGGACCAGCTCGAGATAACCCACGAACTCGTTGATCGCCAGCTTGGTGCCCAGTAGGTTGCCGAATGTCTGCGCCTCGCTCCAGGGCACGCCCATGGTCCAAGCGAGCGGCGAGAACACCCAGCCGAAGATCTGCTGCAGCGACGTGCCTACCCAGCCCAGCGCGAAATTCACCATGCTCACCAGGGCGATGAAGGCGATCAGCATGCCGCCCACGTTCAGGGCCAGTTTGACGCCGTCGGTGGCGCCGGCCGCCGCGGCCTCCAGCACGTTGGCGTGGCGCTGTTCATCGACCGGCGCCAGGGTGCCCGTGGTCCGAGGGGTCTCGGTCTCCGGCAGCATGATCTTGGCCATGACCAGCGCCGCGGGCGCAGACATCACGCTGGCGGTCAGCAGGTGACCGGCGTCCACGCCGAAGCGTACGTACACGGCCAGCACGCTGCCGGCGACCGTGGCGAAACCGCCCACCATCACGGCCATCAGCTCGCTCATCGTCAAGCCGGCCAGGTAGGGACGGATCACGACCGGGGCTTCGGTCTGGCCGACGAAGATGTTGGCGGCCACGCTGAGGGTCTCGCCGCCGCTGGTGCGCATGGTCTTGCGCATGATCCAGGCCATGCCGCGGATCAGCAGTTGCATGACGCCCAGGTGGTAGAGGATCGCCATCAGGCTGCAGAAGAAGATGATGATCGGCAGCACATGGACCGCGAAGATGATGCCGAGGGCGACCGGTTCGCCCGTCGCCGGGTCGAGTCCCTGCCACCAGGTGCGGCCGGGCGCCAGGTGCTCGATGTACTGGGGCGCGGTCCTGAACAGCGGACCGAACAGGAACTCCGCGCCGGGATCGGTGAAGGCCAGCAGTTGCGTGACCGCGCCACGCAGCCAGCCGAAGGCGGTCTGACCGGCCGTCGTGCGCAGCAGCAGCAGGCCGAGCGACGCCTGCAGCCCCAGGCCCCACAGCACCGTGCGCCAGGGGAAGAGGCGCCGGTGCTTGCTGAGCGCCCAGGCCAGCGCGATCAGCACCACCATGCCCAGCAACGAGACGAGGTTGGCCGGCACGCGGGGTCTCCTTCGCAGCGACGGCTCAGGGGCAGCCTTCGACCTCGTGCAGGCTGGTCAGGCGCCGCAGCTGGGCCAGGACCTCCTGCTTGGTGGGGGCCGTGGCGTCCTCGTACCGCGAGTCGCGGCGGGCGCGGGCGATCCAGGTCAGGCCCCAGTTGACGGTCCAGCCTTGCTGGCGCATGTGGCCGAGGTGGTCCTCGGCGCCGTCGCAGCCGCCGCTCGCCAGGGTGATGATCGTCTGGAAGGTGGTGCGCAGGACATCCAGGTCGTCGGCCGACATCGTCAGGCATTCCGGCAGGGCGACCTCGATCGTACGGGGCTGGTTCATGCTCGGTCCATCCTTTCGCGGGCGGGCGGTGAAGGAGGGTGGGCCGGCGGCAAGCCGGGCGGAGCGACGCGGTCGCGACGGACCTCGCCGCCGCGACCGGTCGCTTGCCGCCGGTCCATCACTTGCCGTACATCTCCATGATCTCCTTCTTGCCCTTGCCGAGGATCCCGTACTTGGCGCCGACCTTCTTGAAGGCCGCCAGGCCCTTGTCCAGGTGCTCGCGGGTGTGGGCGGCCGAGAGCTGCGTGCGGATGCGCGCGGCTCCCTGGGGCACCACCGGGAAGAAGAACCCGACCACGTAGATGCCTTCGGCGAACATGTCGCGGGCGACGTCCTGAGCCAGCTTGGCGTTGTAGAGCATCACGGGCACGATGGGGCTCTCGCCCTGCTTGAGGTCCAGGCCGATCTCGGTCAGACCCTGCCGCCAGTACCGCGTGTTCTCTTCGAGACGGTCGCGCCGCTCGGTGTTCGTGAAGACGAGGTCGAGCACCTTGAGCGTGCCGGCCACGATCATCGGCGCCACGGTGTTGGAGAAGAGGTAGGGGCGCGCCTTCTGCCGGCACATCTCGACCAGCTCGCGCCGGCCGCTCACGCAGCCGCCGGAGGCGCCGCCGAGGCCCTTGCCCATGGTCGTGGTGATGATGTCGATCTTGCCGAAGACCCCGCAGTGCTCGTGCGTGCCGCGGCCCGTCTTGCCGATGAAGCCGGAAGCGTGCGAGTCGTCGAGGAAGACCATGGCGTCGAACTCCTCGGCCAGGGCGACGATCTCGTCCATCCTGGCGAGGTCGCCGTCCATCGAGAAGACGCCGTCGGTGATGATCATGCGGATGCGCTTGTCCTGGTGCTCGATGAGCTTCTCGCGCAAGTGGCCCATGTCGGAGTGCTTGTAGGTGTCGCGCATCGCCTTGCACAGGCGCATGCCGTCGACGATCGAGGCGTGCACCAGGCGGTCGGCGATCATGACGTCCTGTTCGCCGAGGATCGCCTCGAAGCAGCCGGCGTTGGCGTCCATGCACGAGGGGAACAGGAGCGTGTCCTCGGTGCCGAGGAATTCGGTCAGGCGTTTCTCGAGGCGACGGTGCAGGTCCTGCGTGCCGCAGATGAAGCGGACCGAGGACAGGCCGTAACCGTGCGTGTCGAGGCCCTTGCGGGCGG
>CAZVWL010000309.1:0-2714 GCA_964630845.1 uncultured Fibrobacteraceae bacterium
TGATCCACGCGCCGGAGCGGTTCGGGCTGGCCCAGCTGCACCAGCTGCGGGGGCGGATCGGACGCGGCGGGCAGGAAGCGGCCTGCTGGCTGCTGGCCAGCGACCAGCTGGGGCCGGAATCGTCGCAACGCCTGGCGTTCTTCGCCTCGCACCGCGACGGGTTCGCCCTGGCCGAGGAGGATCTGCGCCAGCGCGGCCCCGGCGACCTGTGGGGCGTGCGGCAGCACGGCGCGCCCGGATTCCGCCTGGCCAACCCGCTGCGTGACGGCGACCTCGCCCGAGCCGCGGCCGACGATGTGCGCCGGCTTCTGACCGACGATCCTGACCTGACCGGGCCGGTCGGCCGTCCGCTGCGCGAGGGCCTGGCCACGGCATACGGGGACCTGATGCCGATCGCCGCCGGGTGACGCGGCGGCGGCATTCCGGGGTAAAGGCGGCGGCCGGACGGTCGATCATGAGGCTTGCCAGCGTCTCCACGTGAACCGGACCGCCGAAGGAGCCGACCCATGATCACCACCTGCACCGGATGCCAGGCCCGTTTTCGCCTCGCGGCGGCCAAGGTGCCGCAGCGCCAGATCCGGGTGCGCTGTCCCGCCTGCGGGACGGTCTTCGACCTCGACGGCACCCGGCGGGATGCCGTGCCCGACCTGCTGCTCGACACGCCGCCGCGTCCGATCGCCGAGCCCAGGCCGGCGCCGGCGCCATCGGCGCCCGCGGCACGGTCGGCCCCGCCGATCCTGCCCGGTGGCGACCTGGTGCTCGAACCGGCCGCGGCCTTCGTCGACAGCGCGGCGACCACGCCGCCGCCGCGTCCGGAGGCCCCGCGTCCGGCGCCGCCGCCCCCTGCGGCGAGCAAGCCCGCGCCGCCGCCGATCGCTGCGGCCACGGCCACGGCCGTCGCCGAGCCGCCGCGCGCCCACCAGTCGCGGCGCACTCGGCGCGACAAGACCGAGATGCTCGCGCGCGCGCTCGTCTCCGACATCCTGGTCTACAACCGCGAGGCGCGTGACCGCGCGCTTGCCGACGGCAACCTGCTGGAAGTGCTCGGCCCCGAGATCAAGAAGTCCTGGGAGCTGTACAAGGAGAAGGTCGGCGCCGAGACGGCCACCGGCACGACCTATTTCAAGGACGCGCTGAACGACATCCTCGCCGACGGCCAGACCATGTTCTAGCCGCGTCGGCCACGCCGCGAGCGACAAGACGCCCCCCGGTTCGCGGGAACCGGGGGGCGTTCATCGTCGGGAGCGGTTTGCGAACCCGGACGGATGGTCCGGCCGGCAACGATTGCTCAGCTCTCGGGCCACTTCTGCCGCGAGACCTCCGACAGGATGTCGTCGATCTGCTGGCGCACGCGCTGGTTCTGATCGGGCTCGAACAGGGCCTTGCGCACCCTGCCGTCGGCGTCCTTCTTGACGTACCGCAGCGCCTGCAGGTCGGCCATCCCCACGAGGATGTCCTTGCTGACGCGCACCTCCAGCGGCTGGCCTTCGAGGTCCGCCGTCGGGTTGTGGAACGGGTGCATGCCGTTGCCCCAGCCATGCACGACCATCGAGCACAGCAGCGCCCGGAACGTGTTCTGGCCCTGCACGGTGTCGAGGTCGTAGTTCCCGCCGACACGTTCGGTGACGCTGTCGATCACGGCGCTGAGACGGCCGGCCTGGGCGCCGTCCACCTCGATGTTCAAGAGCCGCGAGAACATCGTGCGCAGGATCTGATCGGTGTTCGTCTTGGTCGTCATGGTCCGCTCCCGGGGGTTCGTGCGCTTGAGGATTGCTCGGGGTCGGCGATGCAAATTGCTTGCCTCTTTCGGCCGGCGGCCGCCCTTCCGCTCAAATCATTGTCCTGGAACTGGTTCCGGCGCTGCTCGGTGGCATGCGAGTTGCAAGGGCAGCGGCGTCATCGTGTATTCTGGAGCCGGGAGGCGAACCTTGCCGACCACCATGGCCACGGCCGTCCGCACCTGCCGCATCCTCTACTATGGTCCGGCCGGCTGCGGTAAACGTGAGAATCTGGCGCGGATCCAGGCCTCGCTGCCCGCCGAGCACCGGCTGGCCGTGGCCACGCACGACCCCGCCCGGCAGATCGCCTTCATGCTGCGCAACGGCAACCAGGGCGACTGGCAGGTCTTCGTGCAGGCGATGGACGCCGGGCAGGAACCCGCCGTCACCAGCGGCACGCCGCCGTTCTTCGACGGCGTCGTGTTCGTCTGCGATTCGCGCATCGGCGGCCTCGACGAGGGCCTCAGCGCCATGGAGGGGCTCAAGCAGTACCTCGACTGCTGGCGCCTGGACATCATGGCCGTGCCGATGGTCCTGCAGTACAACCGGCGCGACGCCGAGGGGATCCTGCCGGTGGACCGTCTCGAGAGCCTGCTGAATCCCTGGGGGCTGCTGTCGTTCCCGGCCGCGTCGGCCTCCGGCGAGGGCGTGCGCGAGACGTTGAAAGCGATTCTGAGCCTGACGATCAGCAGCGTCCTGCAACGCCAGGGACCGCCGCCGGGCCAGCCGGAAGCGAGCCTGGAGATCGACACGAGCCCGCCGGTGCCGGGAAGCCTTCCCCCGCCGCCGGCAAGGCGACCTGAGCCGGCGCCCGGCCCGCCGCCACCCGTCGCGTCGCCGCCGGCCGCCGCGGCGCCCCGCAAGGCCGCGACCAGCGGCACCGGCATCATGGTGATCCCGGTGCGGGTGCCGCGCAGCGCCCTTGGTCCGGACGGG
>CAZVWL010000310.1:0-2680 GCA_964630845.1 uncultured Fibrobacteraceae bacterium
GCTGGTGATCCGCGAGCCCGACCCCGCCGACCTCACGCCCTACCTGGCCACCGGCTGGGACTACCCGCTGGTGCCGCGCGCGACCAACGACACGGTGATCAACGACTGCGCCGTGCCGGCCACGTTGCCCGGCGACGCGTCCGGGACCTACTGGAACATCTTCGGCCGCAACCAGGGCGAAGCGTCCACGGGGGTCGGCTTCTGGGCGTACCTGAACGTCGACGGCGTCTACACGCAGGGCGTCTACTGGAACGCGATCGGCGCCGGCGGCCTGTATTACGGACCCAACCGCGGCCCGGTGACGGTGCAGGCGGGCCGCCACTCGTTCACCTGCCGGCACGACGCCACCGACGTGGTCGCCGAGACCGACGAGACCAACAACGTGTTCGGCCGTCAATTCGTCTGGACCTCGCCGACGGTCGGCGCCGCGCAGATCTACGCCCGCAGCGTGCCGCCGCCGACCATGTCCGGCGGCTGGGAGCAGGTCACCTCGGGCGTGACGTACTACAATTGCGACGGCCTGCGCATGTCGACGGCCGGCGGCTGGTGGCACGCGATGGCCATCTGGGCCGACGACCACGCGCACGACTTCGATTGCCGCCTGCACACGGCCTCGACCGGCGCGCAGGACGGCTTCGCCGCCAACCTGGCCTACAGCAGCGCGCTGTCCGGCCAGCTCGACGCGGTGATCGCCAACCGCAACCAGGTCAGCGACGCCCAGTTCGACGTGGGGGTGCTGCGCTGGGCGGGGTCGGGCAGCTACAAGGCGTACCACGCCGGCAGCTCGATCATGACGTTCGGCGACTCGACGGCGGTCGCGCTGCCGGCCAACGTGCCGATCCTGCTGCGCGAGTTCTACGTGGGCGAGGCCAACTTCGGACCGGTGAGCGTGGCCATCAGTCGCCAGAGCGGCG
This sequence comes from uncultured Fibrobacteraceae bacterium, assembly GCA_964630845.1. Lineage (GTDB taxonomy): Bacteria > Krumholzibacteriota > Krumholzibacteriia > LZORAL124-64-63 > LZORAL124-64-63 > Glo-17. Next base: position 915 of record CAZVWL010000310.1, read on the forward strand.
ACGACGCGCTGCGGCTGCTCCTGCTGAACCGCGACTTCACGCACGGCACCCTCACCGCCGGTTCCCAGCTCGGCGCGGCCTGGACCGATGGCGAGGGCCTGGCCCGGGTCTCGGCGAACATCACGACCGCCGGCTGGTATGGCATCGTCGTGTACCGCAACCAGGCGGGCGGCCTGCCGGTCATGAGCCTGACGATCGAGATCGAGACCACGCCGCCGGACCTCGCGCCGTGGACGCCCTCGGGCTGGCATGCCGCGCTCACCCCGCGGCCCGCGTTCGACGGCACCAACGTCTGGTGCCCGCGGCCAGACACGCTGTACAGCGCACCTAGCGCAACGTACCTGAACGTGGGCGCCCAGAACCACGGGCCGGTGCCCTCGACGATCCCCACGCGCATCTACCGCGACGCGGTCTACCAGGGCTACGTGAGCTGGGGAACCGTGTCGCCTGGCGGGCACGTCAGCTACAACTGGAACCATGCGTTCAACTTCAGCGCGGGGCGCCACGTGCTGGCGCTGCGCGTCGATGCGAACAACGAGATCGAGGAGACCGACGAGAATAACAATATCCGCGGCGAGCAGTGGATCTGGTCGCCGTTCGCGCTCACGCCTCCAGCCACGACGACCCGCGCCGCGCCGCCGCCCAGCATCGACGGCTGGGACGACATCACCGTGTCCGAGCCGTACTGGTACAACTGCGACGGCCTGCGCCTGCTGGGCACCGGCGCGGGGTACTGGAAGCTGCTGGCGATCAGGCCGGACGTGGACTCCGACTTCGACCTGCGCCTGCACGAGCGCGGCGTGGGGGCCAAGAGCGGCTTCGGCGCCTCGCTCGTCGGCTCGTTCGAGGCCGGCTCGAACACGGAATACGTCATGGTCGACTACAACACGGTCGGCTGGGCGGACTACGACGTCGGCGTGCTGCGCTGGAGCGGCACGGGCAACTACCGGGCCCAGGCCGCCGCGTCGGTCTACCACGGCGCCGCCCCGGTGGGCGTCTGGGGACCGTTCACCCTGCCGGGCGACGGGCTGGCCGGCCTGCACGAGTACTACTTCGTGCCGGACAACTACACCGTCAGGCTCGAGAACCTCTCGACCGCCGACCTGGGCCTGACGATCCACGCGGCCGGCACGGCGTACCAGAACCGTTACGGCGCCGCGGCGATCGCCAACATCGGCGGCGTCGGCGACGACGAGACCACGAGCTTCGACGCCCCGACGACGCGCTACTACTGCGTGGTCGTCTATCGGCACGACCACTCCGCGAGCCCCGCGACCTACAAGCTGCACATCGGCAACAGCCTGACCGCGATCGGCGACGACGGGCTGCCCGTGGCGACCCGCCTCGTGGGCGCCTGGCCCAACCCGTTCAACCCGCAGACCACCGTGTCGTTCGACCTGGCCAGGGCCGACCGTGCCCGCGTGACGATCCACGACGTCTCCGGACGCCTGGTCTGCACGCTGGTCGACGGCGCCTTGCCGGCCGGGCGGCACACGGCGGTCTGGCAGGGCCGCGACGACGACGGCCGCGCGGCGTCCAGCGGCGTGTACTTCGCGCGCCTGCAGGCGTCGAGCGGGCGGGGGATCATGAAGGTGGTGATGGTGAAGTAGGGGGCGCGGTCGCCCTCTCGATCAGCGGCGAAGGAGCATCGACCACCGATTGTCGACCACGGTCTCATGGTCGACGACCCGGGGCCTTGCGGGGCCCCGGGTTTTTCTGTTTGACCACGACCCGGCACCTATGAGAGAGTATTTACATCTGATTAA
>CAZVWL010000311.1:0-2673 GCA_964630845.1 uncultured Fibrobacteraceae bacterium
CTGCGAGCCAGCCGTCCATGCCGGCGATCTCCCAGTCGTAGTAGTCGGCGTCCTGACGTTCGAACCCATGGATACCGACGAAGATCTCGGACGTGCCGTCATTGCCGGGGGCCTTCCAGGCGTACTCGTGGAAGCAGGCGTCGACGCCGTCGGATTGCCGGAACATTCGCAGCGTGCCCATATGCAGCTGGCTGTAACGCAGTCCGGTGATGTGCCAGCGGTAGCGCGTCGCCGAGACGGGTGAGGCGATGGTGAAGGTCTGCGGGATGCCGTTGTAGAAGTTGATCCCCATCTGCGAATCGAGGGTCACCCACGCGCCCCCGTCCCAGTACTGCATCTGCCAGTCGTCGGGCGCTTGCCCGGTGGTGTCGTGGAGCGTCAGCTCGTAGGCAGAGATGGTCACCGGCTCGAAGAAGGTGATCTCGACTTCCTGGGGCAGGGTGACCGTGGTGTAGATGTTCCAGGAGCGGTTGGTCAGGCCCGAGACGTTGAACGGCCAGATGTTGAGCTTCCCGTCCACGAGGTTCTGGACGGCGTAGGTGCCGTCGTTGCCCTGAGTGGCTTCGAGGCGGCAGCCGCGCGAGCGGCGCAGGCTGGTCCACTTCGGGGCGGTCGACAGGACAAACTGATCGCCAGCGACGAATGGGGTCGTCCCGGCAGTGATCAGGACCTCCAGCGTGGCATGCGCGAACGGCGTACCCACGGTCGCGGGACCGATCGAACCGGTCACGCTGCCGGACACGTCGAAGGACGTCGGGGAGGTAGCCGTGATGGTGAAGGTCTCGGCCACCGACGACGCGCCCCCGGAGTAGTCGGTCAGGCGGCCGTCGCCGGTCCCGGCGTACGTGAGCCCGAACGCGGACCCCTTCGCGGTCAGGAACGTGTGCAGCCGCTCGGCCAGGTCGTTGTAATCGGTGGCGGTTCCGGTGGTGAACATGACTCACGTCCCCAGGGCCGAGCGGACCGCCCGGCGATTCTTGGCCATGGCCTTGACCAGGATGCGCTGGCCGGCGGGGCTTTCGAGGTGGCGCAGGATGAGCCCATCCTCGAGGCCGATCAGGACCTGGCTGTCCTTGGGGGCCTGGGGGTCCGCGGGGGCGGCGGGCGCATCGACCAGACCGCCCTCGGCGAACCGAGGCACGGGGGATTCGACCAGGATCGGGGTCGAGACCAGAGCCTGGGCTCCGCGGCGGTTCAGTTCGTCGAGGTGGCGCAGGACGCCAGGCTCGCGGACCACCGCGGCCCGCACCAGGTACTCGCCGCGGGAGAACCAGGCGAGGTTCGAGTCGGACGTGCCGGTGCCGATCCCGCCCAGGACGCCGCCGGTAGCCTTCTTCTCTGCGCCCCCGACCTGGCCGCCGCTGCCGAACACCCCGGCGATCTTCTTGATGATCGCAGTGGCCAGAAGCTGGGCAGCCATGCGCTTCAGGTCGGCGATGATCGAAAGAGCCAGGTTGCGGAAGGCGTCGCCCAGGGACTTCGCGCCGGTGATCCCGGTGTCGAAGAACTCGGTCAGGGCGTCGCGCCCGCTGTCCAGGGCGGTCTTGCCGAAGGCAGCGAAGGAGACGCGGGCGCCCTCGACCGCAAACCCGAGGTCGCGCACGGCTTCGGTGAACCCGCGGGCCTGGGCGATCCGCTCGGGATCGCCCGTGGCCCAGGCCGCCTGCTCGAGCGCCGTGGCCAGGCTCTGCAGAAGGGTCAGGCGCTCGGATTCGATGGCCAGGATCTGCTGTTCGCCTTCGACCTGGGACAGCAGGCCCGCCGAGACCCGTGCCTCGATCTCGGCGCGGGTGGCGTCCAGGTCTGCGAGCGCGGCTTCGGCCTGGCGCTTGATCTCGTCGAAGTTGGCCCCGGACTCCATCGAACTGCGCAACCGGGCCAACGTGGCCTCGCGCTCGGCGTCGGACGCCCCCTGCTTCTTGAGCAGCAGATCGGCCCGGCGGATCTCCTCGTCGATGCCCAGCAGAGCGGCCTCGTGGCGGCGGCCCTGGGCTTCAAGGAGGGTATTCTCCAGAGCGAGGCGCTCCTGGGCGAGCTTCTGGACGGCGTCGCGCTCCTCGGACAGCAGCGCCGCGATGCGCTCCTCCTGGGTTGCGCGGGCCTTGGTCAGCTCGGCGTCGATCTTCCCCTGCTCCTGCAGACGGCGGCTCGGGTCGACCTCGGCGTCAAGCAGGGCGCGCTTCTGCTCGAGGACCTCGAGCTCCTTGGCGAACTCTTCCTCGGCGGCCCGGCGGCGGTCCTCGTAGTAGGCGCGGACATCCTTCAGTCCCTGGTCGAAGGCGCGCTTCTCCGCTGCGTTGCGCAGGGCTCCCATCGAGCGGACCAGCGCGAGCTCGCGATCGAGGGTCATTTGCATGGCCTGGGCGCGCTTGGCAGCCAGGGCGGCCGGGTCCTCGGAGTAGTCCTCCGCAGGGGCTTCTTCTCGTGCGGTGGGTTCAGTCGGTGTGGAGATGGTCAGCTCGAACCGCGCCTTCAGCCGCTCGAACAGGGCGTTCTGCTCGGCGCTGATCGCTTCGCCCGCGGTCTTGAGGTAGGTCTTGGCCTCGTCGAGGTTACCGTGCAACAGTGCCCAGACCGCCCGCACGCTCGAATCGATCCGCATCATCACGAACGACAGGGCCGTGCCCACCACATCGAACGCGGACGAGACGACCGCGACGATGAACTTCAGCA
>CAZVWL010000312.1:0-2665 GCA_964630845.1 uncultured Fibrobacteraceae bacterium
GGTGCCTTGCTCCTTGACGATGATCGCCTCGTCGGCCATCGCCGGCACGTAGGCGCCGCCGGCGGTGCACAGGCCCAGCACGACGGCGATCTGCGCGATGCCTGCGGCCGACATGGTGGCCTGGTTGAAGAAGATGCGCCCGAAGTGGTCGCGGTCGGGGAAGACCTCGTCCTGGTACGGCAGGTTGGCGCCGCCCGAGTCGACCAGGTACACGCAGGGCAGGTGGCAGCGCGCGGCGATCTCCTGCGCGCGCAGGTGCTTCTTGACGGTCAGCGGGTAGTAGGTGCCGCCCTTGACCGTCGCGTCGTTGGCCACCACCATGCACTCGCGGCCCTCGATGCGGCCGATGCCGGTGATCAGGCCGGCGGCCGGCACGCTCTCGCGGTAGACCTTGTGCGCGGCCAGCTGGCTCAGCTCGAGCAGCGGCGAGCCGGGATCGAGCAGCGCCTGCACGCGGTCGCGGGGCAGCAGCTTGCCGCGCGCGAGGTGGCGGGCCTGGGCCTTCTGGCCGCCGCCGCGTTCGATCTCGCCCAGCACGGCGCGCAGTTCGGCGACCGCCGCGCGCAGCGCCTGGTCGTTCTCGCGGAACCGGTCGCTGCGGGTCAGCACCTTGCTCTGGATGACGCTCACGCCCCACCTCCGTCGATACGGCGGTCGCGGGCCGCGGCGGTACCCTCGGGATGGGTCTCCTCGAAGATCTCGCGACCGATCAGCAGGCGCCGGATCTCGCTCGTGCCGGCGCCGATCTCGTACAGCTTGGCATCGCGCAGCAGGCGGCCGGCCGGGTACTCGTTGATGTAGCCGTTGCCGCCGAGCATCTGGATCGCGTCCAGCGCCATGCGCGTGGCGGTCTCGGCCGCCAGCAGGATGGCCCCGGCCGAGTCCTTGCGCGCGGTCTCGCCGCGGTCGCAGGCGCGCGCCACGGCGTAGACGTAGGCGCGGGCGGCGTTGGTCTGCGTGTACATGTCGGCGAGCTTGGCGCGCATCAGCTGGAACTGGCCGATCTCGCGGCCGAACTGGCGCCGCTCGTGCAGGTAAGGGATCACCAGGTCGAGGCACGCGCGCAGGATGCCCAGCGGGCCGGCGGCCAGCACGACACGCTCGTAATCCAGGCCGCTCATCAGCACCTCGATGCCCCGGTCGGCCGGCCCGAGCACGTTCTCGGCCGGCACCCGGCAGTCCTCGAAGACCAGCTCGCAGGTCTGCGAGCCGCGCATGCCCAGCTTGTCGAGCTTCTGCGCCGTGCTGAAACCAGGCATGCCCTTCTCGATCACGAACGCGGTCACGCCGCGCGCCCCACGGTCGGGGGCCGACTTGCCGTAGACCACCAGCGTGTCGGCCTCCGGGCCATTGGTGATCCACATCTTGGTGCCGTTCAGCACGTAGTGGTCGCCGTGCGGCTCGGCCCGCAGCTGCATGCCGACGACATCGCTGCCCGCGTTGGCCTCGCTCATCGCCAGGGCGCCCACGTGTTCGCCCGACACCAGCTTCGGCAGGTATTTCGCCCGCTGCGCGTCGTTGCCGTTGCGGAAGATCTGGTTGACGCAGAGGTTCGAATGGGCGCCGTAGCTGAGGCCCACCGAGGCCGAGGCGCGGCTGATCTCCTCCATGGCCACCACGTGCGCCAGGTAGCCCAGGCCGGCGCCGCCGTACCGGTCGCTGACGGTGATGCCGAGCAGGCCGGCGTCGCCGAGCTTGCGCCAGAGGTCCTGCGGGAACGCATTCTCGTGGTCGATCTGATCGGCCAGCGGCGCGACCTCGCGCCGGGCGAATTCCTGCACGTGCGCGCGCAGCAGGTCGATGTCCTGGCCGAGCGCGAAGTTCAGTTCGTGGAACTGGGTGGCCATGGTGCTCCCCGGATCGGGCTGGACGGCAGGGTCGCGATAGTGAGCGGACATGTTCGGTCCGAACAGGCGATTTCGCCAGCGGGGAAGGCGTCATCGAAAGGACCGGGGCCGGCACGAGTCCGGCCCCGGGGCCAGGTGCGGTTTCGCGGGCAGGATCGGGGCAGGATCAGGGCCGCCACACCGCCTCGGCCTGCAGGAGCCGCGCGGTGTCGTGCAGGTCCCGACGCAGCCATCGGTACAGCTCCCAGCGCAGCCACGTGGCGGCGCTGACCCCGGCGCCGCCGCCCCCGAGCAGTTGCTCCAGCGGGCTCGACCGCTCCGGCAGGTGCCGCACCGCAAGCGGGGTTTCCGGCGCGATCTCCGCCAGCGTCGCCGCCTCGCGGATCGCCGCCTGCAGGTTGCCCAGGCCGTCGATCAGGCCGTTGGCGACCGCTTCCTCGCCGGTGAACACGCGGCCGTCGGCCAGCCCGCGCGCCACCTCGTATGGCAGGTTCCGCCGCCGGGCGACATCCTGCAGCCAGTCCTCGTAACCGGCGACGTGCGCCGCCTCGAAGGCCTGCCATTCGGCCGCTGTCGGCGGGCGGTCGTCGCGGCCGAGTTCGGCCATCGGCCCGACGCTCACGCCGTCGATGCCGACGCCGAGCTTCGTGTACAGCCGCCCGGCATCGAACAACGCGCTGATCGAGCCGATCGAGCCGGTGACCGAAAGCGGATTTGCGAGCATCTTCGTGGCGTGGTAGCTGATCATGTAGCCGCCGGAGGCGGCCGTCGCCCTCGCCCTGCGCTGGGGGCAGGACACGCTCCTGGTCTGGGACCCG
>CAZVWL010000313.1:0-2653 GCA_964630845.1 uncultured Fibrobacteraceae bacterium
AGAATGAGAGTTACGCCAGTCCCTGAGGGGGAAACACAATCTTCGCGGAATAACTCAACGAGCGAATTGCGCCGCATACCGCCGCGCTGCCTCTGCAGCCGACGCCCCCGCCACCCGCAACGCCGTGAACTGCGCCGTCGTGCAGACCGTCACCGCCTCGAGGTCGTCGAGGTGGCGACGCGCGAAGTCGGTCCTCGTCACGAGCACGGCCGCTTCGAGCAGCGCCGCCACGCCCTCGCCGGTCTCTTCGTCGAGCCCGGCGTGCCGGCGCCAGCCGTCGGCGCGGTGCACCTCCAGGACGGCGAACGCGTGGTCAGGGTGACACACCTGCAGGCCGCGCAGCGGCAGGGGCACGGTGGGGTCGACCACGATCGTGGACGCCGGCGCGGTCGCCAGGATGGTGGCCATCTCCGCGTCGGCGCGGGCCAGCGCCCGCGGCATGGCCAGGGCCATCAGGTGGGTCGACCGCGCCCGTTGCCACCACACCTCGACCAGGCCCAGCTGCCGCACCGACGGCGCGGCCAACACGTCGAGCGCGGGCGCGCGGTAAGGCATGCCCAGGAAGTAAACGGCCTGCCCCACCGCGAGCGCAGCCAGCAGCGGCCGACGGACCCTGGGCGCCACGCCCACCGCCGCCAGGGTCAAGAGTGGCACCACGATCAGCAGGGCGTAACCCTTCTGATAGTGGCCGAAGACGAAGAACGCCGCCGGCAACAGCAGCCAGGCCCACAGCAGGCGACGCGTGGCCGCATCGAGCCGTTCACCGACCGGCGGCCGACGTGCCACTCCGGCCGCCCAGAGCACGCCCAGACCGGCCAGCAGCGTGGCGGCGAACAGCGTCAAGCCCCACACGTTGCGCACGAGCGACCATTCCACCACGAAACCACCACGCAGCAGGTCCAGGTACGCGGCCGGTCCGCCCGCACCGGCGACCAGCGGCCACAGACCGGCCACGGCCAGCGGCGCGGCGCCGGCATGGGCCCACCAGAACGCGCGCGTCGAACAGCGCCCCTCGGCCAGCGCGCGATGCCAGAGCCAGACGTAGAGCGGCAGCAGCAGCAGCGGGGTGGTCAGCCGCAGCGCCGCACCGACGGCCAGCACGATCGCCAGCCAGGGCAGACCCCGCCGCGCCAGGCCCACGACGGCCACGAGCGTCGCCAGCAAGAGGTCGAGCGTGTAGACCTCGGCCACCGTGCCGTAGAACCAGACCAGCGGCTGCGTGGCCAGCACGGCGCTGAGCAATCGGGCGTCCGTCGGCGTGAACCAGCGCCGCCACAGCGCGTGCGCCAGACCAGCGCCGCCCGCGGCGCCGACGACGGTAAAGGCGAGCATGGCGCCGTGGGGCCCGAACCATCCCGCCAGTCCGCGCAGGATCACGATCAGCAGCCACGATCCCGGCAGGTGGGGTCTGCCCAGCGCGAGGTCGAACCCCTGCAGCGCGAGCAGGTAGTTGCCGGTGTCCGGCGAGACGCCGCCCGCATCCGGCGCCAGGGTCAGCAGCCTCAGCGCGCCCACGCCGGCAGCCACCAGGCAGCATTCGGCCAGGAGGCCCCGGCCGGTCGGGCCGGTCGGGCCGATCGGGCCGGTCATGCCGTCGCGTGCCGCGCCGTGAAGCGCGCGATGGCCTCGACGTCGCCGACGAGGATCAACTCGTCGCCCCGGTGCAGCACGTCGGCCGGCTCGGGGTTGGCCGTCAGGCCGCCGCCCCGCTTGATGCCGATCACGCTGCAGCCGGTCTCCTCCCGGATGCGCAGGTCCAGCAGCGTGCGTTCCTGCAGGCGCTGGTCCACCGTCTTGGTGAACACGCTCAGGCTGTCCGACAGCATCAGCAGGCTGCCCGGCCGCAGCAGGTTGACGATCGTGGTCGTGGTGATCGAGCTGTACGACATCACCAGGTTGGCGCCGGCGCGGTGCAGGGTCTTGACATTGCGATTGAGGCTGGCGCGGCTGATGATCTGCACGTCCGGACGCAGGCGGCGGCAGTAGATGGTCAGGTAGATGTTCAGATCGTCCTCGTGCGTCGTCAGGATGATCGAGGGCGTGTGCTCGATGCCCGCTTCGATGAGCACGTCGCGGTCTGCGGCGCTGCCGATGATCACGCGCTTGTCGCCGTTCTTCAGGTTGCCCCGCTTCTCCACCATGCGGTAGTCGATGCCCCGCTGCGCGAGCGTGGCGGCGACCGCCTGCCCCACGCGCCCGCCGCCCAGGATCAGCACCGGGCCCTTTTGCCGGTGCGGCTGGTCGGTCGCCTGCACGGCCTGCTGGAAACCGTCCAGCTGGGCGGCGGTGCCGGCCAGCACCAGCACGCTCGACGCGTCGATCCTCGTCTGCGGCGTCGGCAGCAGGAATTCGCCGTGGTCCCAGACGCCCACCACGTTGACGCCCGTGCGCGCGCGCAGGCGGCTCTCGAGCAGGGTCTGGCCGACCAGCGAGGTCGCCATGGCCGGCAGCTCGGCGATGAGCAGGTCGCCGAAGCGGCCGATCACGTTGGCGTGCAGGCTGACGCCGAGCACGCGCCGCGCCAGGGCGTTGCCGAGCAGCTTGTGGAACTGGTAGACGTGGGTGCTGCCGGCCAGCTGCAGGATGTCGAGCGAGTCGTCGTGGTCGGCGTTGGTCACCGTCACCACGTGCGGGCAGATCTCCCGCACCGTGT
>CAZVWL010000314.1:0-2651 GCA_964630845.1 uncultured Fibrobacteraceae bacterium
CGAAACGATCGGCGGCCTGGTGGAGACCCGCTGGATCCCGCTGTTCGCCCCCGAGCTGCAGGTCGGCGGCGTGGCCGGTTTCCGCGCCTCGCTGCGCTGGTTCCCGGAGGTCGACCTCGGCGACTTCGGCAAGACCAAGTACCTGGGCTACGGCCTGCAGTGGAGCCCCGGCCCCATGCTGCCCAACCTGCCGGTCGACCTGCTGATCGGCTTCTTCAAGCAGGAGATCGAGCTCGGCACCATCGTCGAGACCGAGGCGACCAGCATCTACGTGGCCGCGTCGCGCGCCTTTGGCCTGGCGACGGTGTATGCCGGCCTGGCCAAGGAATCGTCGACCATGACGGTGAACTACACGCCGGAAGACAGCGATACCCGCGTCCGCTTCGAGGTCGACGGCGACATGAGCGCGCGTTTCACCCTGGGCGCCACCCTGAACCTGGGCGCCAAGCTCAACGCCGAGGTCGGCGTGGGCAAGCTCACCGTCTTCACCGCCGGACTCTTGTTCGGCATCTGACACAGCCAGGAGGCATTGCCATGCGTAACAACCTGACCACCCTGCTCCTGCTGGCGACCGCCGCCTGGCTGTTCGCCGGCTGCAGCAGCGATTCGACCGCGCCCAACGACAACCTGCCGCCGCTGGAGAAGGCCGACGTCGCCGGCCAGGCCGGTTTCCTCGCCGTGGCCATGGTCGACATCGCCCCCATCGGCGCCACCTACAGCGGCAAGGCCGAGGGCGAGTATGTCTATACCTTCGCCGCCGGCGACCCGATCCAGGGCACGGTCAACCTGTTCTTCCGCGACGGCGGCGCCAGCGGCTCGCCCAGCACGCCGGCGCAGGCCGACTGGGCCAGCGCCTCCACCCCGACCGGCGCCCCGCTCAGCGTGACGCTCGTCGACGGCGGCCTGCCCTGGCTGCTGAGCTTCGCGCTCGTCAGCGACATCGACCGCGTGAACGACACCGCCACCGTCGACGGCTCGGGCACCCTCGTGGTCGGCAACTACACCGCGGCCTGGACGCTCGCCGGCCTGGTCGTCTTCAGCGACGGCTCCACGACGTGGCCCGCCGAAGGCACCTTGACCTTCACCAACGAGGGCATCACCGCCGTCGTCACCTTCGATGGCGACCACACCGCGACCGTGACCGTCGACGGCGAGGTCTACACGCTCGACCTGAACAACGGCAACCTCACGCCGGCGGGCTGAGCGGTCGGGTCTGGGGTCATCTCGATCGATGTCGATGCGGGCGCGCCTTGATGGCGCGCCCGTTTGCGTGGCGGCGCGGATCCGCCGGCGCACTCGAATTCGATCGGAATCGGTAAGGGGGGTGTCCGATGAATAAGGTCGCGGCAGCGTCAAGCGCGCTTGTGCTGTTCGCTGCGTTGGCTCTGGCCGACGAACTGCCCGGTGACACCTACGAGACGGCGATCGTGATCGATACGCTGCCCTTCGTGGATTCGGGATCGACGGCCGAGTATACCAACAATTTCACGGGAGAGGTGTGTCCGTACGGGACCAATGCCAATGACGTGTTCTACGTGTACACGCCGCCGCATGACCAGATCCTGACCATCGATACCCTCGGGACAGGTTACGACAACGCGCTCTTCGTCGCGGATGTAGGACTCAACGTGGTTGCGTGCAACATGACGTACTACCCCTCCGAGTTCAGCTGGGCGGCACGCATCTCATACTTGCCCGTGCTTGCCGGAGAAACCTACTACATCGTTGTCGATGGGGTCTCGTCCGCGTCGGGCACCTTCGCGCTGTCGGTCCATGAGTTCGGCTCGCTGATGCCGGACTGTCCGCCCGAGGCCCAGGTGGAGGATGAGCCCTGGAATCCTGGCGGTCTCGACGATCTCAACGGAGGGTGCAGTTCGTTCAACGCGCTGGGCTACGCCCCGATGATGGACGTGATCAGCCCGGTACTGTGCGCGACATCCGGGAGATGGAACGCCCCCTCATCGGGTTCGGATGCCGACTATTTCGTGTTCGAGATGCCGCCGGTAGGTACCCTGGAGGTGTCGGTCCAGGCTGAGGGGGCGTTGCGAATCTATCAGATCGTTGGCGGAGACGATTGCAACAGTTACCAGCCGGCGACCGTGATCGCTCGTACGTATCCAGGAAGCGAATCCTCGGTGACCATCGCTGGAGAGCCTGGGCAGGCTGTCATCCTGATTGTCGTGGCGATGCCCGCTGAGCAGGCAGGTTTTGCCTTCCCATACCAGATCCGCACCAACCTGTCGGAACCCGTCCGGGTCGATCGACCTAGTTTGACGACGGTCAAGGGGTTGTTCAAGGAGCCATTTCAGAACCCCTGATGGGGTGATGGGGCTGGTGCTCAACCTCGGACTCGTGGTGGAGACGATCAGCGCCGGCCACGCGCCCGCGATCGTGGCCGAGCTGATCGATACCGTCCGCTGGTCGCTCGTGGTCGTTGTCGGGTTGCTGGCGCAGGTCGATCCCCAGGGTCGGACCCAGCACGACCCGACCCCGGTCCAAGTCAACGGGGGGCGACCACTGGGGTTGTCTGTCCGACGGACGCCTCCGACAGAAGGGGTATAGGGTTTTCAACCGCCACAGGCCCACTCGATCCTCACCATGCTCAGGGACTCACTCCCAGCCGTCGCCACCACCGGTCTGGTCGATCTCAG
>CAZVWL010000315.1:0-2650 GCA_964630845.1 uncultured Fibrobacteraceae bacterium
GGCCCGCTCCGGTCGCCGACTCGATGCTGGCGGCGGCCGGTCCCGAGGCGTTTGGACGCAACGTCGTCAACGTGATCCTGGTCGACTTCCGCGCGCTCGACACCCTGGGCGAGATCACCGTGGTGATGGCCGCGGCGCTGGGCATCTGGGTGCTGCTGAGGTTGCGGCGGGCAGGAGGCGCGGCATGAACTGGGTGCCCCTGCGCGCGGTGAGCCGCCCGGTCACGATGCTGCTGGTGGGCATGTCGGTGATCGTGCTGCTGCGCGGCCACAACGAGCCGGGCGGCGGCTTCATCGGCGGCCTGCTGGCCGCGGCCGGCTTCGTGGTGCACGGCCTGGCGTTCGGACCCGGCCACGCCCGCCGCCTGCTGCGCACCAGCCCGCTGGCCCTGCTGGCGTCCGGCCTGCTGCTGGCCACCCTCAGCGGGGTGCCCGGCCTGCTGCGGGGTCAACCCTACCTCACCGCGCAGTGGTGGGGCGAGTTGCTGACCCTCGGCAAGGTGGGCACGGTGCTCCTGTTCGACATCGGCGTGTACCTCGTGGTGCTCGGCGCGGTGGCGCTCATCCTGCTGGGCGCGCTGGACCCCGCCTGCGACGAGGAGGAGCCGTCATGACCCTGCTGCTCGGCCTCGTGGTCGGCGTGCTCTTCGGTTGCGGCGTGTACCTCCTGCTGCAGCGGTCGCTCGGCCAGCTGCTGGTCGGGCTCGTGCTGCTGGGCAACGCGGTGAACCTGGCGGTCTTCGTGGCCGGCCGCATCACGCGCGCGGCGCCGCCGCTGACCGCCCTGGGCGAGACGACCCCGCCCGCCGGGGCCGCCGACCCGCTGCCGCAGGCCCTGGTGCTGACCGCGATCGTCATCGGCTTCGCGTTGCTCTCGTTCGCCGCCGCGCTCATGTGGCGCCTGCACGACGCCGCCCAGGACGACGACCCCGACGCCATGCGGAGGACCGACACGTGAACGCGCTGCTCGTGTCCCCGCTGCTGTTGCCGTTGCTGGGCGCCGCCCTGACGCTCGCCTGCTGGCGACGACCGCGCCTGCAGGCGGGCGTCGGCATCGCGGTGGCGGCGCTGATGGTGCCGGCGGCGGCCATGCTCTGGCACCACGTGGCCAAAAGCGGCGTGGTCGCCGGCCAGCTCGGCGGCTGGCCCGCGCCCATGGGCATCACGCTGGCGGCCGACGCGCTGGGCGCGCTCATGGTGCTGCTCGGGGCGGTCATCGGCCTGGTGGTCGCCGTCTACGGCGCCGCCGAAGCGCCGTTGCGCGGCAGCCGGCGCGCCTTCTTCCCGCTGCTGCACGTGCTCCTGCTGGGCGTCGACGGCGCCTTCCTGACCGGCGACCTGTTCAACCTCTACGTCTGGTTCGAGGTGCTGCTCGCCGCGAGCTTCGGCCTGCTGGTGCTCGGCGGCCGTCGCGACGACCTCGAAGCCGCCCTGAAAGCGCTCGCTCTGAACCTCTTCGGCTCGATGCTCTTCCTGCTCGCCGTGGGCGCGGTGTACGGCCTGGCCGGCACCCTGAACATGGCCGATCTGCACGGTCGGCTCGCCGAGGTGCACGCCACGCGCCCCCATGCGGTCGCGGCCGTGGCCATGCTCCTGGCGATCGCCTTCTCGCTGAAGGCCGCGCTCTTCCCGCTCTACTTCTGGCTGCCGGCGAGCTACCACGTGCCCAGCGCCGGCACCTGCGCCCTGTTCGCCGCGCTGCTGACCAAGGTCGGCATCTACGCGCTGCTGCGCGTCTTCACGTTGCCGCTGGCGGCCGTGTCCGAGGTGCTGCCGATCATCCTGGTCGCCACCACCATCACCATGCTCAGCGGCGTGCTGGGCGCGGTGGCCCAGATGGAGATCAAGCGCATCCTGGCCTGGCACAGCATCAGCCAGGTGGGCTACATCGCCGTCGGCGTCGGCCTGCTCGCCACGCCGGATCCGCGCGCGCACCTGGCCGGGCTGATGGCCGCCGTCTTCTTCCTGGTGCACCACGGCTTGGTGAAGCCGGCGCTCTTCCTGGTCGCCGGTCTGGTGCAGCGCCACCTCGGCACCACGTCCCTCGATCGCACCGGCGGCCTCTACGCCGCCCGCCCGGCGCTGGCCGTCATCTTCCTGCTGGCGGCCCTCTCGCTGGCCGGCATCCCGCCGCTGTCTGGCTTCTGGGCGAAGCTGGCGGTGCTGCGCGCCAGCGCCCTGGCCGGCCAGTGGTGGGTGCTCGCGGTCGCCCTCGCGGCCGGCCTGCTCACCTTGCTGAGCATGCTCAAGATCTGGCTCGAGGCCTTCTGGAAGCCGGCGCCCGATCCCGTTGACGACCCCGCCGCCGGCAAGCCCGAAGCCGCCGATGATGCCGGCGTTGTCGGCCCCAGAGATCTTGCCGGCGCCCGCGCGATGTGGGTCGCGACCGTGTCGCTGGTCCTGCTGGTGACCGTGCTCGGCGTGGTGCCCGGACCGCTGCTTGCAGCCGCCCAGGCCGCCGCCACGGCGCTGCTCGACCCCGGATCGATGATCGAGGCGGTGCTGCCGTGATCCTGGTCGTGCTGAACCTGGTGCTGGTCGGCCTGTGGGTGCTGGCCACCGGCGATACCTCCTGGCAGAACGTCGGGGGGGGTCTCGTGCTGGGCTTTGCGCTGCTGTGGTGGCTGTGGCCACAGGACCAGGACCGCCGC
>CAZVWL010000316.1:0-2646 GCA_964630845.1 uncultured Fibrobacteraceae bacterium
CGGCTCACAGGTTCCATCCTTCATTGCCAAAGCCGTGGTCGGCGGGTTGCGGGTGTGGGGGCGGCACAATGGCCAGAGAGGGTGCAGACGTTTGCACATGATCTGCCGGCGACGGCGCGGCGGCGAACAGGTCGCGCGTCGGCGGATCGAGCTTGGCGCGCAGCGCGGCCCAGTCGTGCGGCTGCTTGCGGTGCAGGCCCAAGAAGTAGGCGGCGGCCAGGTTATAGACAGACAGGTCGAGCGCCTCATTGCGGTCGGCCTTGTTCTTCACCCACTCGCTGATCTTGTGGCCCTTGCGGTAGCGCGTCAGGCGCCGCTCGGCGGTGAGCTGGCTGAAGAATTCGTCGGGCAGGTCTTTCGAGAAATGGATGGCGCCGGGCCCGGCCGTCAGCAGCCAGCGGCTGGCCAGCCAGTCCTTGGCGGTGTCGGTTCCGACGAACCACAGTTCGACACCATGGCGCTCGGAGCGGCCACGGAAGTTGATGTCCTGCTTGCGCGGCCGGGCCGCGATGACCGGCTGGCCGGGGCGGCTGGCGCCCTTGATGGCCAGCACCTTGCGGTTGCGCCGGACGCGACAGTAGTTGTAAACGTCCTGGGTGTTGTGGCCGCCGGAGTCGACCAGCGCGGCCGAGATCGGCAGCGGGATGCCGGACGGGTGCGGCAGCGTGCCCTGCAGCACGCCGTCGAGATCGCGCCAGACGGCATCCTCGGAGGGCGCCCCCCACAGCACCTGGTGATCGATGACCCAGCGCTCGAGGCCTTCGCCCCAGCCGTAGATATCGACCTCGATGCGGTTCGGCTGCACGTCGGCGGCGGCCGTCAGCACCAGCACCTCGCGCGGCAGGGTGCGCAGCGCATAGGCTTCTGCGCGCAGCTTGAGCTGGTCGGCCTTGGCGGTTTCATCGCTCGGGTTCCAGCAGCGCGCCAGGCGCGTGTTGTAGAACACCTGCATCGGCTCCTGGTCGCCCTGGTCGCGCGCGGCCTTGGCCTTGACGTACTGCCGCGCCATCGACAGCCAGGACAGCCATCCGAGCGGCGCGTATTGCGCCGGGAAGTGGAAGCTGACGGTGCGGCCGTCGCCGCGGGCCTGGGCGATCCAGCGGCCGGCGGCCAGCAGGTGCGGCTTCTCGTGCTCATGGATCTCGGCACCGCACTCGGGGCAGACGAACCAGGCCTCGGTCAGATCCGGCGTCCAGCGGCAGGATTCCCATTCAAGGACATGCTCGTGCTCGCAGTGCGGGCAGGCGATATGGAACTTGCGCTGGTCGCCATCCTTGAACAGCGCATCGATGCGGCTGGCGCCTTCCAGCGTCGGCGAGCTGGAGAAGTAGATCTTGGCGTTGTACTCGAAGGTGCTGGTGCGCGCTTCGGCAAGCTCAACCGGGTCGCCTTCGCCATCGACGCTGGCATCCCAGCGGTCGACCTCGTCGCCCCAGACATAGCGCGCCGGGATCTCGGCCAGGTTCGAGGCGCTGCCGGCGGTGGTGATGTAGAGCGTGCCACCGTCGAACTCCTTGGTGTCCATTGTGTTCTTGGAGTCGCGGCTGCGCGGTTCGGCGACGCGATCCTTGAGCACTGGCACCGCGCGGATGACTTCGCTGATCCGGCTCGACACGCGCTTGGCTATGTTCGACGTCGGCAGCAGCGTCAGGATATTGGCCGGCGCCTGGTGAATGCTGCCGCCCACCCAGTTGAGCCCGACCTGCGTTTTCATCAGCTGCGAGGCGCCCATCACCACCACGCGCCGGCACGGATGCAGCGGCGACAAGCAGCGCATCACCTCGCGGGCATAGGGCGTGCGGTCGGTGCGGTAGGGGCCAGGGTGCGCGGCGCCAGACTTCTTCGGGATGACCATGTGGGCATCGGCCCACTCGTCGATCCACATGTCCGGATCCGGCTCGATACCTTTGCTGAAGCCGTCCAGGTAGGCCAGGAAGCCGTCCGCGATCGCGCCCATCAGACTTTCGCCTTCTCCAGACCGGTGCGGGTCAGGCGCGTCAGGTTGTCGAGTACCTTGCGCAGCTCGTCACGCATGCGCGCCTCGATCGCCTGCGGCTCGGCCATGGCCGCCAGCTCGGTGGCCAGTCCGCTCGGCACCGACAGGATCATGTCGCGCAGCAGCCGGCCGGCCTCATAGGCGGCACGCTCGACCGCATCGCGCCTCACCAGGCCGCCCGACATCTCCTCAAGCTGCAGCTCGGCCTTGGCCGCCTCGGCGATTTCGCGCCGCGTCTTGGCATCCCAATACAGGCTGCCCTCGCGTTCGCCACCAGGCGAGCCGGATCCGCCAGCGCCAGTACCGACACCATGGCCACCAGACGGTGGCGGCGCCACATCGCGACCGGCGTTCGCCCTGGCCGACTGGTCCGGATCCGTGTTGCGGCCCCACTGGATATCGGCCACCTCGGCATCGATCTTCGGCTTACCCTTCTCATCGACGACCGTGGTGATCCTGCCGCTCTCGATCGCCTTCTGGACCGCGCGCAAAGTGATCCCAGGCAACCCGCGAGCCTCACGGTACCTGGCATATTCACGCAATCCCAACAACTGACGACCCATGTCGACTACCCTTTAGCCTGAATGACACCCACACTGACGCCCCCGCCAAACCCCAGCCACTAACCCAAACTCGCGGTCGTTTCGCCC
>CAZVWL010000317.1:0-2618 GCA_964630845.1 uncultured Fibrobacteraceae bacterium
GCCGCATGAACGCCTTGCGGGAGCTCTACGACCTCGCCCGCAAACACGGCGCACTTGGCGCGCACCGGATCGGAGACGCCTTCACCGACAAAGGAGGCCGCTCATGAGCCTCCCCATCATCTCCGCCGACCAGCGCCTGGCCGAAAAGCGCGGCGTGAAAGGCGTGCTGGTCGGCAAGAGCGGCATCGGCAAGACCTCGCAGCTCTGGACCCTGGCGCCCGAGGCCACCCTGTTCTTCGACCTCGAGGCGGGCGACCTCGCCGTCGAGGGCTGGGCCGGCGACACCATCCGCCCGCGCACCTGGCAGGAGTGCCGCGACTTCGCGGTGTTCATCGGCGGTCCGAACCCGGCGCTGCGCGAGGACCAGCCCTTCAGCCAGGCCCACTTCGACGCGGTCTGCGCGCGCTTCGGCGACCCGACCGTGCTCGATCGCTACGACACCGTGTTCGTCGACTCGATCACCGTCGCCGGGCGTCTGTGCCTGCAGTGGTGCAAGGGCCAGCCGCAGGCCTACTCCGAGAAGACCGGCAAGCCCGACACCCGCGGCGCTTACGGCCTGATGGGCCAGGAGATGATCGCCTGGCTCACCCACCTGCAGCACACGCGCGGCAAGAACGTGTGGTTCGTCGGCATCCTCGACGAGCGCCTCGACGACTTCAATCGCCGCGTCTTCCAGCTGCAGATCGACGGCTCCAAGACCGGGCTCGAGCTGCCGGGCATCGTCGACGAGGTGGTGACGCTGGCCGAGCTCAAGGCCGACGACGGCACCGCCTACCGCGCCTTCGTCTGCCACACGCTCAACCCCTGGGGCTACCCCGCCAAGGACCGTTCCGGCCGCCTCGACCAGATCGAGGAGCCGCACCTCGGCCGGCTGATGGCCAAGATCGCCGGCCCGGCCCGCCCTGCACTCGAACGCCTCGACTTCGCGCGCCCCGCGCCTTCCGAACCCGTACAGCAATAAGGAGCCACGACCATGAGCTATTTCGATTTCAACGACGCCAACGAGCAGTCCTCGTTCGACCTGATCCCCAAGGGCACGCTGGTGCGCGTGCGCATGACCATCCGCCCCGGCGGCTTCGACGATGCGAGCCAGGGCTGGACCGGCGGCTACGCCACCCGCAACGACAACACCGGCTCGGTGTACCTCAACTGCGAATTCGTGGTGATGGAGGGCGAGTACGCCCGCCGCAAGCTGTGGTCGCTGATCGGTCTCTACAGCCCCAAGGGTCCCGAGTGGGCCAACATGGGCCGCGCCTTCGTCAAGGCGATCCTGAACTCGGCGCGCGGCGTCCATCCGGGCGACGCCAGCCCCCAGGCCCAGAACGCGCGGCGCATCGCCGGTTTCGCCGACCTCGACGGCATCGAGTTCCTCGGCAAGGTCGATTGGGAGAAGGACCAGAACGGCCAGGACAAGGCGGTCATCAAGCAGGCGATCCAGCCGGATCACAAGGACTACGCCGCGCTGATGGGCAACGCGCGTCCGTCCGCCCCGGCGCCCACCACGCCGAACGCCTATGCCCAAGCCACGGGTCGCGGGCCGGTCACGGGCCGTCCGAGCTGGGCGCAGTAAGGGGGGACTGCCGGCATGATGCTTCGTCCCCGTCAGGCCCTGCTGGTGGAGCGCTCGCTCGCGGCGCTGCACCAGCACGGCAACACCCTGGCCATCGGCCCGACCGGTTCGGGCAAGACCATCATGCTGTCGGCGGTCGCCGGCGGCGTGTTGGAGGAGCCCGACGCAAAAGCCTGCATCCTCGCGCACCGCGACGAGCTCACCGCCCAGAACCGGGAGAAGTTCGGCCGGGTCAATCCCGGCCTCACCACCTCGGTGTTCGATGCCAAGGAGAAGTCCTGGGCCGGGCGCGCCACCTTCGCGATGGTGCAGACGCTCTCGCGCGACGCGCATCTCGACGCGATGCCCACGCTCGATCTACTGGTGGTCGACGAGGCGCACCATGCCGCATCAAAGTCCTATCGGCGCGTGATAGATCGCGTGCTGTCGCGCAACCCCAGGGCGCTGATCTTCGGCGCCACGGCCACGCCCGCACGCAGCGACGGCAAGGGGCTGCGGGAGGTCTTCAGCAACGTGGCCGACCAGATCACCCTGGGCGAGCTCATCGCCTCCGGCCATCTGGTGCCGCCGCGCACCTTCGTCATCGATGTTGGCGCGCAATCGGCCCTCGCCCAGGTGCGCCGCACCGCCACCGATTTCGACATGAACGAGGTCGAGGCGATCCTCAACAGGACGCCGATCACCGACGCGGTGATCCGTCACTGGCGCGAGAAGGCGGGCGAGCGCAAGACCATCGTGTTCTGCTCCACCGTGGCCCACGCGCAGTGCGTGGCCGACGCGTTTGTCGCCGCCAGCATCCGCGCCGTGCTCATCCACGGCGAGTTGTCGGACGCCGAGCGCAAGGTCCGGCTCGCCGAATATGAAAGCGGCGAGGCACAAGTAGTCGTCAACGTGGCGGTGCTGACTGAAGGCTACGATTACACACCCACCTCCTGCGTGGTGCTGCTGCGCCCGAGCTCGCACAAGTCGACGCTGACCCAGATGATCGGGCGGGGGCTGCGCACCGTCGATCCGGCCGAGCATCCCGGCGTGGTCAAGACCGATTGCA
>CAZVWL010000318.1:0-2605 GCA_964630845.1 uncultured Fibrobacteraceae bacterium
GAAGCCGAGCCACGCGCTGCGTGTCAGCGTGAGCACGAGGCAGGCGCCGACCACCGCCAGCCCCGCCACGAGCCACGCGCGGTGACGCCGCGACCGCACCACCAGCACGCCCGCCAGCATCACCAGCCCCGCGAGCATCAAGAGGCCGCCGCCGGTCATGTAGCCGGACATGGGCAACGCCCGCACCCCGACCTGCTCCCCCTGGTCGACATACGCGGCCGCCGCGCCCCGGAAGCGCACCATGCCGTAGAGAGCCGAACCGACCGCGCCGGCCGCCAGCCCGCCGAGCGCCGCCAGCCGTGCCCCGCGCCAGGCCGCGAGCGTCGCGCCCACCCAGATCGGCACGAGCAGGTACCAGCGGCGGGCGTAGAGCAGGCTCTGGGCGCGGTCGTCCGAGAGGGGGATCATCGCCAGGGCCCAGATGACCAGCGCGAGCGCCGGCCACTCCAGACCGGTCTGGTGGGGCGCCGCGCCCCGGCGCCACCGCCAGAGCACGGCCACCAGCAGCACGCCGAGCAGGATCTGGCTGGCCGCGACCGAGAGCATGGCCGCCAGCGCCAGCAGCGCCAGCGCGAGGACCAGCGCCGCGTCGGCCCGGCCGGTCACCCGGTCAACCTGCGTGGTCGACGGCCAGGGCGTCAACCTGATCGGCCAGGGCGAGGAACACCCGGCGCGTGGCCGAATCGTCCTTCTGCAGCATCAGCGGCCGGCCCAGGTCGCCGCCTTCGCGCAGGAGCGGCTCGATGGGGATCTGCGCCAGCAGCGGCAGGTCGAACTGCTGCGCCACCCGCTCGCCGCCGCCGCTGCCGAAGATGTCGTAGCGCTTGCCGTTGTCCGGGCAGAGGAAGTAGCTCATGTTCTCGACGATGCCGAGCACCGGCACCTCCACCTGCCGGAACATCTGCACGCCGCGGCGCACGTCGGCCAGCGCCACCTCCTGCGGGGTGGTGACCATCACGACGCCGGCCAGCGGCGTCTGCTGCACGAGGGTCAGCTGCGCGTCGCCGGTGCCGGGCGGCATGTCGACCACCAGGTAGTCGAGGCCTTGCCAGTCGGCGTCCTTCAGAAACTGCTTGACCGCCGAGAAGACCATCGGGCCGCGCCAGATCACGGCCTGGTTGGGGTCGATCAAGAGCCCCATGCTCAGCACCTGCATGCCGTGCGCGAGGCCGGGGATCAAGCGGCGTTCCTCGGTCACCTCCGGCGGCATGTCGACCGCGAGCATCGTGGGCAACGACGGCCCGTAGATGTCCGCGTCGAGCAGGCCCACGCGGTGCCCCTTCTCAAGCAGCGCCAGGGCCAGGTTGACCGCCACCGTGCTCTTGCCCACGCCGCCCTTGGCGCTGGCCACGGCCACGACGCGGCGCACGCCGGAGAGCCGGGCGCGGTCGGCCCAGGGATCGGGTGACTGGCCGTGCGGACCGGCCGGCGCCTTGCTCTTCTTCTTCGTGGCCTCGGAGCGGTCGTCGACCTCGACCGACAGCGAGGTGATGCCGGATAGCTGCGCAAGGCGCGCCTGGGCCTCCTGCCGGATGGCCTCGATCGTCTCCAGCTTCTCGCTCGTGCGCACGATCTCCACCAGCACCTCGCCGCCGTGGATCTCGATCTTGCCGACGAGGTCGATCTTCACGATGTCGACCTTCGTGCCGGGCACCTTCACCTCGCGCAAGGCCGCGAGGATATCGTCACGTGTCAGGCTCACGGGATGACGTCCTTTTGGGTTCGAGACGGGTCCGGGGCGGCACGGGCAACGCTATATCGCCGCGCGGAGGCTCGCAAGCCTGCCGTTGCGCGGCGCGACATCGCCGGCCATCGCCCTTATCCTGCCGCCATGAACGCCGCCGCCACGAACGCCGCCGCCTTGACCGCGGTCCTGATCGTCCGCGACGAGGCCGCGCGCCTGCCCGCCTGCCTGGCCAGCCTGCGCGGCGCCGTGGACGCGATCTTCGTGCTGGACACCGGCAGCGCCGACGGCACGGTCGCCCTGCTCGAAGCCTGCGCCGCCGACCCCGCCCACGACCCGCCACTGCGCTGGGCCGCGCGCCCATTCGACGACTTCTCCCGCAGCCGCACGGCCGCCCTCGTGTACGTCACGACGCCGTACTGGCTGTGGATCGACGCCGACGAGCGCCTATCGCCCGCGCTGGGCGCCGAACTCGCCGCGCTGCGCCGCGACGGCCATCTGGCCGACCACGCCGTCTGGACCGTCCAGCGCGAGAATCTGGTCCAGGGCCGCGTGATGACCATGCGCAGCCTGAGCGGCCAGCGCCTGGCGCGCCTGGCCCGGCTCGACGCGGCGACGCTGTCGGGCGACCCGGTGCACGAGGGCCTGGTCCCGCTCGAGCCGGCCGCCCCGACGGGCGCGCTCGGCGCGCCGCTGCTGCACCTGACGCTCGACGATCCGCGACCGTACCTGCGCAAGATCGACCTCTACACGACGCTCGAGGCGCGCGCGGGCCGCAGCCGCTACGGCCCCTGGCAGCCGCTGCACCTGCTGGTCACCGGACCGGCCGCCTTCTGGCGCGAATACGTGTGGCGCGGAGGCTGGCGCGACGGGCGGCAGGGGGTGCTGTGGGCGGCGCTGTCGGCGTGGTCGGCCACGCTC
>CAZVWL010000319.1:0-2601 GCA_964630845.1 uncultured Fibrobacteraceae bacterium
GCCGGGCCAGCCCACCCAGACGCCGCCGCGGTGACGCAGCACCGGCGCCAGCGCGGTCACCAGGCCGCCGGCGCCGGCGGCGGCTCGCCAGCGTCCGTCCTGCCGGCGCATGACCACGGGCAAGCGATTCGAAACGATGAGCAGACGGCCGTTCGAGGTCATGGCGAAGCCCTCTCGGTTGCGGCGGTCTAGACGATCGCGCGGCGGGCGGGCGGGTTGCGGCGGGCGCTGGCGCACCATACCAAACATAATCGAAGCCGCGGGATCGACCACCCGAAAACGGCCGCCGCATGCGCGCGCGGCGGCCGTCCTCAGGGAACCGGTCGGCGCCGACAGGCGCCGGTCAGGCCCGATCGCCTTCCGCGGGCGCCGACGACGCGTCGACCAGGTTGTCGGCGATCACCTCGGCGATGTCGCGCACGCGCAGAGTTTCCTGGCGGTCGGTCTCCTTGACCGCGTCCTCGAGCATCGTCAGGCAGAACGGGCAGCTCGAGCAGACCTCGCCGGCCCCGGTGGCCGCCGCCTCCTCGATGCGGTTGTGGTTGATGCGCGTGCCGAGGTCCTCCTCCATGAACATGCGCGCGCCGCCGGCGCCGCAGCAGAAGCCCTCGCGGCGCGAGCGCGGCATCTCGACCTGGGACAGGCCGCCCACCGCGCCGAGGACCTCGCGCGGCGCGTCGTACTCCTCGTTGTGGCGGCCGAGGTAGCAGGAGTCGTGGAAGGTGACCTCGTGCGCCGCCTCGGCCGTGACCTTCAGGCGACCCTGCTGCAGCAGGTCGCGCAGCAGCTGGCTGTGGTGCAGCACCTCGACGCCCTCGAGGCCGAAATCGGGGTACTCGTTCTTGATCGTGTTGAAGCCGTGCGGGCAAGCTGTCACCACGCGCTTGATCCCGTAACGCTGCAGGTGCTGGATGTTGTGCTGCGCCTGCGTCTGGAAGAGGTACTCGTTGCCCGAGCGCCGCGACACGTCGCCGCAGCAACCCTCCTCGTTGCCGAGGATGGCGAAGTCGACGCCGGCGGCCACCAGGCAGCGCACCAGCGCCTTCTGCACGGCCTGGTTGCGGGCGTCGAAGCTGCCGGCGCAACCCACGAACAGCAGCCAGTCCGCGCCGCCCTTCTCGCGCAGCTTGGGCACCGGCAGGTCCTGGCACCAGTCCTCGCGGGCCTGGGCGCTGATGTTCCAGGGGTTGCTGTTGGTCTCCAGGCCCCGCATGGCGTTCTGCAGCGCCGCCGGCAGCTTGGCCTCGGTCATCGCCAGGTAGCGGCGCTGGTCGATGATGTTCGGCACGTGGTCGATCTGCACCGGGCAGTGAGCCATGCAGTAGCCGCAGGTGGTGCAGGCCCAGAGCACGTCGTCGGCGATGATGCCGCCGGGCAGGATGGGCCGCTCGATGGCGCCCTGCAGCGCCTTGTACTCGGCGAGGTTGCCCTTGCTCTTGAGGCGGCCCATGGCGGCCAGTTGGTCGCTGATCGCGTAGAGATGGTCGCGTTCGTCGGTGATCAGCTCGCGCGGGTGCAGCGGCTTGCCGGTGGTGTGGGTCGGGCAGCCGGTGTTGCAGCGGCCGCACTCGGTGCAGGTGTACATGTCGAGGATGCGCCGCCAGCTGAAGTCCTCCACGCGGCCGACGCCGAAGCTCTCGGCGCCGGCGGCCATCAGGGCCTCGAGGTCGAGCTTCTCGAGCTTGCCGGGCGGGGTGAGCCGTTCGAGGAAGACGGCCGGCAGCGAGGTCAACACGTGGAAATGTTTGCCGAACGGCAGGTAGTTCAGGAAGCCGAGCACCAGGATCGTGTGCAGCCAGAAGTTCACGTGGTGCCAGACGTTGAGCGACGCGGCGCTCTGCCCGGCGAACACGCCGCCCAGCAGCGTGGCGGCCCAGGCCCAACCGCGCTCCGGATGGTCGGGATGCAGCGTGAACTTGGCGGCGTCGCCCAGCAGATCGGTCACCATCAAGAGGCCGATCCAGCCGAGGATCAGCACCGCTTCGCCGCTGAACTTCAGGCGCTCCGGACGCGTGATCAGGCGACGGCCCATGCCGTAGATCACCGCGGCCAGGACCAGCAGCACGAAGAGGTTGTGGATCACCAGGTAGCCCTCGTTCAGCACGGGCACGCGCCAGTCGGCGTCGAAGCCGCGGATGACCAGCGTCAGCGTGCGGAAGGCGACCACCACGAAGCCCGCGAAGATCGCCACGTGCATCCAGCCGGGACCGCGCTCGTACAGCAGCTTGCGCTGGCCGAAGCCGATCGCCAGCAGCGAACCGATCCGGCGCGGGATCTGGTCGAGCCGGTTGTCCGGCTGCGCCGCGCGCATCACGTCGAGGCGCCGGAGCATGGTGGCGGTGAACAGCGCCAGCGCGGCGATCAATAGGGCGAGCATGGCCAGAGGACCCATCGGAATCCCTCCTGGAGGCGGGCGGGACGGAAGCACGAGCGAGGCGAACACCGGACTTGGGCGGCGGCGACGCCACTATAGCATGGACGGTCACGCCGCAAAGATCAAAGCCCGCATGCTTGGATTATTCCGCGAAGAATGTTACCGCCCCTCAGCCACTAGCATAACTCTCATTCTTCAAACAGCATACCGCAAATCGTGCCGCCGGT
>CAZVWL010000320.1:0-2599 GCA_964630845.1 uncultured Fibrobacteraceae bacterium
TCGAGCCGATCCCGGCCGAGGTCTTCGCCCTGCCGGCCGACATCGCGGCGCTGGTCGACAAGGAGTAGGGCGCCATGGCGGACGCACGCCGGCCGACCTGCCCGCGTTCATGGTCGCGTTCATCGAGGCGCTGAAACCTCGAACGTGATGGCTCGATCCGACGGATGTCAAACGCGACGCGGCAGCGTCACCGTGAACGCGGTGCCTGCCGCGTCGTCGCTCGTGAAGGACACCTTGCCGCCCAGGTAGCGCTCGCAGAAGAGCCGGGCCGCGTACGTGCCGATGCCGCGGCCGGTGCCGCCCTTGGTGCTGAACGAGCGCTGGAAGACCTGCAGCTGGACGGCCGCCGGCATGGCGCCCGGGTTGTGCACCGTGAAGGCGACCTCGCCGTCCGACACGTCCGTCCGCACCGTGACCGCCGCCCCGTCGGGCGCGGCCTCCAGCGCGTTCTTGATCAGGTTGCCGAGCACGCGACGCAACAGCGAGGCGTCGGTGCGCAGGTTGACCGGCGGCACGGTCGCCAGCGCGAGCGTGCGTGAACCGCGCACGACGTGGTTGCGATAGATGGCCACCAGCTCGGCGAGGAACGCGGGCACGTCGACTGCGGCGAGGTCGAGCTGCAGGTCCCCGCGCTCGGCGGCCAGCATCTGCTGGTGCGACCGGATCTCGTCGACCATCAGGTGCGAGAGCTGGACGAGGTCGCGCTTGAGCGCCTGCTCCGCCTGCGGGTCGGCCTCGAGGTCGACGAGCAGCTCCGCCAGGCCCTGCACGCCGCCGCAGGTGTTCAACAGGTCATGGAAGAACGCGCGCTCGAGCACCTCGCGGCGCTTCTCGGGGCCGATGTCCTGCAGCCCGAGCACGACGTAGTGCTCGCCGTCGATGGCCAGGAACGTGGCGTGCACGCGCAGGTCCAGGGCGGCCGGTGGCGGTCCTCCGATCAGCAGGCGGCACTCGCGCATCGACCGTCCACGCGTCTCGAGCGCCTCGAGGATGGCGCCCACGGCGCCGCAGTGCCCGCATGCGCGGCCGGTGCCGCAGCCGCTCGGGGCGGTGGCGACGTTGGTGCAGCCGAGCGCCTCGCCGGGCCGCAGACCGATCAGCCCCATCGCGTCCTTGATGCCCATCAGGTCCAGCAGCTGGCCGTTCACGCTCAGGATCTGGCGATCCTCGTTGATCACCAGCGCGGGGCCGGGCATGGCCTCGAGCAGAGCCTGGCCCACGGAGATGCCGAGGAAGCCGCCGCGTTGCTCATGGACCGCCTTGGCGTCGGCTCGCTTCGCGGGCGCGAAGTAGGTATCGACCGGGCAACTGGTCCGACAGCTCATGCGGCGACGCTCCCCCGGTGAAAAGGGCACGTCCGGGTATCGGCTCGCAACCGGCGGGCTTGATCGGGAGTTCGTCAGAGGGTCGTCAACAGGCGCACCACCACCACCACCATCAGCACCGCGAACAACCGCCGGAACCAGGCGCCGCTGGTCCGCCGGTTGAGCCTCGCTCCCGCCTGCGCCATGGGGATCGCCGTGGCGGCCAGGCAGGCCGCCGCGGGCAGGTTCGCGTAGCCCACGAACCCCTCGCCCAGCAGGCCGCCGGCCGGCCCGTGCCACATGTAGCCGAGCGCCGCCGCCAGCGAGGTGAACATGATCACGCCCGACGAGGTCGAAGCCAGGAATCGCGCCGGCAGCTTGCCGAACAGCGCCAGCGCAGGCACCAGCACGACCCCGCCGGCCAGCCCGCTGAGACCGGCGAAGAGCCCGGTGCCCAGCCCGACCAGGCCCCACAACCACAACGAGCGGCGCGGGCGGCCATCCTCGGCGTGCGGCTCCTGCTGGCGCACGAACTGGTAAGCCGCGAACATCAACACGCCGGCCAGCCCGCCTTGCAGCCAGCGGCCATCGCTGGCCGCCGCCAGGCCGGATCCCAGCCAGCCGCCGAGCATGCTCGCCGGCACGATCGGCACCACGACGCGCCAGAGGACACGCTGTTGCAGGTGCTGGCGCCAGGCGGCCGAGCCGGTGCTGAGGACCGACACGGTCAGGCTGGTGGCCATGGCCGCCTGCACGACGTGTTCGCGCGGCACGCCCCAGGCGCGCAGCAGCTCGAGCATGACCGGCACCATCACGATGCCGCCGCCGACGCCCGCGAATCCGGCCACCAATCCCGTCCCCAGGCCCGCGATCAGCAGCATCAGGATGGTCAGCAGCGAGAGTTCCAAGCCTCACCTCGCGCGTTGCGAATACACGGCCCCGCCGACGATCAGCACGCCGCCGAGCAGGCTGAGCGGCGACGGCCTCTCGCTCCAGACGATCAGGCCGAGGATAAGCGAGAAGAGCACCCCGTTGTAGCTCCAGATGCTGATGCGCCCGGCCGGCGCGTGGTGGTAAGCCAGGGTGAGCATCACCTGACCGCCCGCCGCGAACACGCCCGTGCCCACCAGCCAGACCCACTGCCAGGCGGTCGGCGTCACGTGCTGCCAGAGCAGGAAGGGCACCATGGCCACGGTCGAGATCAACGAGAAGTAGAAGACGATCCGTCGCGGTTCCTCACGACCCTTCAGCCGCCTGACGATCACGTACGCCAGGCCGGCGAAGAACGCCGCCGC
>CAZVWL010000321.1:0-2579 GCA_964630845.1 uncultured Fibrobacteraceae bacterium
CGGTCGCCGCGGCGGCGTCGAGGTCGGCCGCCAGGCCTTCGAGCACGCGGACCGAATCCACGAGGCCGGCGGCCGTCACCAGCAGCTCCAGCAGCACGACACCCTCGCGCCCCTCCCGCAGCGCGGCCGCCGGATACTGCGCGTCGACGAACGTGATGAGCCGGGGCGGTTCGTCCGGTTCGAGGTGGTCGCCGGCGGCGGTGTCGGCCCATGTTCGATCGGTGATCAACACGACGATCAGGATCACGAGGACGGCAAGGCCGAGCTGGTGTCGTAGCTTCATCACGGCATCTACTCCTGATACTCGAAACGCATGCGGAAGACGATCCACACGGCCACGGACTCGCCGTGACGCCGCGCGGGACGGAAGCGGAATTGTCGGAACGCCTCGGCGGCGAGCGTTCGCGAATCGTGGCCGATGTCCTCGAGCACGACGACCTCGGCCACGGCGCCGTCGGCGTCCACGAGCAGGCGCGCGGTCACCACTCCGCTCACGCGCGCGGCCAGCATCGCCGCCGAGTAGCGCGGCTTGACCTGATGGACCGGTTCGGGCGCGCGCTCCACCGAACTGAGCGCGGCCAGCTCGCCGCGCAGGTCGGCGGCCGTGGCGGTCAGGCTGTCAGCCACGCCGTCGAGCGTGTTGCCGCGCTTGACGACGAGGCCGCCAGAGCCGGCGCCCTCGCCCAGGCCGCGGGCCAGCACCTGGCGCACGCCGTAGACGCGGCGCGGCGGCGCGTCGTCGTGAGTCGTTTCCGGCGTGGCCGATGCGGTGGGAGCGGTGGGCGCGACCGGTTCCTCGGCCTCGACGCGCGGCCGTTCGACCGCCTGCGCGACCACGGTCGTGGCCGTCAACTCCGCCACCGGCGCCGCTGGCGGCGCCGCCACCTGGAACGACACGCGGTGCGCCGGCGCACGCTGCGGGCGCACGCGCTGCGGCAACGGAACGGTCTGCAGCAGCAACCCCAGCCCCAGGAGCCCCACCGCAACGAGCGTGAAGAGCATCGACACCAGGCGCCCGCGATCGTCGCGGACGGCCGGTTGCAGGAAGACGGCGAGGCTGCCGGCGGCGCGGTCCATCACGAACCCTCCCGCAGCACCAGCAGCGACAGGTCCCCGTGGCCGGCCCGGTTGCAGGTGTAGAGCACGCGCTTGAGCAGGGCGAAGTCGACCCGCCGATCGCACTGGATCGACACCGGACCGGGGTCGCCCGGCATGTCGCGCAGGGCGGCCATCAGCGGCGCGACGAGCAAGCTGTCGGGCTCGGCCGCGATCGCTGCCAGGGTCGTCACCTGGCGACCGTCGACCCCGACGCCGCCGGTGGTGATGGTGACCGTGCGCATGGGCTCGGCAGGCTCCGTGGCGCTGGAAGACGGCAGGTAGAGATCGCGCGACGGCGTCACGAGCTGGCCCTGCACAGAGAAGGTCTGCAGCAGGAAGACCAGCAGGATCACCATCATGTCGACCAGCGACGTGAGCTGCGGGCGCGCCTGACCGTCGGTCGCCGCGCGCCGGCGGCCTTGCCAGCCACGACCGCGGCTCATCGCGACGCCTCCGCCAGGCCGACCTCGGTGAAGCCCGCCGCCCGGCACTGGTCCAGACAGCGCACCAGAACGGCGCTGGTCACCGGGTCGTCGACGGCCACGGTGACCTCGACGACGCCGGGACGGCGGACACGTTCGGCGACAAGCACGGCCAGCAGCGCGGCCCCATCGACGCCGCCGTCGGCGCCGGCGGTCAAGCTGGCGAGCGGCTGGTCGCCCAGGACGACGGTCACGCCGCCGGCGGCCACGGCGACCGTCAGCGGCACCGTGTCGACGTGGCGCGCGAGGCCGGCGGGGTCGTCTCCCGGCAACGTGAACGCGTGGGTGGCCAGCTGCGTGAACACCGCCATGCTGATCAGGAAGGGGATCAGGATGATGAACATGTTCATCACCGGCGTCACGTCGATCTCGGGTCCGACCTCGCCGCCCGACGGCCGACGCAACATCGAGGCGCTGCGACCGATTGCCATGGTTCGTCTCCTGTCGTTCTAGACCGCGGCGCGCTCGAACGCGGCGACCGACTTCGTGTGGTTGATCTCCTGGCGCGCCTCGAGGTAGCTGAGCAGCTTGATCGCGGCCGCGTCGCAGGCATCGGCCTTGCGGGCCTGCGCGCTCGACAGGCGCGCGTACGCGATCAGGCAGGGAATGGCGACGATCAGGCCGAAGGCCGTCGTGTTCATGGCCTGGCCGATGCCGGCCGCCAGCACCGCGGCCTTCTCGGCGGCCTCGGCCAGCGCCAGCGAGCCGAAGCTCCGCTGCAGGCCGAAGATCGTGCCGAGCAGACCGGCGAGCGTGGCGATGTTGGCGAGCATGGCGAGGTAGCCGATGCGCCGGCCGTACGCGGGTACCTGCCGGACGGCCGCCTCCTCCACGCTGCCGCGGATCGCCGCCAGCGGCAGCCCGTGGGCGTGGCCCTTGATCGCCTGCGCCAGCACGATCACAGCGGGGCAGCGCGGTTGCCCGAGCGAGGCCAGCGCACCCGACGGATCACCGGCCTCGAGCTTCGCGACCGCGGCCGTCGCCAGCGCGTCCGCGTCG
>CAZVWL010000322.1:0-2577 GCA_964630845.1 uncultured Fibrobacteraceae bacterium
CAGCGCCCCGGCGATGGCGTAGGCCGCCAGTTCGCCCATGCTCTCCCCGGCGACCACGGCCGGCGGGCCGTGGCGGTCGATCCAGTGGTCGGCCAGGGCCACGCCGAGGGCCATCTGGGCCGCCATGGTCAACGGGAAGTCGCCGGTCCACGCCCAGCTGCCGCCGACCTGCACGCGCCTGGCCTGGCCGTCGCCGGCCATCAGCCGTCGCAGCGACCCCGGCGCGACGCCGACGGCGGCCAGGGCGGCGTCGGCACGGTCGAGCACGAGGCGGCTGGGGGTGTCGTCGAGGTCGGCACCCATGCCCGGCCACTGGTAGCCGCCGGTGGGGAATAATAGCGCGGTGTTGCGGTCATCGGGCGCCATGGGGAGCAAAACTAGCCGCCGCCGTGGGCGGGAACAAGGCTCGCTCTAAGCGCCGGTTCTCCGGGGGGTGGTGAGGACCAACTTCGAAATTGACCACCTGGCCTGCGCCTTGCTAAACCGGTCTTGGCCCAGCATGTCACCAGGAGGCGCACACGACCACCATGAGCCGCGAGGCCATCACCTCCTTCCTCGCCGCCTGGCAACCAGGCGATGACCACGGCGCCGACCTCGAGGCCATCCTGCCCCTCGTCTACGACGAGCTGCGCAGCCTGGCCCGCCGCCAGCTGAAGGCCGAGCGCCTCGACCACACGCTGCAGCCCACCGCGCTCGTGCACGAGGCCTACCTGCGGCTCGTCGACCAGGAGCGGGTGCAGTGGCAGAACCGGCAGCATTTCCTGGCCGTGGCGGCGATGGCCATGCGGCGCCTTCTGGTCGACCACGCCCGCGGGCGGCAACGCCTGCGACGGGGCGGCGACCAGGTGAAGGTGGCGCTGACCGAGTCGCTGCCGACGCCGGCCCGCGACCCGTTCGCCGAGGTCGTGGCCGTCGACGATCTCATGGCGCAGCTGGCCGCGTTCGATGGCCGGGCGGCCCAGGTCGTCGAGTGCCGCTACTTCGCCGGCCTGACCATCGAGGAGACGGCCGCCGCGCTCGGGCTCTCGCCCATGACCGTCAAGCGGTCGTGGCAGCTCGCGCGAGCCTGGCTGCTCAAGGAGATGGGCTGACCATACCCCGCCACGTTCCCTGGTCCGATCCGGCCGCCTTCGTCGCGTTTCCTACCCGATAGACCGATGGCGCCCGCCGTGGCGCCGATCATCGACCTCCGGCCACGATCCAGGAGATGGCCTACCCGCAGATTCACATGGGCGTTCGCCTTCGCCCTCCTCGGCGACGGCACGACGACGCGCAAGCTGACGCTCGCGAAGTAGACCGCACGAACGCGCACGCCATCGCAGGCGGTCAGGCCTCGGCCCTGGCCGCCTGCGGCAGGAACTTCGCCTCGGCCCAGGCCAGCACACGCCCAGCGCGTCGCAGCTCGGCCCGCAACCGGTGCACCGGCGGCCCCGGCACGACCACCCAGGCAACCAGTTCGACCTCGGCGTCGCAAGGCACCGGCTCGCGGTAACGCACGCGCAGATCCGCGGTGAGCGCCCGCACGCCGCGGTGGAACAGGCAATGGGTCATCGCCGCGTCGAGCAAGGCGGCGATGACCCCGCCGTGCAGCAACCCGTCATAGCCCTGCAGGTCGCGGCGCCCGGCGAACCGGGCGCGGACCGAACGATCGGGCTGGGCCGCGAACACCAGCCCCAGCGACGCCGGGTTGTGCTCGCCGCAAAGCAGGCACCGACCGTGCCGATTGAGCGCGCTGAGCGCGGCCGCGGCCGGCCCTGATTGCTCGGCGCTTGTTCGAGGCGGGTCAGTGGTCACAGGCGTTCTCCCCGGATTGCAGCGTGCCGGCCAGGTAGGCCGCCGCGAGGTGTTCCGGATCGGCGCTCGGCGCGCCCACCAGCACGGCGATGCCGTGCCCGGCGAACAGCGATTGGGCCCGCTGGCCCATGCCGCCGGCGATGATCACCGTCGCCCCCATTTCGGCCAGCCAGGCGGGCAGCCGGCCGGGCTCGTGCGGCGGCGGCGTGAGGTCGCGCCGCTCGCTGATGCGACCGGCAGCGGGGTCCATCTCCAGCAGCGCGAAGCGCTCGCAGTGTCCGAAATGCTGGGCCAGGCGGCCGCCGGCCAGCGGGATCGCGATCTTCATGGGGTCGTCCTCTGGGTTGTTGCGGGTGGTCGTTGATCGGCGGGCAAGTGCAGGCACCAGGCGGCGGCCTGCCGCCACGCCTCCCGCATGTCCGCCGCGCTCGGGGCGTCGGTCTCCACGACCGCCAGCCCCCGCACCTGGGCAAGGGTGACGGCGGGGTCGTAACGGATGCGGCCGAGCACGTGGGCGCCCGCCTGACGGGCGAGCGCCTCGACGCGTTCGGTCAAGGCGGGACTGATGTCCCACTTGTTGACACAGACGGCGGCCGGCAGCGAGAAGTGGCGCGCGAGCGCCAGGACGCGCTCGAGGTCGTGCTCGCCGCTGACCGTCGGTTCGGTGACGACGACGACGCCGCTCGACCCGGTCACCGACGCGATCACGGGGCAGCCGATGCCGGGCGGCCCGTCGACGAGCAGCCAGGGGTGACCGCCGGCGACGGCCAGGTCGCGGGCCTC
>CAZVWL010000323.1:0-2573 GCA_964630845.1 uncultured Fibrobacteraceae bacterium
CCACTGCGGTCCGGCGGCCCTGACATGGTAACGCAAACTCGCCGGCCGCGATCCCGGAAATGCGCCGAGCGCCGCCCGCGTGACCCCCCGGTCATCCCCCGCGGCGGCCAGGTGGTGATGAAGCTCGGCGGTCGGCGAGGTCGGCACGCCCTGGACCACCGCCAGGTACCGCTTGCCGACCGTGCCGTCGCGAAACTGCGCGGAAAGCCTCGACGCGGCCTTGCTCGTGCGCGCGAAGAGGATCACGCCGGTGACCGGGCGATCGAGCCGGTGCACGAGGCCGAGGTAGACGTTGCCGGGTTTGGCGTGGCGGTCCTTGAGGTAGGCCTTGGCCGCGTCGAGCAGGGTGGGGTGGCCGGTGCGGTCGCCTTGCACGAGGAGGCCGGCCGGCTTGTTGAGGGCTAGCAGGTGGTTGTCTTCGAGGAGGATGGGCGGGGTGGTGGGGTGCATGGGGGGAAGGTAGCAGGGGGAGGGGTGGGGGGACAAGGGATTGGGGTTCTGGAGGGCGGGCCGTCGACACCGCATATTCGTGTCCTCGGGGCCTTGCCCTCCCCCAATGGCGCTGTGAACTGGGCCCAGGAAACTGCGCCGGCGCATCCGGGTTATGGCAGGCTGTGTTCAAATACCCGAACACCCCATGGAGGCCTAGTGATGCGCTGGTTTGTCCTGATGTCGATGCTCTTGCTGGCCACCCCCGCCGCGGTCATCGCGGAGACGATCGCCGGCCGGGATCCTGGTCCCGGTGAACAGCTCGTCAACGGCACCTTCGCGAACTGGCAGGACGGTCGCCCCACCGGCTGGCACGTCACCGTCGGCGCCGCCGAGGACGACGGCCCGACCTCGAACCTGACCATGGCCGCCGACCTCGCCACGGGCGACCCTTGCCTGAGGTTCAGCGGCGAGGCAACGACACGCCGGTGGCTGGCCGCAAGTCAGACGGTCGCGGTCGAGCCCGGGCAGATCTTCCGCCTCGCCGCCAGGTTTCGCGCCCGCGGCCTGCGCCCTGATGGACACCGTTTCAAGAACTTCCAGGTCGCCGCCGTGGCGAAGGCCCCCGGCGGTCAGACCGTGAACACCTGGTCTCTGCTGGCCGACACCACGGACGCGGACTGGGTCGCGCGCGAGGTCCATCTGCAGGCTCCGCTCGGTGGCGACCGCCTCGACGTGGTCGTCTTCCTGAGCGTGAGCGGCGTTCTCGAGGTCGACGACGTCTCGCTGCAGCTCGTGCCGCAACCGGCCAGCGCCGCGGCCGCCTCGCGCGAGGAACGCTGGCGTGCAGACATCCGCTACCTCGCGGATTGGCTGCCGAAGCTGCACGTCGATCCCTTCACCATCACCACGGCCGAGGATTTCGCCGACGCTGCCGCCGATCTTGAGGCCAGCATCGGCGATCTGGACGACCTGCAGCTGAACCTGCGTCTGATGGCGCTCTGTGCCTCGTTGGGCGACGCCCACACCGGCGTGGGCCTGGTGGGCCGTCCGCAACGGCTGCCGGTGCAGTTCGACTTCTTCGACGACGACCTGCGTGTGCTCGCCGTCGACCGTGACTGCGCGGCGCTCGCGAGCGGCCGAGTCACCGAGATCGGCGGGCGGGCGATCGCCGATGTACTGGCGGACGTGCGCCCGCTGGTGGCCTGCGAGACCGAATCGTGGTTCCGGACGCAAGCGCCGCAGTTGCTACGACTCGCCGAGGTGGTGACCGGCCTCGGGCTGGTCGACGGCGCCGGCAACTTGCCCGTGACCGTCATCGGCGAGGATGGCGATCCGGCCGGGTGTGCCGTCAAACCAGCCGCAGGTCGCCCGGTCGCGTTCGAGGTGCGTGAGGCGCCGGCCGAGCATACGCCAATGTATCTTTCCAGCCGCAGCGCCTACTGGCACCGCTACCTGCCCGACACGCGCACCTGCTACCTGCAGTACAACCGCTGCCGCGAGGATCACGATCGGCCGCTGGCCTCGTTCATGGCCGACGTGATCGCTTGCCTAGACGCCGAACCGGTCCATCGCTTCGTGCTCGATCTTCGCTTCAACTCCGGCGGCAGTTCAGGGTTGCTGCAGGATCTCTTCGCCGCGGTCGCCGAGCGCCGACGCGACGGTCGGATCGCCGCTTGCTGGGTGATCACCGGCCGCGCCACCTTCTCCGCCGCCTGCCTCGACGCCCTGGACTTCCGTGCGGCCACCGGCGCCCGCGTCGCCGGCGAACCGATGGGCAACAAGCCCAATCGTTTCGGCCAGCTGAATGTGCTCACGCTGCCGGCGTCGGGCCTGCAGGTGCAGTACGCGACCAAGCGGTTCATGCGCCTTCCCGACGACCCACCAGTGCTCACGCCCGACCTGCCCATCACCCTCGGCTGGGACGACTACCTGGCGGGTCGGGATCCGGTGATGAGCGCGATCGTCGACCACGGGGATGATTGAGCCCGTCGCCGCCAGGGGTTCCGGCCGGTGATTCGTCTGCAGATGTCGGCAAGAGCGCCGGGACGGCGGTTTCGTTGGTTCTCTTGTGCGCCGGCGCACCGGTCCCGCCCCGACACACAAGGCGAAAATAAATAGAAATTCACCTTGCGCAACAGCTC
>CAZVWL010000324.1:0-2559 GCA_964630845.1 uncultured Fibrobacteraceae bacterium
GGGCCCCTGCAACCTTGATGTCTGCCGGGGCACCGAGCATGCGCCCGGCGTGAAGGACCCCGGCCTGGTGCGCGGCTTCTTGGCCGCCGCCCGTGAACTCGAAGGGATGCCATGACCACGCCCACCCACGCGCCGGCGCGCCCCGGCCGTTTCGGCCGCTTCGGCGGGCAGTTCGTGCCCGAGACCCTCATGCCGGCGCTGTCGCAGCTCGAGGCGGCGTATGCCGAGGCCCACGCCGACGCCACGTTCGCGGCCGAGCTGGACGATCTGCTCGTGCACTACGCCGGCCGCCCCACCCCCCTGTACCGCGCCGCGCGCCTCGAGGCCGCGCTCGCAAGCCCGGCGCCGATCTTCCTCAAGCGCGAGGACCTGCTGCACACCGGCGCCCACAAGCTGAACAACACGCTCGGCCAGGTGCTGCTCGCCCGGCGCATGGGCAAGCGGCGCATCATCGCCGAGACCGGCGCCGGCCAGCACGGCGTGGCGACCGCGGCGGTGTGCGCGCGCTTCGGGCTGGAGTGCGTGGTGTACATGGGCGAGGTCGACATGGCTCGCCAGCGGCCCAACGTGCAGCGCATGCGCCTGTTCGGCGCCGAGGTGCGGCCGGCGCGCAGCGGCCGGCGCACGCTGCAGGACGCCACCAGCGAGGCCATCCGCGACTGGGTGACCAACGTGCAGACGACCTATTACGTCATCGGCTCGGCCGTCGGCCCGCACCCGTACCCGACGCTCGTGGCCGGCTTCCAGGCCGTGATCGGCCGCGAGGCGCGCGCGCAGGTGCTCGCGCAGGCCGGCCGCCTGCCCAGCCACGCCGTCGCCTGCGTCGGCGGCGGCAGCAACGCGATCGGCCTGTTCGGCGCGTTCCTGGACGACCCCGCCGTGGCCCTCGTCGGCGTGGAGGCGGGCGGCAGCGAGGACGGCCACGCGCGCACGCTCGGGCTCGGTCGGCCCGGCGTCCTGCATGGCGCGCTCAGCCTCTTGCTGCAGGACGACCACGGCCAGGTGGCGCCGGTGCACTCGGTCTCGGCCGGGCTCGATTACCCGGGCGTCGGGCCGCAGCTCGCCCACCTGCTGGACACGGGCCGCCTGCACGCCGCCAGCGCCACCGACCGGCAGGCGCTGCGCGCGCTGGCCGACTGCTGCCGCCTGGAAGGCATCGTGCCCGCCCTGGAAACGGCGCACGCGCTGGCTCACCTGCAGCAGCTCGTGCGCGCGCCGGGCGTGGAACTGCTGCTCGTGGGCTGCTCCGGCCGCGGCGACAAGGACCTCGACAACCTCGGCGAGGCGGTGCCGGCATGACGCGGCTCGAACAGGAAGCCCGCGCCCTGCGCGCGGCCGGCGGCAAGGCCCTGGTCCCCTACCTGACCGCGGGCTTTCCCGACGAGCAGACCTGCCTCGAGCTGCTGGCGGGCGCGGCCGGGCGCGGCTGCGGCACCGTGGAGGTCGGCGTGCCGTTCAGCGATCCCGTTGCCGACGGCCCCATCATCCAGCGGGCGAGCCAGCACGCGCTGGACCGCGGCATGACGCTGACGCGCGCGCTGGCCCTGGTGCGCGAGCTGGCCGGCGGCGGGGTCAAGCCCGTGGTGATGACCTACCTGAACCCAATCCTGCGGCTCGGCCTCGGGCCCTTCGCCGACGCGGCCGTAAGCGCAGGCTGCGCGGGCGTCATCGTGCCCGACCTGAGCGTCGAGGAGTCGCCCGAGTTGCGGGCGGCGCTGCAGGCGGTGGGCCTGCCGCTGGTCGACCTGGTGGCGCCGACGACCGATGCCGCCCGGCTCGGACGCATCGCCGGTCCGGCCGCCGGCTTCCTGTACCTCGTGGCCGTCACCGGCGTGACCGGCTCGCGCGCCGCCGAGGCCGGCGAGCTGGCCGCCTTCGCCGACCGCACGCGCGCGCACACCGACCTTCCCCTGTACATCGGCTTCGGCATCG
Organism: uncultured Fibrobacteraceae bacterium; assembly: GCA_964630845.1. Classification (GTDB taxonomy): domain Bacteria; phylum Krumholzibacteriota; class Krumholzibacteriia; order LZORAL124-64-63; family LZORAL124-64-63; genus Glo-17. The sequence continues at coordinate 1,933 of CAZVWL010000324.1, forward strand.
ATGGCCCTGCCCGCGCGCGCGAGGCCGCCGCCGTGGCCGACGGCGTGATCGTCGGCAGCGCGCTGGTGCGTCGGTTCCTCGACGCCGCCGACCCGCGCGCCGGCCTGGCCGCCGCCCTCGGACTCGTGGACGACCTGCTCGCCGTCTTGCCCCCAGCCTCGCGGAGGAACGCCCCATGATGATCGTCACCATGCGCCCCCAGGCCACCGTCGCGGAGATCGGCGCCGTGCTGCACCGTTGCCAGCAACGCGGCCTGCGCGCGGTGCCCAGCCATGGCCAGCAGCGCACCGTCATCGGCGTGGTCACCGCCGACCGCAAGACCGACCTCGCCGACCTCGCCGCCCTCGCCGGCGTCGAACAGGTGAGCCCGGTGTCGGCCGCCTTCAAGCTCGTCGGGCGCGAGTTCCGCGCCGAGCCGACGGTGGTCGAGGCGGCCGGCGTGCGCATCGGCGGGGCGGGCTTCGTGGTCATGGCCGGACCGTGCTCGGTCGAGGACGAGGCGCAGATCGAGGCTTGCGCCGCGCAGGTCGCCGCCGCCGGCGGGCGCATCCTGCGCGGCGGCGCCTACAAGCCGCGCACCTCGCCCTACAGCTTCCAGGGCCTCGGCGAGGAGGGGCTGCGTCTGCT
>CAZVWL010000325.1:0-2552 GCA_964630845.1 uncultured Fibrobacteraceae bacterium
CTCTACATCATGCAGCGCGACCGCTGCGACTGGCCCGACCTGCTGGGCCTGCTGCATGAGCACGGCCCGACCCTCAACTGGGCGCACCTGCTCGGCCGCATCGAGCCGGATACCGCCCTGCTCGGCGGGCTGGTCTCGGTGTTCGCCTGGCTCTGCCCCGACCGCAGCCGCGACCTGCCCGAGTGGCTCTGGCCACGCCTGGGCCTGCGCAAGCCGGAGGCGACCGGCCCCGACTGCCGGGCCGAGCACCAGCGGGTCGACCTGCTCGATTCGCGCCCCTGGTTCGCCCCGCTGCGCCGGACCGAATCACAGGAACCTGGAACCGGCGGACGGTGCGAAACAGGCCCGCCGCGATCCCAACCGTGAGTGAAGCTGATGTTGATCGGTGCGATGAATCATCCCCGCCGGGACGTGCTGGCGGAGATCCAGTGGATGGGCGAGCTGGGGCTCGAGTTTGTCGACTTGACGCTCGAGCCGCCGGTCTCGGCGTCGTGGCGGGTCGACCTGCGGAAGATCCGGCAGCTGCTCGACCGCTACGAACTGGAGGTGGTGGGGCACACGGCGTTCTATTTTCCGCTGGCCAGTCCATTCGAGGAGGTGCGCCGCGGCGCCGTCGCCGAGCTCACGCGCTGCCTCCAGGCGTTCAGCGAGGTGGGGGCCAGGTGGATGAACATCCATCCCGATCGCATCCCGCCGATGCACGACCGGGACTTTTGCATCGAGCAGAACCTCCGCAGCCTGCGCGAGCTCGAGCCGATCAGCGAGAAGACCGGCGTCGGGATGATGATCGAGAACCTGCCCGAGGGGTTCAACACCGTCAAGCAGCTGCGCGATTTGCTCGACGAGATGCCCGACCTGGGCCTGCACCTGGACATCGGCCACTGCAACCTGCAGGTGACGCGCAACACCGCCGAGGAGCTGATCCGGGCCTATGGCGACCGGCTGGCCCACGTGCATCTGCACGACAATAAGGGTGGTTACCTCGACCTGCACCTGCCGCTGGGGGCGGGGACGATGGATTTCAAAAAGCACGTGAAGGTGCTCAAGAATGCCGGTTACGACGGGCCGATCACGCTGGAGGTGTTCACGCACGATCCGCAGTACCTGACTTACAGCGCGAAGGTGCTGCGGAAGCTGTGGCACGAGCTGTAGGGGGCACGACGCCGGGGTGGTGGCACAACTCAAGAAAACAGTTGCCGCCGGACCTGTCCGGAGGTAATCTATTTGACGCCCTTTTTTCGGGTACGGGTCGGCGTAGCGCCGGCCTGGGTCTGTGTGGGAACGAATTGAGAGGTAAGGACATGAAGCTCGGTTTCAAGGTTGCTCTGATCGCGGTGGTGGTGCTGCAGGCGGGGATCGCTCACGCGGCCTTCACGCCGCCGGCCGACCTGCTGGGCTGGTATGCCGCCGACAGCATCGATGGCCAGAACAACGCGACGGTGTCGAACGGCGCCGCCGTGACCACCTGGAAGAACCTGGCGAGCCCCGGCACGTTCGATGCCGTCGCCTCGGGTGTGAACAACCAGCCGACCTTCATCAAGTACGCGGCGGCGATCAACAACCACTCGGTGGTCCGGCTCGACGGCGTCAACGACGGGTTCTTCGTCGGCGACATGGACACGACCGCCGGCGGGGCGCACATCTTCGTCGTGAGCCAGAGCGATGAGACCGACGGCTTCAACTACCAGCGCCTCTTCAGTGCCTACGCCAACGGTTCAGCTAACGACTACACCGGCGAAAGCGTCTACCTCACGCGCCCCTTCACGAACGTCGGCGTGCCGACCGCCTATGCCTGGAACATCGCCGTCAACAGCTTCGCCAGCGGTAAGAAGATCGAAAACGCTCACATCGGCCGGCAGTCCAAGCAGGCGTCAGAGTGGTTCGACGGGCTCATCGCCGAGGTGCTCGTGTTCAACCGCCAGCTCACCAGCAGCGAAGTCACGTCGGTGCAGAGCTACCTCAACACGAAGTATTCCACGACGGCCATCCCCGAGCCGGCGATGCTGGTGATGCTGCCGGCGATGGCGCTGGTCCTGCGTCGGCGGCGTTGAGGGCGCCCAGGGCGGCGTTGCCGCCCGGCTGCTTGCATGGCACCACATCCGACGTCCGACATCCGACGTTCCACGTCTGACGTCCTTTGATAAACCCCGCCTCCATTCCTATACTTGCCATCCGCGTCTCATCGATGAGCGGCCGGGCCCGATGCACGGGTGGCCCGTGAACCTGGTCAGAGCTTGACCGCAGCAGCCATAAGCGGCAGTTGCCCGGTGCCGTTGGTGTCCTGGTCGCTCATCGATGGGATGTAAAAGGGACCAAGGGACCCAGGGACCGCGGGACCCAGGGCCTCGGTCCCTCGGTCCCTCGGTCCCTCGGTCCCTCGGTCCCTCGGTCCCCATGGCTTATACAGCTCTGGCACGACGATATCGCTCCCAGTCCTTCGACTCCGTCGTCGGGCAGGAGCCCATCGCGCAGACCCTTCGCACCGCCATCGCCTCCGACCGCCTCCACCACGCCTATCTGTTCACCGGCACGCGCGGCGTCGGCAAGACCTC
>CAZVWL010000326.1:0-2551 GCA_964630845.1 uncultured Fibrobacteraceae bacterium
GCCAACCCCTACAACTTCCTGGGCGTGGTGCTGCAGTACGCGACCCTGGGCACGCTGCCGGCCCTGGACGACAAGGCACGGCCGCGATTCGCCTACGCGCGCACCATCCACGAGGACTGCCCGCGCCGCCCGCACTTCGACGCCGGCCGCTTCGCCCGCCAGTTCGGCGATCCCGGCCATCGCGACGGCTACTGCCTCTACATGCTGGGTTGCAAGGGTCCGGCCACGCACGCCAACTGCTCGCTGAAGCACTTCAACGAGGTGGAAGGCGCCTGGCCGATCGGCATCGGCCATCCGTGCGTCGGCTGCACCGAGCAGCGACTCGCCTTCCGGGTGCCGATCCACGACACCGTCGACATCGAACGGCCCACGCCACCGGACACCTACCCCGGCATCGAGGCCCCCAAGAAGGGCGTCAACCCGGGCATGGCGGCCGTAGCCGGCGGCCTGGTAGGCGGGGCGATCGGCGCGGCGATCGTGCATTCGTACAAGGTGGAGGCGACCATCGCCGCGGAAGATGCGGCGCACGGGGAGGAAAAGCGATGAGCGTGGACAGGCGCAACTTCCTCAAGGGCCTGGTGACGATCGGAGCGTCGGTGACGGCCGCGGCCGCGCCGATCCCCGTCCAGGCGGCTGAAGCGCGCAAGGCGCCCGAAGACGCCGTGGGCATGCTCTACGACACCACCCTCTGCATCGGCTGCAAGGCGTGCGTGGTGGCATGCAAGGAACACAACGACATGCCGGTGGACGATCGGCTCGACCCCCTGTACGACATGCCCACCAAGCTGAGCGACCGCACGCGCAACATCATCAAGCTGTACCAGGAAGGCGATCGCCGGTCGTACATGAAGCAGCAGTGCATGCATTGCATCGACCCGGGCTGCGTGAACGCCTGCATGATCGGCTCGTTCAAGAAGCGCGAGTACGGCATCGTGACCTGGAGCCCCGACCACTGCATCGGCTGCCGCTACTGCCACCTGGCCTGCCCCTACGAGATCCCGAAGTTCGAGTGGGACAAGCGGGTGCCCAGGCTGATCAAGTGCGAGCTGTGCAATCACCGGATCGCCGAGGGCAATGGGCCCGCCTGCTGCGAGGTCTGCCCGCGCCACGCGGTGATCTACGGTCCGTACGCTGAGCTGCTGGAGGAAGCGCGCCGTCGGTTGCGCGACCATCCCGGGCGTTACATCGATCACATCTACGGCGAGAAGGAGGCCGGCGGCTCCCAGGTCCTCTACCTCTCGCACGTGCCGTTCGAGAAGCTCGGCTTGCCGACGCTCAGCGAGAAGCCGGTCGGCCAGGTGGTCCGGGAAGTTCAGCACGGCATCTACAAGGGATTCGTGGCGCCGGTCGCGCTCTATGCGATCCTCGGCAGCGTGATGCTGCGCAACCGCCGCCAGAATCAGAAGGCGCTGGAAGAAGCCGAACGTGGCGACGCGTGACCATTGCGTGTGTGCCGGTACACTGATCCGTCCGTTTACCAGCCACGGCGGTACCCGCGGGGCCGCCACGGACAAGCGATAAGGGGCGCAATCCTATGAGCAAGCGAATCGTCGTGGATCCCGTGACGCGGATCGAGGGACACCTGCGGGTCGACTGCGAGGTCGACGGGGGCAAGGTGCGCAAGGCGTGGTCGTCCGGGCAGATGTGGCGCGGCATCGAGACCATCCTGAAGGGTCGCGACCCGCGCGAGGCGTGGTTGTTCACGCAGCGCTTCTGCGGCGTGTGCACCACCGTGCACGCGCTGGCGTCGGTGCGGGCGGTGGAGAACGCGGTCAAGGTCGAGGTGCCGATCAACGCCCAGTACATCCGCAACCTGATCCTCTGCGCCCACGCGTTGCACGACCACATCGTGCACTTCTTCCACCTGTCGGCCCTGGACTGGGTGGACGTGGTGTCGGCGCTGAAGGCCGACCCGAAGGCGACGGCGAAGCTGGCGCAGTCGCTCTCGCCGTGGCCACGCAACAGCGAGCAGGAGTTCATCGCGGTCAAGGCACGGCTGGCATCGTTCGTCGACAACGGTCAGCTGGGTATCTTCGCGGGCGGCTACTGGGGCCACGCGGCGATGAAGCTGCCGCCGGAGGTCAACCTGCTGGCGGTCAGCCATTACCTGCAGGCGCTGGAGTACCAGCGCATCGCCAACAAGGTGGTCACGATCCTCGGCAGCAAGACGCCGAACATCCAGAACCTGGCCGTCGGCGGGGTGGCCAACCCCATCAACCTGGACAGCCCGGCCGCCATCAACATGAACACGCTGTTCCAGATCAAGAACCTGTTCGACCAGGTGACGGACTTCATCGAGCACGTCTACCTCACGGACGTCTGCGCCATCGGCGCCATGTACCCGGACTGGCTGGGCTACGGCGCCGGGGTGACCAACTACCTGGCCGTGCCCGACCTGCCCCTCGACACCTGGGGCACGCGTTTCGACCTGCCCGGCGGCACGATCATGAACGGCGACCTCAAGACCCAGCGGGCCATCACCCGCTTCGACGAGGCCTACTTCGCCGACAACGTCAGCGAGTCGATCGCGCGCGCCTGGTACGAGGGCGAC
>CAZVWL010000327.1:0-2550 GCA_964630845.1 uncultured Fibrobacteraceae bacterium
CCCGCCTGCAGGACCTGCGGCGGCACATCGCCGACGTCGACTACATCGCGACCGACAGCGAGGTCGACGCCCTGGTGCTCGAGAGCCAGCTCATCAAGGAGTACCGGCCCCGCTACAACGTGCGCCTGAAGGACGACAAGCAGTACCCGTACCTGCGCATCAGCCTCGCCGAGCCGTTTCCCCGGCTGACCGTGGTCAGGCGGCTGACCGACGACGGCGCCCGCTACTTCGGCCCCTACACCGATGTGCGTTCGATGCGCGAGACGCTGAAGTTCGCGGCCGGGTTCTTCCAGGTCCGCACCTGCAGCCTGGACCTGCCCGACCGCGCCGTGACCCGGCCCTGCCTGGACCACCAGATCGGCCGCTGCACGGCGCCCTGCGTGGACCTCGTCGATGCGCCGGCCTACCGCGCCCAGGTTCGCCAGCTGGTGGCCTTCCTCGAGGGGCAGGACCAGACCGTGCTGGCCGAGCTGGCCGCCGACATGGCCGCGCACGCCGCGGCGCTGCGGTTCGAGCACGCCGCCCGGCTGCGCGACCGCATCCGCCAGCTGGAAGCCACGGTGGCCCGCGGGCGCAGCCAGCTGCTGAGCCTGCGGGACGCCGACGCCTGCGCCGTGGTGCGCGACGGGGCCGACGCCTGCGGCGTCGTGCTGCGCATCCGCGCCCGCCGCCTGCTCACCACGCACCACTTCCTGATGCGCGACCTGTGGGAGCAGCCCGCCGACACCTTCCAGGCCCAGCTGCTGCGGGAGTACTACCCCCGGGCCGGCGACATCCCGCCGCTGGTGCTGCTCAGCCACGGCCTGGAGGACCTCGCCACCTGGACCGACTGGCTCGGCCGGCTGCGCGGCGCGCGCGTGGCCATGCGCGTGCCGGCGCGCGGTTCGGGTCGCGAAGCGATCGACCTGGCCGTGCGCAACGCCGCCTTCAAGCTCGGCGAACGCCATCTGCGCGAGGAGCTGGCCGGACGCCGCCGGGTCGCCCCCGGCGACGTCGCCCTGCAAGAAGCCCTGCAGCTGCACCGCGTGCCCGACACCATCGAGTGCTTCGACATCTCCAACTTCCAGGGCCGCGAGACCGTGGCCTCGCTGGTCTATTTCAAAGGCGGCGAGCCGCTCAAGTCGCGGTACTGGCGGTTCCGCATCCGCACCGTCGAGGGCAGCGACGATTATGCCAGCATGGAGGAGGTGCTGGACCGCCACTACAGCCGCCTGGCCCGCCACAGCCAGCGTCCGGCCGACCTGGTGGTGGTCGACGGCGGGGTCGGCCAGCTGGGCCGCGCGCGGGCCGTCCTGGCCAGGCACGGATTCGCCGACACCGACCTGATCGGCCTGGCCAAGCGCGAGGAGACGATCGTGCGCGAGGGCGGCGAGCTGAAGCTGTCGCGCCGCCACCCGGCGCTCATGCTCCTGCAACGCGTGCGCGACGAGGCGCACCGCTTCGCGATCACCTACCACCGCCTGGTGCGCGACCAGCGCCTGACCACGAGCGAGCTGGACCTGATCCCGGGCATCGGCCGCGTCAAGAAGCTGTCCCTGCTGCACCACTTCGGCTCGGTGGCGCGGGTGCGGCAGGCGAGCGCCGCCGAGCTGGCCGAGGTCCGCGGCCTGGGCAAGCAGGACGCCGCCCGCATCCTCAGCCATTTCGCCGAGAAGAAGGAGCCGGGCCAGGATGGCTGAACGCGGGCACGCCTGGGACCGCGCCATCGACGGCTGCCTCGCCTTCCTGGCCGCCGAGCGCGGCCTGGCCGCCGCCACGCTCGAGGCCTACCAGCGCGACCTCGCGCGCCTGCGCATCTGGGCCGAGCAGAGCGGCCGGCACGACCCCGCCGCCCTCGACGCCGACGCCATGCGCGCCTTCCTGGTCGTCGTCGCCGACGAGCTGGCGCCCCGCTCGCGCGCGCGCCTGCTGTCGACGCTGCGCGCCTTCGGCCGCCACCTGGTGGCCGCCGGGCTGGCGCCGGCCGACCCCACCGCCAACCTGCGCGGGCCGCGCACCGGCCGCCGCTTGCCCGACACCCTCACGGTGCGCCAGGTCGAGCGCCTGCTGGCCGTGGTCGCCGGCACCGAACCCCGCGACCGACGCGACCGCGCCATGCTCGAGATGCTCTATGGCTGCGGCGTGCGCGTGAGCGAGCTGTGCGGGTCCGACCTCGCCGACCTCGACCTGCACGACGCCACCCTGCGCGTGCGCGGCAAGGGCAGCAAGACCCGCGTGCTGCCGATCGGGCAGCCGGCCCTTGCGGCGCTGCGCGCGTACCTGGAACAGGGCAGGCCGCATCTGCTGGGCAAGCGACCGACCGCGGCGCTCTTCCTCAACGCGCGCGGCGGCCGCCTCAGCCGCGTGGCGGTCTGGCAGCTGCTGCAGCGCTACGCGATCGCGGCCGAGCTGTCCGGCAAGGTCTCCCCGCACACCCTGCGGCACAGCTACGCGACGCACCTGCTGGAGGGCGGCTGCGACCTGCGCATCGTCCAGGAGCTGCTTTTTTTTAATGATACGGCGACCACCGAGATCTACACGCACGTCGACCGGGCCTACCTGTCCGAGGCC
>CAZVWL010000328.1:0-2531 GCA_964630845.1 uncultured Fibrobacteraceae bacterium
GGTGGTGTGGGGGGCGATCATGGCGACCAGCGAGGAGTCGGGCACGAGTTCGGCGCAGCGCAGCACGCGCCAGCGCACGTCCGGCTCGCTGCGCATGAGGCCGGCGCGGATCGCGGCGACGAGGCTGTCGCGCGGGGCGCGGCCGGCGGCGTGGCGCAGGGACGTCCAGGCGGCGGCGGCGACGCGGGGCTCGTCGTGCAGCGCGGCGTGCAGCAGGCGGGTGCCGTCGTGCTCCTGGTGGGCCAGGCCACCGGCGGCGGCCTCGCGCAGGGCGGCGTCGGGCGACTCGAGCAGGTTGCCCAGCGGCAGGACCGCGTGGTTGCCGCCCAGCAGGCCGAGGCTGAAGGCGGCCTGGCGGCGCACGGCCGCGCTCGGATCGGTGAGCCCGGCGAGCATGGCCGGCAGGACGTCCGAGCGGCCGATCAGGCCGGCCGCGCGCAGGGCGGCGCGGCGCACCTGCGCGTCCGGCCCGAGGAGCAGCGCGGTGAGCGAGTCGACCGGCGCCAGGCGCTGGTCTTGCCAGCGGGCGAGGTCGGCCAGTTGCTCGTCGCGGTCGGCGGGGGCGCAGGCGCCCAGGACGGCGAGGCAGCAGACGACGAAGAGCGGCAGGGCGCGCGGGCGCATCGACGCGGGCATCGGACCCTCCTTGGCCAGGTTGGGCGGAGCGTAGCACCGCCGCGGGCGCGCGTCCACGGCCGACGGCCCTTTGACCGCCGCCGGGCGCGCTGCTACCATGACGCCACCCGCCCCCCGACCGGAAGGAACCGACCATGCGCCTGGCCATCCTCGGCGCCAGCGGCCTGGTGGGCCGCACGATGCTCCGCCTGCTCGAGCGTCAGCCCTGGCTCGACGAGCCGCCGCTCCTGTTGACCAGCGCCCGCTCGGCGGGCCTCGGCCTGCCGTTTCGCGACGGCGAGCTGACCTGCCGCGAGGTGACGGCGGACGCGCTTGACGGCGTGCGCGTGGCGTTGTTCTCGGCGGGGGCCACGGCCAGCCGGCGCTGGGCGCCGATCGCGGCGGCGGCCGGCGCCTGGGTGGTCGACAACAGCTCCGGCTGGCGCACCGAGGTCCAGGTGCCGCTGGTGGTGCCGGAGGTCAACGGCCACCTCGTGCCGTTGCTCGAGCCGACGGCGACGCGAGCCGGCCGGGAGGGCGGCATCATCGCGAACCCCAACTGCTCGACCATCCAGATCGCCGTGCCCTGCGCCGCGCTCGCGCACGAGGCCGGCCTGCGCGAGGTGCACGTCACCACGCTGCAGGCGGTCAGCGGCGCCGGCCAGCAAGGCGTGGCCGAGCTGGCCGCGCAGGCGCCGGCGCTGTGCGGCGGCGAGCGCACCGGCGGCGAGACGCCGGGCAAGGTTTTCGCGCGGCGCATCGCGGCCAACGTGGTGCCCGAGATCGGCGCGCTGGACCAGGAGGGGTCGTTCGCCGAGGAGCGCAAGGTGATGGTCGAGCTGCGCAAGATCCTGGCGCGGCCCGACCTCGCCGTGACCTGCACCGCCACGCGCGTGCCGGTGTGGAACGGCCACGCCGCGGCGGTGCGCGCGGTGCTCGCCCGGCCGCTGGGGCGCGACCGCGCCGTGGCCGTGCTCGATGCTTTTCCGGGCGTGGTGTGCGGCACGTCGGCCGGCGATTATGCGACGCCGGCCGAGGTCAGCGGCGGCGTGACCGTGCACGTGGGGCGCGTGCGGCACGAGGAAGGGCGCCCGGACGTGCTGTTGTTCTGGGTGGTCGCCGACAACCTGCTGAAGGGCGCGGCCTGGAACGCCGTGCAGATCGCCGCGCGCCTGGCCGGCGCCGAGGCGCGGTGATCCCGGCCGCGCAGTCGGCCTGGCGACCGCAGGCGGCGCTGCCGCTGGCGGCGTGGCACCCGGCGGCCGTCTCGGGCGGCGTGGTGCTGGCCGTGCTGTGGGCGTTGCTGGTGCCGGCCGTCTGGCTGGTGCCGCTGGCCGGGCTGCTGGCGTGGCTGCTGAAGGGCGCGGGCTGGCGGCCCGGGTATGGCTGGCGGCTGCTGCGGCTGTGGGCGCCGCTGCTCTTGGTGGTGCTGGCCGCGCACACGGTGTCGGCCGCCGATGCGGCGGCGATCGGCCGGCCGAGCTGGACCGGCTTCGGGCGCGGCCTGCTGGCGCTCGGGCGGCTGGGTCTGATGCTCGGCGCGGTGGGGCTCGGCCGGCGGCTGCTGCCGCTGCCGCGCGTCGGCGAAGCGCTGGCCTGGTGGGCCCGGCCATGGCGGCGGCTGGGCGCGGACGTGGACCAGCTCAACCTCGTGCTGGCGGTGGCCGCCGGCACGGCGCCGCGCACGCTGGCCGAGGCGTCGCGCCTGCACGCGTGCCTGCGGCTGCGCTGCGCCGATGGCCGGACGCGGCGGCGTCGCTGGCACCTGCGCGAGCGCTGGCTCGTGGTGCCGCCGCTGATGGAGGGGCTGGCCCGGCGGGCCGAGTCGCTGCCGCTGGCGCTGGCCGGGCGCACGGGTGCCGCGCCGGCCGCCACGCCGCTGCCGGCGGGGCAAGCCGCGGTGCTGATCGGCTGGG
>CAZVWL010000329.1:0-2505 GCA_964630845.1 uncultured Fibrobacteraceae bacterium
TCTTCCTTCCGTTTTTTATTTGATCGATCCTGCTCTACGCGAGGGCGGCAAGGACCAGCGGCTCGGTGTTGCTCAGACGCAGGTTGAATCGCCAGTCGGCGAATTCGCAGGAAAGCCCGTCGGTGCGGTCGACCACCAGCGCGCCGGGCGCGTAACGGGCCTCGATCGCGGCCAGGGCCGCCCCGGCGTCGGCCAGCCGGCGGTTGATCTCCCCGCTCGCCGGGTAGGCCGCCTGCATCGCCCCCACCAGCTGACCGAGGCTGCGACCGGTCGTGGACATCTCCCGCCACAGGTAGAGCCACGGCAACATGCCGCTGTCGCAGTAGGCGAAGCTGCGGAAGTAGTGGTGGCCGACATCTCCCCGCCATAGATCGCGTCCTCGCGCCGCATGCGTTCCTTCATGAACGCGTGGCCGGTCTTGTTCATGACCGGCACGCCACCGGCGGTGCGCACGACGTCGATCGTGTTCCAGGTCAGGCGCGGGTCGTGCACGATCGCCGCGCCGGGCGTCTCGCGCAGCGCCGCCCGGGCGAGCAGGCCGACTAGGTAATAGCCCTCGACGAAATCGCCGGCGGCGTCGAAGAAGAAGCAGCGGTCGAAGTCGCCGTCCCAGGCCAGCCCCAGTTCGGCGCCGACGCTCCGGACGGCCTCGCTCGTCGCGGCTCGATTCTCCGGCAGCAGCGGGTTGGGGATCCCGTTGGGAAAGCGACCGTCGGGCTCGGCGTGCAGGTGATGCCAGGTCCCCGGCAGACGGGCGGCGAACGCGCGCGCGACCGGGCCGGCGCAACCGTTGCCGCCGTTGGCCACGATGCGCAGAGGCGCCAGCGCCGCGGGGTCGAACAGCCCGAGCAGGTCGCCGACGTAGTGCTCGAGGACGTCCTCGTGCTCGAGCACGCCGCGTCGCGCCGCACGCGGCAGGTCGCCGGCCGCGACGAGCGCGCCGATCTCGTCGAGGCCGGTGTCCCCGCTGATCGGCCGGGCCTGCTCGCGGACCAGTTTCATCCCGTTGTAGTCCATCGGGTTGTGGCTGGCGGTGACCATGATGCCGCCATCCAGTCCGCGCCGATCGGTGGCCCAGTAGACCATCTCGGTGCCGCACTGGCCGATGTCCAGCACGTCGCAACCGGCGTCCAGGATGCCGCGGACGACGGCGCCGGCGAGGTCGGGACTGCTGAGCCGGCAGTCGTGGCCCACGCACATGCGGCCGGCGCCCAGGAAGCCGGCCGTCGCCAGGCCGAGGCGGTAGGCGAGGTCGAGATCGAGCTCCTGCGGGACGCGGCCGCGGATGTCGTAGGCCTTGAAGCAACTCGGCTTGGCGGCGGGCATGGCTGGCTCCCAGGGGTGGCGGTGACGATCGACGCGGTTTCCGGGAGACACAGTTTGCCACAGGCGCTAGATTCCGGCCACTGGACATCCCGCGGCAAGACCAGGCTCCCGTCGGCCGACGCGCCGGCCGGGGTCGTTACCCGAAGGAGAAACGAACCATGCGTCGTCTACTGCTGTTCCCGTTGATGCTGGCGGTCGTCCTGGCCAGCGGTTGCATGAAGATGCACATGGACACGGAGATCGAGAAGGACGGGTCGGGCACCTGCACGGTGACCTACCGGATCAGCCGGCCCGTCGCCGACGCCTTCGAGAAGATGAGCGCCGGCGGCGGAGGCGCGATGGGCCTGGACGCCGGGCCGCCGCAGCTCAAGGAGCTGACCCGCGCCCACATGGAAGAGATCGGCCGCAAGGCCGGCGTCAAGGTGCTCGAGCACCGCTTCGAGGATGGCGCCGACGGCGTGGGCCTGACCATGAAGCTCGGCTTTCCGGATGTGGGGGCGCTCTCCCAGGTGCTGAACGAGCTGAACGGCGGCGGCGGCGAGCAGCCGGAGATCCTCGGCATCTTCAGGACCGACGACGGCGACTACGTGCTAAAGAGCACGCCGGCTCCCGCAGCGGCCTCGGCGCCCGAGGAGGCCGAGGACGAGGACGTCGAGGACGCGTTCGCCGGCGCGGACGACCCCGCGGCGATGGCCGAGGCCATGCAGCAGATGAGCGTGCTGATGTCGCACCTCGGCGAGCTGGACATGCGCCTGACGTTCACCGTGCCCGGCGACGTGATCCACAGCAACGCCATGGAGGTCGAGGGACGCACCTCGATCTGGACCGTCAACGCCGCCAACATGATGCAGGCTGGCGAGTCCGAGATGAAGCCCGAGATCCGCTTCAGCGGCAAGGGCCTGAACCTCAAGGCCGCCAAGCCCTGAGGTCGAGGCCCCGCCGCGGTGCACCCGTCACGACCCCGCCGGGGGGGCGTCGCTCACGCCTCCGCGGCGGGCGGCGTGAACACGCGCTGCTTCATCTCGCGGTCGATCATGAACAGCCCGGAGCCCTGGTTGCCCACCAGCCGTAGCTGGCTGACGATGTTGTCGACCGAGGCCTCCTCCTCCACCTGTTCCGAGATGAACCACTGCAGCATGTTGTGCGTGGCGTGGTCCTTCTCGGCGACGGCGAGGTCGG
>CAZVWL010000330.1:0-2495 GCA_964630845.1 uncultured Fibrobacteraceae bacterium
GCGTTGCTGTCCTGACGCATCTGCCGGTAGGTCTCGCGATTCGCGCTCACGCGGGGATCGTTGAGGTTGGCGATGTCGACGTCGCTCGTGCCCAGGAAGATGCGCGGGTCGACGAAATCGTCCCAGCCGAAGACGAACTGGTTCCACTTGCCGAGGTTCTCGTAGTACTCGCGCCGGTCGTCGACCGCCGAGACCCACAGCGGCAGGTCGGTGTAGCGCGTGACCAGGAAGTAGTCGGTGCCGCGGCCGACGACCTGGGCGTAGTCGAAGTTGGCGTCGGCGCGGTCGAGGTAGGCAGGATCGTACGCCGCGTCGAGCTTCTCCAGGAACCAGTGCTCGTCGGCGAACGCGTAGTACTCGTCGCGCTTCTTCTTGCCCTGGTCGGCGTTGTGCGCCACGCCATACCACGAGGCCACGTCCAGCGCCATCTGCAGGAAGCCGCGCTTGTAGCCCAGGTACACCTCGCCGGCGCCCGGCAGGACCAGCGACATGAGCATGGGCACCAGCGGCGCCTGTTGGTCGCCGTCGAGCCGCGGGCCGCTGGGCGTGCCGCCGATGTCGACGGCCCAGGAATCGCCGCGATCGGGCATCCGGCCGGTGACGCTGGCCACCGTCAGCTCGGCTTCGTTCACGAGCCGGCTCGCCGGCCGCTCGCTCCGGCCCGAAAGCACCGAGCTGGCGGGCGCCGCGGCGAGCGCTTCGCCCGCCATGGCGAGCACCAGCAACGCCGCCACGGCCATCGCGGTGTTCGGTCGCAGACGCATCATGACGTTCCTTTCGCGCTGCCGCTATCGCACGACAGCGATGGTCTTGACTTGGCTCTCGAGGCGGCCGGCCTCACGTTCGCTCGTCAGGCGCGCCACGTACAGGCCGCTGGCCACGTCCAGATCGATGGTGTGTTCGTTGACCAGCCCGGCCGTCGCGGCCAGTTGCCGACGCGTGACGACCTCGCCCTGCAAGTTGTAGATCACCAGCTCGGCCGGCCCCGCTCCCGCGCTCCAGAAACGCACGGTGAGCTGGCGACCGGCCAGCGGGTTGGGATAGAACACGACGCCGGCCTCGGCCTGGGCCAACGGCCCGTCTCCGGTCACCAGGCGGGGCTCGCCCACCGTGCCCTGGCGCCGCGGGCCGCCGCGCGGGCCGAACCAGGCCGCGGTCGCCGGCCCGTCGGCCGCCAGCGGCCGATCGTCGTGCAGGGACAGGCGGCCCGGGGTGGCCCGTCGGTCGAGCGGCGCGCCGAGCAGGCCGCCGGCCGACGCCAACGCGAGGCTGGCGCGACCGCCCTCGCGCGGCACCAGCGCCAACCCTGCGTTGCCGACCTCGCCGAACCGGAACGGCGTGCCCCGGACCGCGCGCGCGGCGCCGTCGAGCACCACCAGATGCCCACGATCCGTGGCGAAAGCAAGCTCGTTGGCGGGGCCTCCCACGAGGTCCGCGACGACGAGCGGCCCGTTGATCCGCAACGAGTCGGGCAGCGGGAAGAGCGTCGCCAGGTCGGCCGGGTAACCGGTGTGCAGGACGCCGTGTGCATGCCAGGCGAAAAGCCGGCGACCGGTCGCGGCGATCAGGTCGAGGTGGCCATCGCCGTCGAGGTCGGCCACGGCCGGTTCGCAGACCAGCGCGGCGCCGGGATCGAGGCCGTCGACGTTGCGGGCCAGGCCGTAGGCGTCGAACGCCCAGCTTCCCTGCAGACCGGAAGGCCCGTAGAGCAACACGTGATGGCCGTCGTCGCGCGGCATCACCGCGATCTGCGCCGGTTCGCGCAAGCGCCCGATCCAGTCGATCGGCGCCGCGCCGAAGCCGTCCACCGTCACCGGCACCAGACGCCAGCCGGCGTCCGTGACCAGGAGCGCGGCGGGGCCGTCGGCGAGGTCGAGCACGCGCAACGGGACCAGTAGCGGCTGCGGCACGCCACCCAGGAGTGCGCTCGGCTCGCCGACCGGCGCGCCGTCCTGGTCCAGCAGATGGCCGAGCCCCTCGCCATCGATCACCAGCAGCCGCCAGACGCCGCCGCCGAACGCGATCGGTTGCGGGCCGGCCAGCAGCGAATCGGCCACGTCGGTCGACCACGCCACGCTCGGCGCATCCGACGCCAGGCGCCAGGCGAGCACCGTGCCGTCGCGGCCGGCGACCACCAGGCCGTCGTCGCCGCCACCGAGCGGCAGCACGGCCGGGATGTCCACGGCCGCCGACCCCAGCGCCGCCACCGCGCCCAGCGGCAAGCCGCCCACGGCCGGGTATGCCGGCTCGCCGCCGGTGGTCCAGAGCATCACGTGCGACGGTCCGCCGGCCGCCGTGTCGGCCAGGGCGGCCACCAGGTGGCGCCCGTCGACCCCCACCAGCGGCGTCACGCTGTGCACGTCCAGGCGCAGCGGGCGCGTCAGCTGAGGATCGTCGATGACCGGCAACATCCGCGGCCAGCCCGCCTGCAACGGCTCGACCGCCGCGCGCAGCGTCATCACCGCGCCGTGCCCGGCGGCCTGGTCGGCGATGTC
>CAZVWL010000331.1:0-2467 GCA_964630845.1 uncultured Fibrobacteraceae bacterium
CTGGCGGCGGGCGCGCTCGTGGCCTTCGTGGTCGGGCTGGTCGCCATCCGGCTGACCGCGCTCGCGGTGGTCAAGCGGCACTTCTGGCGGTTCGCCTTCTATGTGCTGCCGCTCGGCGCGGTCGTGCTGGTGGTGGTCGGCCGGGCGGCGTGACCGGCGACGGCCTTCGCCCGCCTAGACGGCAAGCGGCTGGCGGGCCAGCAGGCTGCGGACGGTCTCCTCGACGCGGTCGGCCTCGAACGGCTTGATCACGAAGTCGCCGGCGCCGGCGCGCACCGCCGCCAGCACGTCTTCCTTCTGCCCGAGCGCGGAGATCATGATGATGCGGGCCGTGGGATGGTCGGCGAGGATGCGCTGGCATGCGGTCACGCCGTCGCAGCGGGGCATGGTGATGTCGAGCATCGCGAGGTCGGGGCGTAGCTCGCGGTACTGCGCGACCGCCTCGTGGCCGTCGGCGGCCTCGCCGACCACCGTCCAGCCGATCTCCTCGAGGATGTCCCGGAGCATGGCGCGCATGAACTGGGCGTCGTCGGCGATGATGACCGTCTGCTGCATGCTTGCCTCCGCCGGACCGGGGACGATCCGGGTTCGCCGCTGTATCAGGGGCTGGCGCTGGTGCGCCGCCTGGTGTATGAGTCACCGTCCACGCAGATCTTCGACGCGCCGACGAGACCCTTTAGTGGCGAGTCCCGGACCCTCTGAGGGAGGCTGATGATGTTGAACCGCATGCCGCTTACGATCCTGGCGAGCCTCGCCGCGACGGTGCTCGTCGCCGCCGCGGCCCAGGCCGCCGGCCCGACGATCTCCGAGCCCGACCAGCGGCAGCTCCTGGAGCTGACCGTCTACAATCAGGATCTGGCCCTGATACGCGAGGTCCGCACGGTGGCCGTGCCCGCCGGCGAGGTGGCCCTGGAGTTCCGCGGCGTGCCGCACCAGATCCGGCCAGCCACGCTGCTGGTGGAGGTCCGGGGCCGCACGGGCCTGACCGTGCTCGAGCAGAACTTCGAGTTCGACCTGATGAGCCGCGAGCGCATCCTCGAGAAGTACGTGGGTCGCGAGGTGGCCTGGATCCAGGAGGACGGCGCGCGCGTGACCGGGCGCCTACTCGGCATGGCCGCCGGGCCCGTCTTCGAGGTCGGCGGCGAGGTGGTGTTCGAGGTGCCCGGCCGCATCGCCCTGCCGCAGCTGCCGGAGAATCTGCGCGCGCGCCCGACGCTGGTCTGGCGGGCGCGGGCCGAACGCCAGGGCCAGGCCGAGGTCGAGGCCAGCTACCTGACGGGTGGCGTGGCCTGGAGCGCCGACTACGTGCTGCAACTCGACCCCGCCGGCAGCAAGGCCGACCTCAAGGGCTGGGTCACGGTGGAGAACCGCAGCGGGACCGGCTACGACGACGCGCGCCTGCAACTGGTGGCCGGCGACGTGAACCTCGTGCGCCCGGCCATGGATCACCGCATGATGCGCGCCATGGCCGCTGTTCCCGACGCGGCGCCCGAGATGCAGGTCGAGTCCCTGTACGACTACCACCTGTACACCGTGCCCTGGACCACGACCCTGCCGGACAACAGCAGCAAGCAGGTGTCGCTGCTGGACGCCGCGGGCATCGCCGTCACGCGACGTTACACGGTGCGTGCCCAGGACATGTACTTCCGCGGCGGCGATCCGGCCGGCGCCCGCCAGGACGTCTGGGTGAGCTACGAGTTCGCCAACCGCGAGAACAACCGCCTCGGCGTGGCCATGCCGGCCGGCGTGGTGCGGGTCTACGGGCAGGCCAAGGACGGCAAGCGGCAGTTTTTGGGCGAGGACCGCATCAGCCACACGCCGCGCAACGAGACGGTGCGGCTGCGCGTCGGCAAGGCCTTCGACGTGGTGGCCGAGCGGGTGCGCAAGGACTACCGGCGCGTGTCCGACCGCGTGCACCGCACCGAGTGGGAGATCACCCTGCGCAACCAGAAGGACGAGGCCGTCACCGTCGAGGTGCGCGAACCGATCGGCGGGCAGTGGGAGATCCTGCGCAGCAGCCTGGCGCACGAGAAGGTGTCGGCCCAGGAGATCCTGTTCCGCGTGCCGGTGCCGAAGGAAGGCGCCACGGTGCTGACCTACACGGTCGAGGTGACCTACTAGAGGTCGCCGTGCCGATCACGGCAGCGACTGCGCACGCGCGCGCAGCCGCTGGTCGTCCGGGCGCAGGGCCAGCGCCTTGCGGTACGCGCGCGCCGCGCCCGCGCGGTCGCCGAGCTGGCGTTTGACCTCGGCCAGGTTCGCCCAGGCCTCGAAGTTGGCGGGGTCGCGCCGGGTGGCCCGCGCCAGGGTGCGCGCCGCCTCGGCCGGCCGACCGAGCTGGAGGAGGCAGCTGCCGGCGTTGACCAGCGGCGGCGCCGAGTTGCGGTTCAGCCGCGCCGCCGCCTGGAAGCGCAGAAGCGCGCCCCGCAGGTCGCCGCGGGCCAGCAGCAGGTTGCCGAGGTTGTGG
>CAZVWL010000332.1:0-2466 GCA_964630845.1 uncultured Fibrobacteraceae bacterium
GCAAGACGCCGCCGCTTCCTCGGAAGCGGCGGCGTCGTCGTCATCGGCTCGCGGTGTGGCGCCGGGCGTCAGACCCCGCCTAGAACCAGAAGATCCCGCCCAGACTCAGCCTGAACACGTGCTGGTTGGTCCACTGGTTGGCGATGTCGGTCCATTTCGTCTCGTCCTCGGTCGACGTGAAGGCCCAGACCCATTCCAGCTCGATGCCGAAACGCGGCGAGATCGCATACTCGGTCCCGACGCCGCCTCCGAAGGTCCAGTCGGTACCCGTGACCGGCACCTCGAAGATCTGGATCGGATCGCTGCCGCGCCCGTCCGCAAGCAACTCCCAGCTGGTCCGACCGATCACGCCGACCAGGTACGGGTTGAACTTGCTGCTCGGCGCGATGTTCTGCCCGAGGAACGCCACCATCGAGAACTCGTAGCTGTCGAGCCGCAGGAACGAGCCGGTCGTCAAGGGCTGCGACAGGCCGTCGCCCTGCGCGCCGTCGTCCGGATGGAAGAGCCCGAGGTTCCTCTCGTTGGTATCGAATCCGACCCCGCCACGCACGACCCGCGCCTGCAGGCCCAGGTAGTCCAGCAGGTGGTAACGCACGCCCACGTCGAGGGCGATCTCGCTGGTCGTGATGTCGTTGATGTTGCGGACCTTTTCCTTCAGCACGTAGAGCGGTTTCCAGTGGGACAGCCGGGCGGTCGCCGCGAAGAGCGTCTCGTGCTTGCGCACCAGCGGCCGTCGCCGCGTCGTGAGGTCGTCCAGCAAGGACTCCGGTCCCGGGCTCGTCCGCTCGAAGACGATGGGCTGGCTGCGTCCGCCGACGGACATGCTCCCACGCACACGATCGCGGTCGCCGTCGTAGCGACCCCAGAACGAGCTGAGGAACGGCGCACCTTCGAACCGGAAGTTGAAGGAGATGCTCTGGTCGCGATCGTTGATCACGAGGTCGCGGGTCAGCACGGTCTGCTCGAGCCCGGTATCGGTCAGCGTCCCCCGGTATGCCGCGGCGTCGGGCAGGATCTCGAGCGTCAGCGCGCGCTCGCGGTCATCGCGGTCCGGCCGCGCCCGCCACGAACCGACGAACGGCCGCGACGCCTGGAACCTGATCCCTTCGGCGCCGCCAGCCTCGACCATCTTCGTCAAGGTCAGCGGCTGCTCGCGCTGCATGCCCGGCAGATTCAACTGCAACGTGCCGGACAGCTCATCGTTGCCGCCAACGGTGCGCAGGCGCAGGTCGAAGTCGGTACGCACCTTCTCCACCATGCCGGGCACCTGCGTCAACGTATGGAACCGAACCCGCCGCTCGACGAACGAGATGCTCAGCAACTCGTCGCTTTCCTGCGGCGTCCGACTGCTGCGCACGTTGCCGTTCCACCGCCCGCTGACCGGGTCGAACTGGAACTCCATGATCATCACGGTCTTGCCGCGAGGGCCGTCGATCTCGGTGCGCCAGCGCCCGGCGATCGTCTCGGCAGTCTGGGCAGCGGCCGCCGTCGCCAGCACGGCAGACAAGATCACCAGTAGCGCGGAGATGGTCCCGCGGCGCGTCCCCACGTTCATTCCGGATCTCCTCACAGATGCGGCGAACACCCTCGGTTCTCGACCGGAACCGCGATTGACGGGTCTGGGTCATTTCCGGGTCGCCGCTCTGGGGTGGCCCGGAAGTATGGATGGAATATATGGTTTCGGCCAGGCGTTGTCCAATACCGAGACATTGGGGGTTTGTGATCGCACTGTTGAATCGCGCGCCGGTTATCACTATACTTATGCAGCCCCTCGGCGTAGCCGGGAGGCGATTACGATGCGGGTTCTTCCGACTTCCTGGCTAGTCGTCGGAAGAGGAACGAGACCGGTTTTCGGCCCGGCGGGGTTTGAGTCGCCCCTGGCGGGATGGAGCAGGTTTCGCCCGCATCGTTTTTCTTGGGTTGTGCCCAGGAGATTGTTGCTCCGCCCGGGGCGGCCAGCCGGTTCGCTCTTTCAGACCGCCCTTTTCAACTGGTGCCGCCTGTTGACCCCCAGCGCCGGCGTCTCGACCTCTCCCCAGTAGTACTGGCTCCACCGACCCTTGAGCCCCGCCTTGGACACAAACAACCGCTGGCCCAGGATCTCCTCAACCGTCAACGGCCGATTCAACAGACCAGCCTGCATCGCCGGTGTTTCGCGCCCCTCCTTGCGCCACCGCTCACGCACGTAATTGCGCCACACCAGGAATACCATCAGCCGCATCGCCGCCCCCTGGCGGCGCTTCGCCCAGGCGATCGTCTCCCGCTTGTGGTTTGCCTGACCGTGCCGGATCAGCAAGTCCAGCAGGTTGATTTCGTACAACAGGTTATGTCGGTCCCGATGATCTTCCGACGAGACCACCGCGTGCCGGATTCGAGCCTGGACCTGACCGATCGCCTTGCGATAGGATGAATGCATGTCGCTGCGGATGGTCACCGTGCTGCCGGGCCTGACCACCTCGGCGATCA
>CAZVWL010000333.1:0-2456 GCA_964630845.1 uncultured Fibrobacteraceae bacterium
GGTTCTGCTCGATGGCCGCCCGGGCGCGCCCGAGCGCCGCGTCGCTCGCGTCGATGAGCGCCACGTCGTGCCCGTGCTGGGCGAACACGTGGGCGATGCCGTTGCCCATGGTCCCGCCGCCGATCACCGCCACCTTCATGAGGGTCTCCTTGTCGCTGGTCCCGCCGCGCGGGGTTAGAGCCGCTTGATCGTCAGGGCCATCGCGTCGCCGCCGCCGAGGCAGAGCGACGCCAGGCCGTGTTCGCCGCCGGTGTCCTCGAGCGCGTGCAGCAGCGTGACCAGGATGCGGGCGCCCGTGCACCCGATCGGATGGCCGAGGCTGACGCCGCCGCCGCGCACGTTGGTCTTGGCAGGGTCGAGCTTCAGCTCGCGCATCACCGCGACCGCCTGCGCGGCGAAGGCCTCGTTGATCTCGACGAGGTCGAAGTCGCCAACCTTGCGGCCGGTACGCTCGAGCAGCCGGCCGACCGCCGTCACCGGCGCCATCATCACCTGGTGGGGCGGCACGGCGCCGCTGCCGTAGCCGGTGATCTCGGCCCGCACCTGAAGCCCGTGCGCCGCGGCGAATTCGGCGTCGCAGACCAGCACGGCCGCGGCGCCGTCGTTGATCGTCGAGGCGTTGCCCGCCGTCACGGAGCCGCCGTCGCGCTTGAAGGCCGGCTTCAGGGAGGCCAGCGACGCGGCCGTCGTGTCGGCCCGCGGCCCCTCGTCGCGCGTGACCATCACCGGTTCGCCCTTGCGCTGCGGGATGCCGACCGGCGCCACCTCGCGCAAGAACGCGCCGCTCTCCCAGGCGGCCACCGCGCGGCGGTGGCTCTCGGCCGCGAACGCGTCCTGATCCTCGCGGCTGACCTTGTAGGTGTCGACCACCCACTCGGCCGTCATGCCCATGTGGTAGTTGTTGTAGACGTCCCACAAGCCGTCGTGCACGAGCAGGTCGACCAGCTCGCCGTGGCCGAGGCGGTAGCCATCGCGCGCCTTGGGCAGCGCGTACGGGATGTTGCTCATGCTCTCGAAACCCCCGGCCAGCACGCAGCGCGCGTCGCCGGCGCGGATCGCCTGCGCCGCCAGGGCGACCGCCTTCAGGCCGGAGCCGCAGACCTTGTTGACCGTCATGGCGCTGACCGTGTCGGGCACGCCGCCGAAGATCGCCGCCTGCCGCGCCGGGTTCTGGTGCTGCCCGGCCTGCACGACGTTGCCGAGGATGACCTCGTCGAGCGCGCCCGCGTCCATGCCCGTGCGCGCGAGCAGGGCCTTGACCGCCTCGGCGCCGAGCTGCGGCGCGCGCAAGGCGCCCAGGGCTCCCTGGAACCGACCGATCGGGGTGCGCACCGCCCCGCAGATCACCACGCGCTTGCCAGCCTCGTTCGCCACGCCGGGTACCTCGCTCTCGGTTGCTGGGCCGGGCCCCGTGGGCCCCGTGATCGTCGCCAAGCGGGACGTCCGGCGGCCGCCGCGGCAGCCGCCGGACCCGAGAACGATAAGTCAATCCGTTGGACGCCGCACCGCAGGCGGCGGCGGTCACTGCCAGTGAGCCTTGACCCCGCTCCATCGGCGCGCCTGGTTCGCCGTGCCCTGGCCGCAGGTGTTGTGTTCGCCCGGCGAGGGTTCGCAGCCGGTGCCCTGCGGGAACAGGCCGCCGGTGTACGGATTGTAGCCATCGAAGAGCGCCCAGGCGTCGCCGTCGGGCATGCGGCCGCAGGCGCGGTCGACCGCGCCGACGTGCGCGCCGTAGGTGAACGAATCGATGACGAGCAGTTGCGTGGGGTCGGCGGGGTCGGTCTTCATCAGGACGATCGAGTCGCCGCCGTTGTTCAGCGACAGGCCGACGGTGGCCGCGCCGTGTTCGACCTGCCAGGCGACGGCGTGCCCTCCCATGAACACCGCCACCTCGCCCGGCGCCAGCAGCCCGAACAGGTTGAGGTTCGGCTGCTCGTTCAGGCCGTCGCGCAGCCAGTAGGCCGTCAGATCGAGCGTCTGCGCGCCGGCGTTGTAGACCTCGACCCACTCGTCGAGGCGCGTGTCCAGCGCGCCGTCGCCGTCGTAGTCGCGACCCGGGTTGGCCAGGAACTCGTTGAGCACCAGTTCGGCGCGGGCCGGAGCGGCGAGCATGAGCAGGGCCAGGGCCAGCGAGGTCATCAGCAAGGCCGACTCGAGCAAGCGGTCGGCCGCGGTTCGCGATCCATGGTTCATCGACGTTCTCCTCTCTTGCAGGTGGATCGAAGGCGTGCGGGACCGGCGGTTCGCGGCGGGCGACGACGCCGAGCCGGGCGCCCCACTGCAGGCGACGGACCCGCTCGACGCCGCCGGGCTGGGAACGGCCGCGCCGCTTGTCGACGGCCGCTGTCGCGAACCGGGTCGCCACGACCTCCCGCGTCCCGGCGCGACAACCCAGGCTGACACGCCGGTCGGCGCGGTCTATCTTGAGCGACAGCACCACCACGAGGGGAACCGAC
>CAZVWL010000334.1:0-2451 GCA_964630845.1 uncultured Fibrobacteraceae bacterium
ACGACCCGAGCCAGAAGACGCCGCCCTCCGGCGCGATCACCAGCCCGGCCTCCGGCGCGATCCTGGGGGAGAACCCGGTGTTCTCGGCGACCGCTTCCAGCAGCGCCGGCATCAGCCGCATCGAGTATGTCGGCTACTACGACAACTACGACGTGGATGGCGACGGCGTGTACCACGACTGGCAGCAGAGCTACTTCCGGCGCCGCAACGACAGCACCATGGTCGTGCGCAACCACATCGGAACGACGACCAGCGCGCCCTACAACGTGACCTGGAACACGCAATGGATTCCCGACCAGGCGGTCAGCGGCATCCAGGCCGTCGCGCGTATCCGCGACGGCGGCGGGCTGTTCTACGTCACCGAACGGGTCACCGGCCTCTCGCTCAGCCGCCCCAACGTCAACGTGGTGCTCTACAAGGCGACCAACGTGCCTCAGCGCTACTGGGTGCGCGCGGGCGCGACGCGGTCGAGCAACTTCGTGATCCCCGGAGCGCATGACCTCGGCGCGGCGCTGTCGGCCACCATGCACGTGGCCACCTGGAACGGCATCGACGGACAGGCCGAGCCGGGTCAGAACCACTGGACCCGTGTCAACGGCTGGACGACGCCGAACTTCGGCCAGGACCACTACTACTCGTACGACCTGGTCTCGTTGCCGCTGGACGTGCCGCTGAACGGCACGAACACGGTGTCGTTCTACTCGGGCTCCACGCACCACGGCATCGAGATCCTGTGGCCCGGCCCCGGCGTGATGGTGCGTTACGAGGACCTCGACCAGTTGCCCGCCTACGTGATCACCCATCCGGTCGATGCCGTCGTCGCCACGGGCTTGACCGCGACCTTCAGCGTGACCGCCGGCGGCACCGAACCGCTCACGTACCAGTGGCAGCGCGACGGCCAGGACATCTTCGGCGCCACCGACCCCTCGTACACGACCCCGCCGGTGACCATGGACAACGACGGCGAGCGATTCCGCTGCCGCGTCACCAACCCGATCGACGTCGCCTGGAGCGAAGAGGCGACGCTCACGGTGGTGCCGCCCGGCCAGCGTGTCGCCGACGGCCAGCTCGTGCTGTACACCTTCGCCGAGGGCGGCGGCAGCACCGTGCACGATGTTTCGGGCCACGGCGCGCCGGCCAACCTGCAGATCGCCAGTACGGCGGCGGTCACCTGGCTCGACGGCGCCTTGTCGGTCGATACGCCGACGGTGATCGCCACGGCCGCGGCCGCCACCAAGGTGATCGATGCCGTCATGGCCAGCCACGCGCTGACCGTGGAGGCGTGGGTCAAGCCGGCCAACACGACCCAGAACGGCCCGGCTCGCATCGTGACCATTTCCGGCGGCCTGCTCGCGCGCAACCTCACCTTGGGCCAGGGCGTGTTCGGGGCGGCCTCGAACGTCTACGACGCGCGCCTGCGCACGACCACGACCGACCAGAACGGCACGCCGTCGCTCACGACGCCGACCGGCGACCTGACCACGGCCCTCACCCACGTCGCCTACACGCGCAGCGCCGCGGGCGTGGCGCGGATCTTCATCAACGGCACCGAGCGCGCGGCCGGCACCGTGGGCGGCGATCTCTCGAACTGGGACGAGTCGTTCCGGCTCGGTCTGGCCAACGAGCTGACGGGCGACCGCCCGTGGCTCGGCGAGCTGCACCTGGTGGCCATGTACAACCGCGCCTTGCCCGAGGCCGACATCCTGCAGAACCTGGCCGCCGGCCCGAATCCCGCCGAGGCGCCGACAGCCGTGCCCACCCTGCCGGGCGAATTCGCGCTCGGCGCCAACTACCCCAACCCGTTCAACCCCCAGACCGTGATCGCCTTCGAGCTGCCGACCGCGGCCACGGTCTCGCTGCGCGTGTACGACCTCGCCGGCCGCCTGGTGGCGACCCTGGTCGAGGGCGCGGCGGTCGCCGGCACGCACACGGCCACGTGGACGGGGCGTGGCGACGACGGTTTGCCCGTCGGCAGCGGCGTGTACCTGTACCGCCTGACCGCCGAAGGCGCCGGCGGGCGCCTGTTCACCCAGACGCGGCGGTTGACGCTGCTGAAGTAGACGCTGACTGCATCCTGCGGCGCGCCGCCGGGCCACGGACCGGCCGACGGCGTGCCGCTTCCACCGAGGTTGCGCTCGCGACCGCCGCCTGTTATCCTCGCCGTCCCGTTGTCACGACCGCATACCCGAAGTTGCGAAGGAGCCCTGCTCATGCAGCACGACCCCTCCGAGGTCATGGACCTCCTGATGGTGGAGACCAAGCGCAGCCTGGCCGATCTGGCCGCCACCAGCGACGCTGAACAGCGCGTGCTGCAGAGCGAGACCGTGCGCAACCTCTGCGAGTCGCTCGGGGTGTTCCTCGACGCGATGAACGACGCGATGTCGCTCGAGAACCTGTACGATTTCGACGACGACGAAGAGGAATTCGAAGAGGACCGCTGATGACCAGGGG
>CAZVWL010000335.1:0-2440 GCA_964630845.1 uncultured Fibrobacteraceae bacterium
GTGGCGGGGCCTCGCCGTCTTTTCCTAGCGCCAGGACGCCCTAGAGGGGGCTGCTGCTGCCTGATATGGTCACTCATCAACAGTTCGGGAATCACGTCGGCATCAGTCGCCAGGCAGCCGGCGAGTGGTTCGCGAAGGGCAAGCTTCCGAAGGACGGCACCCTCGACGAATGCCGGTTGCTGTACTGCCAGGCCCTACGGGATGCGGCGGCCGGACGCTCGGAAGATGACGAGCCGGGCCCGCTGGATAAGGCCAAGGTCCGGTTGACCGAGGTCCAGGCCGAGAAGACCGAGCTCGAGGTGGCCGCCCTGAAGGGAAGCCTGATCCCCGCGGCCCTGGTCGAGCAGGAATGGGGCAACCTGTGCGGGGCTCTGAAGTCTCACCTGCGGGCTCTGCCTACCAAGCTGGTAGCCGAGATGCGGGCCGCGCCCACGGAGCTCGAAGCGGAGGCAATCGCGAAAGCCGCGGTGGACAAGATCCTTGAGGAGTTCGTCACAGCTAACCGTCGAACCGACGTTTCCGCCGGCGACGTGGAACCAGATAGTCGGGACGCTGCAGCCGCCCCCAAGCCTGACGACGAGCCAGTGGGCGGACCTGCACCTGTACCTGAGCCCCGAAGACAACGCCGAGCCCGGAAAGTATAGCAGCGACCGGGCGCCCTACCAGGCCGGCATCATGGATGCCTTCGACGAGCCCGGCGTCGAGACGGTGGTGGTGAAGTCGAGCGCCCAGGTGGGCAAGACGACGATCGTCAAGGCAGTCATCGGGAAGTTCATCCACCACGACCCTGCACCAATCCTGGTCCTGCAGCCGACCCTCGACATGGCCGAGGCCTTCAGCAAGGACCGGTTAGTCCCGATGATCCGCGACACGCCGGTGTTGCGGGACAAGATCGCAGACCCCAAGAGCCGCGACAGCGGCAACACGATCCTTCACAAGCAGTTCCCCGGTGGACATCTCACGATGGCCGGGGCGAATAGCCCGGCAAGCCTGGCAAGCCGACCGATCCGCGTCAACCTGAACGACGAGGTCGACCGGTTCCCCGCGTCGGCCGGCACCGAGGGCGATCCCGTCGAGCTGGCCGAGCGCCGGACCGACACCTTCCACAACCGGAAGAAGGGCCTGTTCTCGACGCCGACGATCGAAGGCGCAAGCCGCATCGACGCGGCGTGGCAGGAGTCCGACCAGCGCCGGTTCTTCGTACCGTGCCCCCACTGCGACGCGTTCCACGTGCTCGAGTGGAAGAACGTCCGGTACGAAGAGGACAAGCCACTCGAGGCCAAGATGATGTGCCCCGAGTGCGGGGTGCTCTACGGCAACGAGCACAAGCCGCGGATGCTGCGGCGTGGCGAGTGGAGAGCCACGGCCCCGTTCAAGGGGATCGCGGGCTTCCACATCAACGCTCTGTACTCGCCCTGGCGGACGTTCGGCCAGATCGCCCGCGACTACGAACGGGCGAAGAGCAACCCGGAACGGCTGAAAGTCTGGTGGAACACCGCCCTGGGCGAGTGCTATGCGGTTCCGACGGAAGCTCCCGAGTACGAGAAGCTGGTTGCTCGGCGCGAGCAGTACCCGAGCAACGTGGTGCCGGCCGAGGCGGTGATCCTGACCGCCGGCGTCGACGTGCAGGGCGATCGCCTCGAAGTCGAGGTGGTTGGGTGGGCCCCGGGCAAGGAGACCTGGCAGATCGACTACCGGATATTCTCGGGCGACACGTCGAAGCTCGACGATCCGGACGGGCCCTGGGCGAAACTGGCCGCGATGATCAACATCGAGTCGTGGCCCAGCAAGGCCGGGCCGCCGATGATGCTCTCTTGCGTGGCCGTCGACAGCGGGTTCCGGACCACGACAGTGTACGACTTCTGCCGCAAGTTCAAGTCTACCCGGGTGATCCCGGTGAAGGGCCGCGACGAGCAGGCCACGGTTATCTCGAGGCCCCTGGCGATCGACCTGCGGAAGAACCCGAACGCCAAGAAGTACAAGGGTCTGCGGTACTACACGGTGGGCGTGTCGGTGGTGAAGTCCGAGTTCTACGGGTTGCTGCACCTCGAGCGCGGCGAGGATGGCAGCGCACCGCCGGGTTACTGCCACTACAACGAGGACCGCGACGCCCAGTACTTCAAGGAGCTCACGTCCGAGAAGGTGCAGATCCGGACGGACAAGCGTGGCCACCCGAAACCGATGTGGGTGCGCCCGGACCCGAAGGTGAGGAACGAACCCCTCGACGTGAGAGTCTACGCCCGCGCTGCGGCGGCGTTCGTTGGCATTGACACGTGGAAGGACAAGACCTGGCAATTGAAGAAGGCGAAGCGCGGCGCGCCCCCGGCCACCACCACGGCCGCGCCGGCCGCGCCGCCGCAGCAGGAGCCAGTCCGCGCCGAGCAGCCCGCCCAGGTCGAAGCCAAGCAGGAGCCCCAGGCCGAGCAGCCGGTCGCCAAGA
>CAZVWL010000336.1:0-2437 GCA_964630845.1 uncultured Fibrobacteraceae bacterium
CTCAATATACGGCAGTTCGCCCGCCAGCAGCGCGGCGACGGCGACCTCGTTGGCCGCGTTCAGGGTGACGGGCGCCGTGCCGCCGGCCCGGCCGGCCTGGCGCGCGAGATCGAGGCAGGGGAACCGCTCGCGATCGGGGCGCTCGAAACGCAGCGCGCCGATCTCGGCGAGGTCGAGCCGGGCCGTCTCCAGGGGCCAGCGCTGCTCGCCGGTGATCGCGTAGAGCAGCGGCAACCGCATGTCCGGCGCCCCCAGCTGCGCGAGCAGCGCCCCGTCGCGCAGGCATACCAGCGAATGCACCCACGACCCGGGGTGCACGAGGACCTCGATGTCGTCGTCGTCCAGGCCGAACAGGTGGTGCGCCTCGATCACCTCGAGCCCCTTGTTCATGAGCGTGGCCGAGTCGACCGTGATCTTCGGCCCCATCGACCAGGTCGGGTGGGCGAGCACCTGGGCGACGGTCACCCCGGCCAGCTCCTGACGGGGGACCGCGCGGAACGGTCCGCCCGAGGCGGTCAGGACGATCCGCTCCAGATCCTCGTGCCGGCGCCCGTGCAGACACTGCGCGATGGCGGAATGTTCCGAGTCGACGGGCAACACCTCCGCGCCTGACGCCACGGCGGCCGCGCGCACCAGCGCGCCGCCGACCACGAGGCTTTCCTTGTTCGCCAGGGCGACGCGCAGGCCGCGCGCGGCCGCCGCGAGCGTCGCGCGCAGACCCGCGGCGCCGACGACCGCGTTGACCACCACGTCGGCGTCGCAAGCGGCCACGAGCCCAGCGGCGTCGGCCGCGGCCCCGTCCAGCAGGCGCCCGCCGAAACAGCCGCTCGCGCGCGCGTCGGCGCGGGCGGCCGTATCGTCGATAGCCACCATCACTTTTTTACCCGCCAGCAGGGTCGCGAGTTCCTGCCACCGGCCATACGCGGAGGCCGCGACCAGTTGCAGCCGGTCGGGAAAGCGGCGCACGAGGTCGAGCGTCTGCGTGCCGACGCTGCCGGTGGCGCCCAGCACGGCCAGCCGCAGCGGCTCGCCGAGCGGTCGGAGCGGTCGGAACGGATAGAGCGGCGCCGGCATCACGACCTCAGAACACGATGAAGCGGAACCAGTAGTACAGGAACGGCACGCTGAACAGCAGCGAATCCATGCGGTCCAGGACGCCGCCGTGCCCCGGCAACAGCCGCGCCGAGTCCTTCAACCCCGCGTCGCGCTTGAGCAGCGACTCGACGAGGTCGCCGAACTGGCCGAGCAGCGCGCTGGTCAGACCGAGCAGCCCGCCGGCCAGCGGCGTGATGATCGGCAGGAACGTCTTGGCGGCGAGCCAGCCCGCGAGCGCGCCGCCGACCAGGCCGCCGATGGCGCCGGACCAGGTCTTGGCCGGGCTGATCGCCGGCGCCAGGCGGCGGCGTCCGATCAGGATGCCGACGATGTAGGCCATCGTGTCGCAGACCCAGATCACGAGGGCGGCGAAGAACACCAGCCGCGCGCCCAGCTGCGGATCCAGCCCGACCGTGCCGGGCAACTCGCGGAGCATCACAAAATGGCTGCCGAGCCAGCCGACGTACATCACGCCGAAGACCGTGACCGCGATGTTCGACAGCGCTTCCTCGACCTGCGGCCGGAACACCTCGCGCATCATGATCAACAGCAGGATCGCCGTCACCAGCAGCATGAGCGCCGGGCCGCCGCGGAACGCGTGCAGGCTGACGGCGAGCGCGCCGGCGTATCCGAGCAGCCGCGACGGCCGGTAGCCCTTGGCGGCCATCAGCCGGAAGAACTCGCCCAGGCCGAGCAGGATGATGACGTCGATGAGGATCAGGAAGAACACGCCGCCGCGCCACGTGATGGCCCACAGGCAGGGCACGCCGACGGCGATCACCGCCAGCCGTGGCAAGGCGCCCGCCGCCAGGAATCGTTGGCGCAACGACGGGCGCGCCGTCACGAGCGATGCCCCAGCAGGCGCTTCCAGTGCTCGACGTTCAAACCTCTGGAATCGGCCGCATCGGCCGGCGGTTCGTCGGCCTCCGGCAACCCGCCGTACCGGCGTTCCCGACAGCAGTAATCCTCCAGGGCCAGGAGCAGTTCCCGCTCCCGGAAATCGGGCCACAGCACCGGCGTGATCAGCAGCTCGGCGTAAGCGGCCTGCCAGATGAGGAAATTGCTGAGCCGGCATTCGCCGCTCGTGCGGATCACGAGGTCGGGGTCCGGCAGGTCGGGCTGGTAGAACCCGGCGCGCAACGCGGCCTCGTCGATCTCTTCGGGTCGCAGCTCTCCGGCGGCCACCCGCTCGGCCACCTGCCGCGCGGCGCGCACGATCTCCTGCCGGCCGCCGTAGGCCAGGGCGAGATTCAGGATCAGCCCCCGGCCGTCGGCCAGGTAGGCGACCGCTTCAGCCAGGGCGCTGCCGGCGCGCGCCGGCAGCAGGTTCACATCGCCGGAG
>CAZVWL010000337.1:0-1121 GCA_964630845.1 uncultured Fibrobacteraceae bacterium
GTGCCTGGCCATGTAGAAGCCCCGGGTCAGGGTCACTCGATGCAGGTGTTCGTTGCCGTAGCGACCAGGTTCAGAAGCGGGGCTGCCCATGTCGAAGTCGCCAGGTGGGATGTACACGAACCCCCCGGAGGGGTCTGCGATCATCACGACCGAGTAATGGTTGTGGCCCTGGTTGACGACCTCGGGCTGGACAACCGGGAGGTAGCCATCGAGTTCGACCATCAGGTTGATCGGGTAGGGATCGTCCAGCACCCCGCCCTTGAATCCGGCCGCCGCCACCGCATCGCTGACCCGCGACGCGGTGACCGACCGCGTCCGCATCCCCACGCTGGTGATCCGCTGCGACACCGCCGCCCCCGCAGCCGCGCTCAAACGCAAGAAGTACACCCCCGAGGGCAGCCCACCCGGCAGGTCCAGCACCAGGTCCGCGGCCCCGCCGGTCTCGGCCAGGCAGCGGCCCCGCAGGTCGTAGAGCCCGAGGCGCGCCTGATTCGTTCCCGGCGGCAGGACGTAGTCGACAAGAACATCGGCCGCGCCGACGGAACCCCGCACGTTGCCCATCATGATCCGCGTCGGCTGCCAGTCGGCCGTTTCGATCGGCCCGCCACCGCCTGGGTCTTGAATGGAGACGACGTTGCTGAAGTAGGCGATGCCGGCGCCGTCGGTCCAGAGCCTCGGCTCGCCGAGGTGCTCCTCCCAGACGCCGTTGTTGTTCAGGTCGAGGGCGACCGACGCCTCGGTAAGCGGGCTGCCGCCCGCGGTCACCAGGACCTCGATCACGTCGAAGGTCGAATCCTGAGCCTGCGCACCGGTCGGGATCACGAGTGCGAGGGCGAGGGTCAGCGCGGGGATGACAAGCGCGGGAGCGAGGCGCACGGCAGTCCTCCTGGTAGTGGGGACTGACTCGCTATCGGTATCGCGTGCGGTGCACCATTGCCGCCAGTCCCCCGCGGTCGGCAATTGCCGGGTGAGCATATCACGTCCCGGTCCGCGGGAACAGAGTTTATCGACAGCGCGTGTTCAGCCGCGCCGCTCATCCAGCCTGGCGGCTGCCCTGCGCGGCGGCCGGCTCCGCCGCCGCTTGTGCCGGGCCGCTGCCAGGCCTCGCTCCAGGACCAAGG
>CAZVWL010000337.1:1221-2422 GCA_964630845.1 uncultured Fibrobacteraceae bacterium
TCGACCAGGTTCGGTTGTCGGACTGCCCATCATGAACGTCCCTGGCGGAATATATACGAACCCCTCAGGCACCTCAGGCACCATCTCGACCGCAAAAAGATGATCATCCCCCGGCTCGATCATCTCAGGCTGGATCACGGGCACATAACCCTCGCGCTCGACGATCAAGTTGATCGCGTAGCTCGACCCCTCCGAACGCAGGCCCTTGCCCTGCCCCAGTGGCCGCGACTCCACCCACCCCGCAGCCACCGCCTCGGCCACGCTCACCGGTCGCGCCCTGATCGTCTGCACACCCGCCCCGACACTCGTGATCCGCTGCGACACCGGCGCGGCCGGCGCCGCCCCCAGACGCAGGAAGTACACCCCGGACGGCAGTCCGCCCGGCAGAGTCAAGACCAGGTCTCCCAGACCATGCGTCTGAGCCAGGCGGCGACCCCGCAGGTCGTACACCCCCAGGCTCGCCGCAGCCGACCCGGCCGGCAGCAGGAAGTCGACCTGCACGTCCTGAGCGCCCACGCTGCCACGCACGATGCCCATCAAGATCCGCGTCGGGCGCCAGTCGACAGCGCCGTCGTGGGGATCGGCGCCATCGCCCGGGTGCTGGATCGACACGACATCGCTGAAGACCACGCGGCCATCGCCGCCGGTCCAGTCACGCGGCTCGCCGAGGTGCTCTTCCCAGACGCCGTTGTTGTTCAGGTCGAGGGCGACCGACGCCCCCGGCAGCGGTGTGGGGCCCGTCGTGACCAGGACCTCGACGACGCCGTAGTCGGGCGGGTTGGACCTGGCTTCAAAGGTGCAGGCAAACAAGAGCGCGGTCATCAAGAGGAAGGACAGGAGATGGCGCACGATATTGCCTCCAGGATACGCGAAGACCGGATGCGTTTCGAGATCCTGGACAGCCGACCGACGCTGTCGCCCCCCAGGCTCCCCCCGGCACCTGTTGATGATACCATATCAGCCCGGCAGCAGAAAGGGAGAAGGACCCCGGGCTTTCCAGAGCGAGTCACCCCGGCCGCACCGTGTGCCGGCGCACCAAGAAAATGCGGCCCCCCTAGATCTTCTCCCCGATCAACGTCAAGAACTCCGCCCGCGTCTTCGGATTCGCCTCGAACGCCCCGAGCATCTCGCTGGTGACCGCGTAGCTGTTCTGCTTCTGGATGCCGCGCATCATCATGCACAGGTGCTGGGCGTGCAGCAC
>CAZVWL010000338.1:0-2417 GCA_964630845.1 uncultured Fibrobacteraceae bacterium
CCTTGCTGGACATCGGCGGCGGCGTGACCAACGTGCACATCGTGCGGGCGGGCGTGCCCTACTTCACGCGCGACCTCGCCGTGGGCACCAGCCAGTTCGTCGAGGAATTCCAGAAGCAGCTGGGTCTGACCTGGGAAACGGCCAACGAGGTGGCCCGCGGGCGCACCGAGGAGGTCGACGCCGAGCTGGTGGCCGACATCGTCCGTTCGGTGGCCGACGAGATCTACCAGGGCCTCGAGCCGTCGCTCGCGTACCTGAAGAACAGCGGCGAGGCCGACGGCATCGACCGCATCGTGCTCAGCGGGGGCGGCGCCCGCTTGCCGGGTCTGGCCGAGTTCCTGGCCGAATGCTACGGGGTGCCGAGCGAGATCGCCGACCCGCTCGCCGACCTGGGGTACCCGCCCGAACTCTTCGACGGCGAGGATCCGCGCCAGCTCAGCCCGATGCTGACCGTCAGCGTCGGCCTGGCGCTGCGAAAGGCGGTGTCGCGATGATCCGCATCAACCTGCTGCCCCGCGACGAGGCCCCCAAGCAGCGCAACCTGAAGGTGCCGAACCTGGGCACGTTCGCGCCCCTGGTGCTGATCATCGTCGCGGTCGCCGCCCTGGCCACCCTCGGCGTCTACCAGGGCCAGAAGATCAGCCACCTGAACGAGGAGATCAGCGTCGCCGAGGCGGAGAGCCGGCGTCTGGCGCCGGAGATCGCGAAGATCAAGCGCCTGGACGAGCAACGCTCGAACCTCAACCAGCGCCTCGAGGTCATCAGCACGCTGGACCGCGATCGCTACTTCCGCGTGCACCTGCTGGACGAGCTGAACCGCGCCCTGCCCGAGCACCTGTGGCTGACCCGCTGGGAGGAGACCGGCGGCGACGCCTACGCCCTCGAGGGTGTCACGTTCTCCAACTTCCTGGTCAGCGACCTGATGCAGAACCTCGATCGTTCGCCCTACTTCACCGGCGTGAACCTGTTGATCGCCGAGAAGGGCAAGATCGAGGACGTCGACGTGGTCAAGTTCAAGATCCAGACACGCGCGGTGCGCCCCGTCACGCCCGCCACCTACGGAGGCTGAGGCATGGGCAAGGACATCGACTTCAAGGATCCCCGCTTCCTGCGCTGGGCGGCCGCCATCCTGGTGGTGGTCGTGGTCACCCCGCTGTGGCTGACGCAGACCTTCCACGCGCTGACCTACGCCTCGCGCAAGGCGCAGATCCAGGAGCTGGAAACGCGGCAGAACGCGCTGAACCGCGATCTCGAGAAGGCGCGATTGTTGGTGCGCAACCTCGAGCGCGTCGAGCGGGAGTACGAGACGCTGCACCAGCAATGGCAAGTCGCCAGCACGTTGCTGCCCGAGATCAACGAGATGCCGGCGTTGCTGCGACAGGTCACGGCCGCCGGCGCCCAGTCCGGCGTCGATTTCAAGCTCTTCCGGCCGGAGGCGCCCCTGGCCCGGGAGTTCTACACGGACAATCCGGTCTCCGTGCGCATCCAGGGCGGCTATCACCAGACCGGCGTCTTCCTCAGCCGCCTGGCGAACCTGAACCGCATCGTGAACGTCGACCGCGTCCGCATGGAAGGCATGGGTTCCCGCCAGGCCAGCGAGAACGCCACCTACACGGTCGAAACCGAGCTCACCCTGACCGCCTACACCCTGACCGGCGCGCCCGTCACCGACGGACCGGCCGGCGGCACGCGGACCATCGCCAGCGCCAAGCAGGGCGGCAAGCCCGCGGCCGGCGCGGCGAACTAGGAGGTTGCTGCATGGCGCGCCATCGGCTCTCGCTGTTCCCGATCCTCGCGGCGCTCGTGCTGCTCGGCGGTGTGCCGGCCACCGCGGCCGCCGAGGAAGGCGGCGGCACGTCGCCCAGCCAGGAGGCGGCCGCTCGACTCGACGCGGTCCGCACCAACGAGTTCTTCTACCAGTCCTACGGCAAGGCCGACCCCTTCCGCACGCTGGTGCACGGCAAGTATGAGCAGGTCGGCGGCGGCGAACTGGCCGACCTCAACAGCGGCAAGCTGGTCGGCGTGATGTGGTCCGACAGCGACCAGTTCGCGCTCGTCGAGGACGGCGCCGGCTTCGGCTACATCCTGCGAGTCGGCGACCGCGTGCTGAATGGCCGCGTGGTGAGCATCCACAAGAATCGCCTGACGGCCCAGATCACCCTCTACGGCATCACCAACACGGTGATCCTGAAACTCGAGCAATCGGAGGCGAAGTGATGAGAGGACGGAACCGCAACCTGGTGGCGCTGCCGATCGCGGCACTGATGCTGGCGATGTGGCCCGGCGCCGGGTTCGGCCAGGGCGACATCACGCTCGTGCCCGCGGTGGGCGTGGATGCCGGCCCGCGGATCTCGCTCGACGTGCAGGATGCCGAGATCGGAACCGTGCTGCGCTCGCTCGCGAGCTTCTCGGGCACG
>CAZVWL010000339.1:0-2417 GCA_964630845.1 uncultured Fibrobacteraceae bacterium
TCATGGCCCAGGATCCCGGCGGCCGCGTCGCCTGCGAGACGCTCGTCACCACCGGTCTGGCGCTGCTGGCCGGCGAGATCACGACGTCCACGTACGTGGACATCCCGCGGCTGGTGCGCCAGACGCTCCGCGAGATCGGCTACACGAGCTGCGAGTACGGCTTCGACGCCACGACCTGCTCCGTGCTGACGGCGATCAACGAGCAGTCGCCCGACATCGCCATGGGCGTCGATACCGGCGGCGCCGGCGACCAGGGGCTCATGTTCGGCTACGCCTGCCGGGAGACCGCGGTGCTCATGCCGCTGCCGATCACCGTCGCCCACCGCCTGGCCCAGCGCCTGGCCAAGCTGCGCAAGAACGGCACGCTGCCCTGGGTGCGTCCCGACGGCAAGACCCAGGTCACCGTGGAGTACGAGGGGCACCGTCCGGTGCGCATCGACACCGTGGTGATCTCCACCCAGCACGACCCCGACATCGAGCATGGCGAGATCGCCCGGGAGATGAGGCGGCAGGTCATCGAGCCGGTGCTGGCCGAGTTCGGCGTGCCCTTCGACGGCTACAACTGCCATGTGAACCCGACCGGCAGATTCGTGATCGGCGGCCCGCAGGGCGACGCCGGCCTGACCGGCCGCAAGATCATCGTCGACACCTACGGCGGTATGGCTGCCCATGGCGGCGGCGCCTTCAGCGGTAAGGACACCACCAAGGTCGACCGCTCCGCGGCCTACGCCGCCCGCTGGGTCGCCAAGAACCTGGTCGCCGCCGAGCTGGCCGAGCGTTGCCAGGTGCAGGTGGCCTACGCGATCGGCGTCGCCGAACCGGTGTCGATCATGGTCGAGACCTTCGGCACCGGCAAGGCGAGCGACGCGCGCTTGACCGCGGCCGTGCGCAAGGTCTTCGACCTGACGCCGCGCGCGATCATCAGCCGCCTGGAGCTGCGCAAGCCGATCTTCCGACGCACGGCGGCCTACGGGCATTTCGGGCGCGAAGAGGATGGTTTCACCTGGGAGCGTACCGACATGATCGCCGCGCTGCAGAAGGCGGTCGGCTGAGCGCCGGCCGGCGGTCCCTGCCGGAAAACGAGAGAGAGCCGGACCAGTGGTCCGGCTCTCTGCTTGCAGCCCGCTTGCGGGCGAACAGGGCTCAGCGGAACGTCTGCACCAGCAGGCGCGGCGTGACCGTCAGGTCGTCGACGTCCGGGTCGCACGGGTAGGCGGCCATCGTGGTCGTGAACGAATAATTGGTGGACTGCTGGACCTCGATGTAGAACGTCACGTCGACCGTCTCGACGGTGCCGGCGTCGATCCGGGGGATGCTCCACGTCCAGCGCCGGTTTTCCGTGTCGAAACGGATCGTGCCCACCGACGGCGTCCCGCGATGGAAATACAGGCGGTTGAAGGCCGGGAAATCTCCGGTGACCGTCACGTCGAAGGCGTCGGCCGGACCGTCGTTGAGGGCGCGGATCGTGTAGGTCAAGGTGTCGGGCC
The DNA here is from genome assembly GCA_964630845.1 of uncultured Fibrobacteraceae bacterium. GTDB lineage: Bacteria > Krumholzibacteriota > Krumholzibacteriia > LZORAL124-64-63 > LZORAL124-64-63 > Glo-17. The sequence continues at coordinate 1,488 of CAZVWL010000339.1, forward strand.
AGACCGGGTTGGTGACGGTCAGGTCCCGCGACGGGCTCGAGGGGTCGGCATTGAGCCAGTCGGCGTCCAGGGAGAGGTCGGCGCCGGGATTCTCGGTGACCAGCAGCCGGAGCGTGTCGCGCCGGGTGATCGACTGGGCGGGGTCGATCAGACGCAGGATCGCCGTCTGCTCGCCCACCTCTGCGGGCAGGAAACGGTGGCGCGGCGTGGCGCCGCTGTAGACGGCGCTGCCGACGGTCCAGCGGAAGACGAAGCGGTCGTAGCTGTCGGTGATCGGGTCGAAGCCGCAGGTCTCGGCGATGATGCCCAGTTGCACCGGCCGGCAGGCTTGCACCTCCGTGATCGGCAGCTCGTCGACCAGACCGTAGACCGCCACCGACAGGCTGTCGACGTCGACGCGCACCTGCATGCTGCGCGACGCGCGCTCGCCCCGGTCGTCCTCGGCCGTGACGGTCACGGTGTAGAGGCCCGGTGTCTCATACTCGTGGTAGGCGATCGAGGTGCCGTTGCTAATCGTCGCGCCATCGCCAAAGTCCCAGCTCATCTTGAGCCAGTTGTTGCCGCCGGTGGGCTCGGATAGAGGCTTGCCGCCCGAGGCGTCGGCGCGGAAATCGACGCGCAGGGGGACCACGCCGCAGGTCGTGCTGGCGTGCAGGCGCGAGATCGTCGGTTCGGGCTCGTCATCGCTGCAGCCGACCGCCACAAGGGCGGCCAGGGCGGCCAGCGCGAGGCTCGCAACGAGCTTTCTCATGTGGTCTCGTCTCCGGATGCGGGACTTGATCGAACGGCGCCGAATCGGCGCGGCGGTCGCGGCCGAACTGGGGCAACCGCAGGCACATCAATGTATAAACCTAGGAGGGCCCGGGCAAGGAGTCAGTTATTCCGCGAAGAATGTAACGGGCCCCTCGCTTGCCCCTTCGGGGGCATGGA
>CAZVWL010000340.1:0-2404 GCA_964630845.1 uncultured Fibrobacteraceae bacterium
ATCTACACGACGGTCTCCTTGCCGCAGGAAGTCGAGATCGAGTTCTTCGAGCCGGTGACCATCGCCTCCTACGAACTGACGCTGTACGAAGCGGGAGGCCAGGCCCCGAACAACTGGGAGATGCAGTACTGGGACGGTGGGGAGTGGGTGACGCTCGACACCCAGATGGGGATCGTCTTCTACGACAGCATCCCGCAGACCTTCACGATCGCATCGCCCGTCTCCGCCACGCGGTACCGATGGCACATCACCGGCCTGCGCTACAGCCAGTGCCACATGGGGACCCTGCGCATGTTCCGCCAGTCGGACGGGGTCGACGCGTGCTTCCACGAGTACGCCTGGAAGGCTCCGGGCAACGATGGCGACTCGGAGATCTACACCGGCATTCATGCTTTCGAGCGCCAGGACGCCGACTACTACGACTGGGAGATCGCCGGCATGGACGGCTGGCTCTCCGGGTCCAGGTTCCATGAGCAGGTGGGATTCCAGGGAAACCTCTACCTGCCGCTCTGGAACGCCCCGATTCCCTACTGGTTCGTCTGCGACGGCCGCCGTGCTATCGTGATCGCCAAGATCTCCACGCAGTACGAGATCGCAGTCTTCGGCCTGCTCGATCCCTACTTCTCCCCCGGCCAGTGGCCTTATCCGCTGGTCCTGGGCGGTTCGATGTCCCACGGCGAGTTCTCGTACTGGCACGACACCGACTACCGGTGGTCGGTGACGGATAACCGCCACCGCATCCCGACGCACGCCGAGACGGGAAACGCTCCGGTCGGCTCCGGGGAGCGCGATCCCTGGGACACCCAGCTGCGCGCCCGCAACCTCGACGGCAGTTGGAAGGCCGTCGAAGGCTCGATCAACGATTCGATCACGTCCACGCCCCAGACCTATCACCACATCATCTGGCCGACGCGGTGCGGCTTGTCCGAACTCGACCCAGGCCCGGGGGCGACCTACGACCTGTGGCCCGTGATGGTCATGCTCGGCGATGTCGGCAACGGCTACAACACGCCGGGCCAGTTGCCGGGCGTTGCCATGGTCACCGGACAGGACCTGAGCGCGGAAACGCTAATCAGGCAGGGCGCGGTCGATTGGATCGTCATCCCCAACGTCTTCCGCGTCGACCGCGATGACTTCTGTGCCGTGAGGTTGGACTGATGGCTGCTTCCTATCAGACCGGGATCGCCAGCTCGCCGACGAATCTCCTGCAGACGCTCGTGGCCTGGCTCATGGCCCAGGGCTGGACCGTGAACCAATCCGAGCAGGAAGGCACCGGCTGGCGGGCCCACCTGGTGAAGGCCGGCAGCCTGAACGTGAACCTCCGCGCCGCGGAGGACGAACGGCTCTGGACCAAGGGCAGCGGCGGCTACCACGACCTGGGCGACGGCGGCTACGGGATCGGTCTGTACCTGGGAACCGGCTGGGACGGCGAGAGCGATTGGGATGCCCAGGCGGGTGGGCCCATGCGGCCCTACGACCTGACCACCTCCGGCTGCGGCATGAACCTGCCGCAGGGACAGATCGCGGCCTATCACTTCTTCGACGACGGCAACGACCACATCACCGTCGTCGTGGAGCGCGCCGCGGGGATCTTCTGCCACATGGGCTGGGGCCCGACCTTGGAGCGGGCGTCCTTGCCCGAGCCGTTCCCCTACTTCTTCGCCAGCTCGAACGCGTATCTCAACACCGCGGAGATCTCCGACCTGCTCACCGGCAACCGGCATGGGATCGACCAGACCGCATTCCCGCCCATGTCCCACACCGATGAGGATCGCTCGACCACCAGCGGTTCCACGTACCTGACCCATTGCACGGCGTTCGTCCGCGTGGACGCTGCGACGTATTCGGGGCGGTGGATCGGCGATTGCAAGGACGAGCACGAGGGCTACGGTTGGCCCGGCCGCCGAATGCGTGACGCCCTGAACAAGTGCGAAGCCGCCCAGGGCGGCATGGAAGAAGACGAGTACGTCAACTACCAGTACCTGTGGGACGATGGATCGGGCGGACCCGGTGAACGCACTCTGCAGAGCGCCTTCGGCGGCGCACTGATGCTCCCGTTGCACTGCTTCGTGGAGACCGTCCCGCAAGGACGCTGGGCCCCGATCGGCTATCCGCCCACCGTGTTCTGGACCGAGGCCGTGGGCCACGGCTACAGCGCGGGCGACGTCTACCAGCTAGGCGGGCAGGACTACATGCTGTTCCCGCTCTTCGCCGTCAGGAAGGCCGCCTGATGGCCAGCGCAGTCTCGATTCCCAATCCCTTGAACCTCGTCTCCGGAGCCGACTTCTCGGTCGATCTCCAGACGGCCGCCCTCGATCCGGTCAGCACGCGACCCCTGCATGTCGTCGGGATGAACGTCGGTGTCCGCGGGACGCTGGCAGATCCACGTCCTGTCGCTCTGCAG
>CAZVWL010000341.1:0-2372 GCA_964630845.1 uncultured Fibrobacteraceae bacterium
GCGGCGGCCATGGCGCCGCCCGCCGTGGCGATCGCCGCGTCTCGCAGGCGCGCGAGGCGAGCCGTGCCGCGGCGTCGGGGCGGCAGGCGCAGGACGGCGGCGGCCAGCACGACGACGAGCAGGGTTTCGACCATGAGCTGGGTGATGGCGAGGTCGATCCCGCCATAGAGACCGAAGACCATCGCCAGGCCCAGCCCCGTGACGCCGGCGAACATCATGCCGACGATCGGCCGCCGCGCCGCCGCCGCGGCCAGGCCGCCGGTCGCCACGAGCGCCGCGAGCAGGACCTCATAGAGGTAGGGCCGACCGGTGATCGCCGACGCGTCGCCGGCAGCCAGCGCGCGCACGACCAGCGGCGCGACGAGGCCCACGGTCACCAGGCCGACCACGCCGAGGTAGAAACGCAGCGCGCCGCGCTGCCAGCGGCGGGTGTGCCAGGCGGCGAGGTCGAGCAGGCCGGCCAGGGCGCGGTCGTAGAGGGCGGCGGAAGTCAGCGCGGCCAGTCGCGGCGGCAGGTCGGGCAGGCGCCAGAAGCGGTGCAGCCGGCGGTAGGCGAGGTAGCCGGCGCCGAACACGACCAGGCTCAGCAGCAGCAGCGCCAGCGCCTCGAGGCTGAGGCCGGACCAGAGCTTGAGCTTGAGCGTGACCGGCTGGCCGGCGATGGCCGAGGCCGCGGCCTGGCCGAGCGTGAAGTCGTACAGCGCGGGCACGAGGCCGATCGCCAGGCCGATCGCCGCCAGCAGCAACGGGCCGACGAGCATGGTGATCGGCGCCTCGTGCGCGTCGCGGGATTCGTCGTTGCGGCGGCCCCAGAACGGGCGCACGGCCAGCGCGAGGGCGACCGCGACCATCGCCACGTTGGTCAGCGACGCGGCGAGGATCAGCCACTGGCCCACCATGTCGAGGTCGAGCTTGGCCTGGATCGGCAGCTTCTTGCCGATGTAGCCCAGCGCGGGCGGCGCGCCGCCCATGCTCATGGCCGCCAGCAGGGCCGCCAGCGCGGTCCAGGGCATGGCGCGGCGCAGGCCGCTGAGCGTGGCGAGGTCGCGGTTGCCCACCTCGTGGTCCACGTTGCCGGCGACCATGAACAGCGAGGCCTTGTACAGCGCGTGCACGGTCAGGAAGACCACCATCGCGCCGACGGCCTCGGGCGTGCCGATGCCCAGCAGCATGACCAGCGTGCCCAGCGCGCTGACCGTCGTGTAGGCGAGCACGGCCTTCAGGTCGCGCCGCATCAGGGCGAGGGCGGCCCCGGTGAGCATGGTGACCGCGCCGAGCGGGATCACCAGCGCCGACCACAGCGCGCAGCCGCCGAGCACCGGCAGCAGGCGCGCGAGCAAGAACACGCCGGCCTTGACCATCGTCGCCGAGTGCAGCAGCGCCGAGACCGGCGTGGGGCCGGCCATCGCTGCGGGCAGCCAGAAATGGAAGGGCACCTGCGCGCTCTTGGTGGCCGCGCCCAGCAGGATGAGCAGCAGGGCGGCCGGAAAGAGCGGATCGGTGCGCACGACCTCGCCGAGGGGCAGCAGGGTGGAGATGGTGGCGGCCTCGGCGAGGTCGAGCCCTGCCGAGCGCTGGGCGGCGAGCACCAGCAGCACCAGGCCACCGAGCAGCGCGAGGCCGCCGGCGCCGGTGGTCAGCAATGCCTGGCGCGCGGCGTCGCGGGCGTAGGCCGTGTCGTGCTTGAAACCGATCAGGAAGAAGGAGGTGATGCTGGTCAGCTCCCAGCAGACGAAGAGCATGAAGAGGTTGTCGGCCAGCACCAGGCCGAGCATGGCCGTGATGAACAGCAGCAGCAGCAGGTAGAAGCGACCGAGGCGCGGGTGGTCGCTCAGGTAACCGCCGGCGTACAGGACCACCAGGCCGCCGATCCAGCCGACCATCAGGGCGAAGACGACGCCGAGGCCGTCCGCGCGCAGGGCGAGGTCGACGCCGAGGGCGCCGGCCCAGGCAACACCCGCGCGCAGGGGTTCGTCGGCGGCCTGGCAACGCCAGGCCAGGTCGGTGACCACGCCGGCCGGCACGGCCGCCAGCACCCAGGGCGCCACGCGCCGACCCAACAGCCGCAGCAGGGCGGGGGCGGCCAGGGCGGCGGCCAGCGGGGCCAGCAGGACATACGGCATCGGCACGGCGGGGTCCTCCGGGGTGCGCGATGGGGGTCGGGTGGCTTGCGATCGGATAAGATAGGGGTGGTGGGGGGGAATGGCAGGTGGGCAGATGCTTGTCGACCGTCGGGCGCGGCGAACCTCGGGGCGGGTCTGCCCCTCGGCGATCCGACCGCTGCGCGCTGCCGGGCGAGCTTCCGGTCGCCCTACCGCCTGACCAGACGCGCCGCCGGTCCGCTCGAACCGTCGGCCGGGCGGATGAAGTAC
>CAZVWL010000342.1:0-2349 GCA_964630845.1 uncultured Fibrobacteraceae bacterium
GTCGAACGCAAGCGTGGTCGTCAACCCGACCTACAACGGCCTGCGCCAGTGGGATGGCGCCACCTGGACGAACCTCGGCGGGATGAGCGAGAGCCGAGGGCTGGTCGAGGACTCCCTGGGCCGGCTCTGGTCGCTCGGCAACTACTTCGAACTGCGTTACCTCGACGGCGCCGGCTGGACCGCGGTGGCCAACAACGGAACCTGGGGCAACAACATCCAGCGTGATCCGGAGCGACCCGGCACCGTCTGGGTTTCGACGTACTTCGAGGTGTTCCGCACCGACGGCGTCTACCGGTACTCGCGCACGGTTTCGAACTTCCCCCAGCTCAACCCGCAGAGCGACATCTTCGGCACGGTCGCCGCGGGACGGGACGGCGTGGCGTGGCTGGGCTCCACGCAGGGATTGTTCCGACTCGACACGAACACCGGCACCTACCAGTACTTCACCGCCGTGGGCGGCATCCCTTGCCTGGGCGCCAACCCCCACGCGGTCACCCCGGACGGGCGCGTCTGGTTCTCGATGATGGACATCAACGGTGACGGCCCTCACGGGCTGGCCTGGTTCGATGGAACCGACGCCGGGCTGTATTCCGCGCCCCGCAACGGCGGACCCCAGTGGGGCGGTTTGCCCCACGCTCAGATCGCGGCCATGCAGGTGCGCGAGTTGCCCGGCGCCTATGAACTGTGGATGAGCTGCCTGAGCCGCGGCATCGCGGTCCTGACCGTGCCGTACGGTGGCCCCACGGCCGTCGAGGACGGCATGGCGGCTGCCGGCGTGTTCGGTCTGCGCCTGGCCCAGAACCATCCGAATCCGGTCCAGGACGGCACGACGTTCCACTTCGGTCTGGACCGGGAGATGCCGTCGTCGCTGACGATCTTCGACATGCGGGGTCGGCTCGTGCGGACCCTGATCGACGAAAGGCTGCCGGCGGGCGAACACCGCGCGGCGTGGGACGGTCGCGATCAGGCCGGACGTCGGGTCGCGAGCGGGATCTACGTCGCCAGGCTGAGCGGCAGCGGCCAGCAGCTCAGGCAACGGTTCACGGTGCTGCGGTGAATCGCCGCGCATGGTCGACACCCACACCGATAAGCGGTCACATGAGCAGCAACCGAACAACGGAGGTCCGGAACATGGCCCGAACGACATGCCTCTTGGTCGCGCTGGCGAGCCTGATGAGCCTGGTGAACCTGGCAAACGGCGCCGTGCCGCTCTACGACGTGCAGTTCCTTGGCGCGGGATGGACGGCGACCGGCATCAACGAGCACGGCGACGTCTGCGGCAACATGTCGCCCGACGGCACGGCGCTTCTGGCGGGGGTCTCGCGCGACGGGGAACCCTTCACGGTCTTGCCTCTGCCCGCGGGCATGAGCAGCTCCCGCGCGCACGGCATCAACGATGGCGGCGTGATCGTCGGCTCGGTCTGCCCGAACCAGTACGTCATCTCCCAGCCCACGGCCGCGGTCTGGCGTCCGATCGCCGGCGGCGGCTACGAGGTCGAGGTCCTTTCCCCCTTGCCGGGCGATCAGTTCTGCGACGCGTACGCGATCAACAACGTCGGCGACATCCTCGGCGGTTCAGGCTTCTGGGGCTGGAATCTCGCGACCGGGGTCCTGTTCACGGCCAACGGTCCGGTGGCCTTGCCCGAAGGCATCAGGGGTGCCGACATCAACGACCGGCGCGTCGTGGTTTCCGGCCCGCAGCTGCTCGACCTGGACACGGGCCAGATCACCACGATCCCGTTGCCGGAAGGCAACTGGAGCGGCTTCACCGCGACCGCGCTCAACGACAGCAACGACGTCTGCGGGTACATCGCCGGCTGGTCGGGGTGCAGCCGATTCCCGCTGCGCCATCGCCAGGACGTCGGCTGGGAATACCTGGGCGGCTGCGCGACGACGACCAGCGCTACGGCCATCAACAACCGCGGCGACGCGCTCCTGTATTATTACATGACCACCGCCGGCGTGAGCTTCGTGGACCATGGCTACTACCCGCTCGGCAGCCTGATCGACCCCTCGGCCGGCGTCTGGTTCGTGCAATACGGAGGCGCCGACGGCATCAACGATGCGCGCCAGATCGTGGCCTCGGCCAGGCAGGGCATGGACGGACCGATCGGGGCGATCCTGATGACCCCAGTGGCCAGCGGCCCCACCGGCGTGGCCGCTGATCTCGCGGCGCCGTCGCTACGAGTCATCCCGAACCCGTCCACGGGGGCGATCCAGCTCGTGTCGGCGGGCAAGGAATCCGTCGCCCGGTCGTGGTCCGTCTACGACGTCGCCGGCCGCCGTCGCGCGAGCTTCACCGGCGACACCTGGAGCGGGAAAGACGACGGCGGAGAACGGCTGCCGTCC
>CAZVWL010000343.1:0-2340 GCA_964630845.1 uncultured Fibrobacteraceae bacterium
ACTTGGCCAACGTCACCTTGACCGTATGCCCCGCACCGCCCCCCGCGACCAGCCGCACGAGGTACACGCCCGACGGCGCCTGGCGCCCCTGGGCGTCGGTCCCGTCCCAGACCGCCTGGTGCCGCCCGGCCTCGCGCCAGCCTTGCTGCAGCGTCTGCACGAGCCGGCCGCGCAGGTCGTGCACCGCGAGCACGGCCTCGCCCGCGCGGGGCAGCTCGTAGCGGATCACCGTCAGCGGGTTGAACGGGTTGGGCACCACCTGGCTGATCAGACCCCGCCGATACGGCAGCGCGTCCTCGACCGCGCTCAGCGGATCGGGCACCACCAGCGCCAGGCTGTGGAACCAGCCGGCCACGACCTGGGTGGCCACGCTCCCGACGGGAACACGGACCTGCAGCTGTCCGAAGCTGTCGTCGCCCCAGGCGATCACGACGCCGCCCGGCAGCAGGGCCAGGCTGTGCTGGCCGCCGGCGGCGATCATCAGCGGCTGTTCCACGGCCGGCGGCACCGAGGTTTGCCCCTCGAGGTTGCGCCCCCAGGCGACCACCGTGCCGTCGCCGCGCACGGCCAGGCTGTGCTCGCCGCCGGCGGCGATGGCCACGAAGCCGGCGTTCGGCGCGGGCACGTCGCACTGGCCCCGGGCGTTGTCGCCCCAGGCCACGATCGAGCCGTCGTCGCGCAGCGCGAGGTTGTGGTTCCAGCCGGCGGCGATCGTCAGGAAGCCGGTGTTCGGCTCGGGCAGCGCGGTTTGCCCGCTGCTGCCGTCCCCCCACGCGGCCACCGAGCCGTCCGCGCGCAGGGCGAGGCTGTGGTAGTCCCCGCCGGCGATGGCGACGAAGCCCTCGTTCGGCGCCGGCACCTGCGTCTGGCCCTCGAAGCTGCGTCCCCAGGCCACCACCGCGCCGTCGCGCAGGGCCAGGCTGTGCTCGCCGCCGCAGGCGATCGCGGTGTAGCCGAGGTTCGGCTCGGGCACGCTGGAGCGGCCGTAGTCGATGCTGCCCCAGGCGGCGATCGACCCCTCCGAGGTCAGCGCCAGGTTGTGCAGGTAGCCCACTGCGATGGCCACGAACCCGCCCTCGACCCGAGGCGCGTTGGTCTGGCTGAAGTTGTTGAATCCCCAGGCGCGACCGCGGCCGTCGGCCCCGAGTCCCACGCTGTGGTACGACCCCGCCGCCAGCAACTGCCAGCCGCCGACCAGGTCCGGCACGGCACTCTGACCGCGGTCGTTCAGACCCCAGCCCACGGCGCTGCCGTCGTCGCGCACGGCGAGGCTGTGCTGGAAACCGCCGGCGACGGCGGCGAATCCCGTGTTCGGTTGCGGCACGTCGCACTGGCCGTGCGTGTTGTCGCCCCAGGCGACGACCGAACCGTCGCGTTTCAATCCGAGCCCGTGGTGCCAGCCGGCGGCGATCGCGGCGAAGTCGGCGTTCGGCTCGGGCACGTCGGTCGGGTTGCCGTTGCGGCCACCCCAGGCCACGATGCGGCCGTCGGCCTTCAGGCCCAGGCTGAAGCGGTAGCCGGCGGCGATCGCGACGAAGTCCGCGTTGGGGGGCGGCACGTTGCACTGGCCGTCGTCGTTATAACCCCAGGCGGCGATCGAGCCGTCCAGGCGCAAGGCGAGGCTGTGTCCCCAGCCGCCGGCGACGGCCTGGAAGCCGGCGTTGGGCTCCGGCACGTCGCCCTGGCCCCAGGAATTGTCGCCCCAGGCCACCACCGAGCCGTCTGCCTTCAGGCCCAGGCTGTGCCAGCCCGCACCGGCGATGGCCACGAAATCGGCGTTGGGTTCCGGCACCAGGCATTGCCCGAAATAGTTATCGCCCCAGGCGATCACGCGGCCGTCGGCCTTCAGGCCCAGGCCGTGGTCGGCGCCCGCGGCGACGGCGATCAGGTCGTCCAGCGCGGACGGTTCGACCATGACCTGCCAGCCCCAGCCGACGACCTCGCCGCCGGCGGGGTCGGCCAGCACCGGGGCAGGCAGCAACAGGGTACACCCCAGCATCAGCGTCAGTAGCGGAAAATAGCGTCTCATGATGGTGATTTGGCCCCCCGGCTCGATAGCACACGGCCCAGGCACGCATGTGCGATAATGATACGACAAAAGACAACCGGAATTCTACAGAGATCTCACGAAGTGGCAGCGATGGCGGCCGGCCGGGTGGCCGACCGCCAGGCTGTATTCCTGCGGGCCGGGCCTATTGGGCGGGCATATTCTCGTGGTGCACCGAGAACTCCATCGGCACCACGTGGCACACCACGCAGCCGCCACCGGCGCCGATCGCCCTCGGATGTCCTTGATATTGCAACGGTTGCAGGTTGTCGAGATCGGCTCCGAACCAGCGG
>CAZVWL010000344.1:0-2332 GCA_964630845.1 uncultured Fibrobacteraceae bacterium
ACGGAAATACCCCCCGTTTTCAGCGTGCGCGCGTATAGGCGGGGTGAAGGTAGTTGCAGCCACGCCGGCGGCGATTCTTCGGCGGCTCAGTCGCTGCACGAGGACGGCGCTTCAGAAGGCGCTGTGAGCGTCGTGGAGAGGCCAGGAGGTACCCAGGCACCTGGAACGGAAACGAACGGAATGCAGGGGCCTCTGATTTCGTTCTGTGCCCTGTGCGGGCGGGAGTTCGAACCCCAGAAGACGCGACGAGGACAGCCCAAGCGGTTCTGTTCGGACGCATGCCGGGCGCGGGGGTGGCGAGGACAGCGGGTAGAGAAGCGGATCGAAACTACCCAGGAGACCCAAGACCCCTCGGCCAGCCGAGAGGTCGTTGGTGTGGTGCAACAATCGCCAGTAGCTCAGCAACGTCAGCGAACTTAGGGATGATCGCCGCTTTCTACGGCGAGGACGCGATAACCGGCTTTCTGGACGACGGCCTCGAGCGTTTCGACGTCGACGACGGCCTCTTCATTGACCCTCACTACGGCCGATCCGTCCTCGAAGGACACTTCCGCGCCGATCACTCCAGGTACGGCAGCCAGAGCCTTCGTGAGAATGCCTGCGCATCCTTCGCAAGTCATCCCGTCGATCGCCAGATGGAGGATGCGGACTTCGCCTGCCACCGTCTGGAGGGGTGCCGAGGACGCTCCGCCGACGACGAGCCCGACGTAGCTGGGGAAGAACGAGAACGCCACGACGAAGGCGGTCGCGACCCAGAGCGTGATGCGATTGAAGCGCCGGAGGCGGGGCCGGGACGTGGCGCATGCCGAACCGGGAGTGCATTCCTCCTTGCGGAAGTAGTTGAAGTAGAAGCCGGCAGCCAGCAACGCGGTTGCCAGGACCAGGAAGACCGGACGGTACTTCTCGAAGAACGACGCGACGCCCACTGCCGAGGCCCCGAAGGCAATCAAGATGAGCGGAAGCCAGCAGCAGGCCGAAGATGCGATGGCCGAGATCACGGAGCCTGCCGTGGCAAACGTGCCCAGCCGCGGGGATCCCCCGGGGGCGTTCATGAAGCTACCTGCTCCCGGATGGCCGCCTCGATCATCTCCCGAGGCGGTGTGCCGGTGCTTCCGTACATCCGGCATCCGTAGGCATAGTCGGTTCGCGAGCGAACCGCTGGATCGGCATCGATCCCGTTGACCTGCACCGACGGCGAGCCGAAGAAGCGGTGCCGATGTGCCTGATCGGGGTCGTTCACCTCGACCGTGGTTATGGCTGCGTCGACGCCCAGTTCCGACGCCACCTGCTTGACCATCTCCAGCGTGGGGGTGGAGTTCGGGCATCCTTCGAAATAAAGCACTTCGATCTTCATGTTCTCTCCTCCTCGAGAGCTTCAAGAATCGGACATTCGCTGGCTGGTCCAGAACCGTGGCAAGAGGCTGCAAGCGTCGCGAGCGCGCGCTTCATACGCTGGAGTTCGCGGATCCGGTCTTCGATGCCGGCGATCTTCGTTTCCGCCCGAGCTTTGACATCGGCGCAGGTCGTGTCGGCGTCGACCCGCAGCGCGAGCAAGTCTGCGATCTCGTTCAGCGTGAACCCCAGGTCCTTGGCACGCCGGATGAAAATGACCCTGGCTACCGCCTCTGCCGGATACTCCCGGTACCCGGACCTGCTGCGCGGCGGCTCCTTGATCAGTCCCGATCGCTCGTAGAAACGGATCGTCTCGACGCCGACTCCGGCTTGTTTCGCAACCTGGCCAATGGCAAACACGCTCATGGCAACCTCCCCTTCAGTTCATACAATACACCCTGTACCATACTACAGGGTCAAGGGGCGAACAGGACAACATAGCGACTATCTCGGTAGGGACTGTCTGTTTTGGAAGTGACTGGGGGAGGAAAGATATCCGTTCCTGAAGCCGACAGACCCCTCGGTACGCCGAGAGGTCGTCGGAAGTGGGCTCATATCAGCAGGCTATGCTTCGGTCTGGACCTCCTTCATGATAGCCCGAATCCCCGCCTCGTCCTTCGTCGCGGCAGCCACCAGCAGGCTGCGCGCAAACTTCGACGCCTTCGCGGGCCCGGCGGCCTTGTGGATGGCATCGCGCTCGGCTTCGGTCAGCCGGAAGGCGAACACGCAGAGCTCCTCACGCGGGGCCGCGGTCTTGGCCTCGGCGGTCGGCTTCTCGGCGGCAGGCTTGCGGGCCCGGGTGGTCTTCTTGGTGGTCTTGCTCATCGCTTGGTCCTTTCGCTCGGGTCCAGACGCACGATCCGGCTGGGCTCCTTGCCGCAACCTTCGCACGCCACGCGCCCGCCCTGGCGGTCGATCTCCGTCATGTCAGCGGGCGTGA
>CAZVWL010000345.1:0-2320 GCA_964630845.1 uncultured Fibrobacteraceae bacterium
CGCCGCCAGGAGGTCCACGACGGCCGGCAGCAAGGGGGGCGCGGCGGCGGCCGTCGCCGGATCGGGCGCGGCGACAGCCGCGCGGGCGATGTCGCCCGCCGCCCGCTCGAACCCGCGCTGGGCCCCCTGCAAACCGAGGTGCTGCGCCTGCAACCAGCCGATGCTCATCGCCGGAACCTCCCGCCGCCATCATCGGCACGTTGTGGGTCGGGCTTGAGCGAATCTTGGCATTCGTCTGGCGCGCGCTGCCCAGCCACAATCAAGTCATTACAAATCAATATCTTAGAATGCACGATGCGGCCGCGTCAGGCCAGGCGGCAACCCGATCTGCCCCGCCGCGGCGCGCCCCGGGCTTCACCCGCGGCGCCACCGGGTGCTACAATGATGTTTCGTAAGACGCCTGCCCGGCGCCTGTCCACGCCCGTGCGAAGGAGCCTCCATGATCCGCCTGCGACCGACCCGCCAGCAGCGAACCACCGGACTGACCCTGGCCGCCCTCGTCATCGCCGCCGGCACCGCGCTGGCGGCCGGCCCGATACCGGGCCTGGACGCCGAGGCCCGCGAATGGGACGTCGACGGCCTCGAACTGCTCCTGCCCCGTCACGAGACGCTCGCCGAGCGGCTCTACTGGCAGGATCGTCTCGCGGAGATGCCGGGCCGCCCGACGCTGCTGGCCGACCCCCCGCCGACCGGCCCGGTGCGCAACTGCGCGGAATGGGAACCCTGCACGGGCGTGCTGATCCGCTATCCGCTGGGGCTGCCGTACCAGCTGCTGCGCGACCTCGACGACGACGTCACGCTGCACGTCATCGTCTCGGCCGGCAACCAGTCCGCCGCGCAGTCGAACCTGCAGGCCAATGGGGTCGACATGGCCCGCGTGTCCTTCCTGGTCCGCAACAGCGACTCGATCTGGACCCGGGATTACGGTCCCTGGTACGTCTTCGACGCCCTCGGCGCGATGGCGATCATCGACCACACCTACAACCGCCCCTGGCGCCCGAACGACAACCTGATCCCGATCTACTTCGCGCAGCAGCAGGGCTTGCCGGTGCATAGCCACGACATGTACCACACCGGCGGCAATTACATGACCGACGGCGCGGGCATCTCGTCCTCGACCCGCCTGGTCTACGACGAGGCCCTGGCCAACAACGGCATGAACCAGGCCGCGGTCGACGCCCTGATGAACGCGTACTACGGCATCGTGGACTACCAGGTGATGGAGTACATCGAATCCGGCGGCATCCACCACATCGATACCTGGGCGAAGTGGCTCGACGAGGAGACCGTGCTGGTCAAGGACGTCTGGCCGGCGCACCACACCTACGGCCCGCTGAACCAGCGCGCCACCCTGATGGCCAGCCTGACGGCATCGACGGGTCGCAACTACCGCGTCCATCGCGTCTACTGCCACAACATCGGCAGCAACAGCCCGGCGAGCTACACCAACAGCCTGATCCTCAACCGGCGCATCTACGTGCCCCTGTTCGGCAGCGCCGTGAACGACGCCAACGCGCTGGCCGCCTACCGGCAGGCCGCGCCCGGCTACGAGGTGCTCGGCTACGTCTACAGCGGCTGGCTGACCGACGACGCGCTGCACTGCCGCACCAAGGGCGTCAAGGACCGCGGCATGCTGCGGATCGCCCACGTGCCGGTGGTGGAGGATCAGCCCGCCGAACCGGTCACGATCAGCGCCCACGTCCGCCCGCACAGCGGCGAGGAACTGGTGCAAGCGGAACTGCGCTGGCGGCACGGGCCGGCCGGCGGCGCCTGGCAGCAGACGCCGCTCGCGCCCACCGGCGAGCCGTGGACCTACGCCGCCCAGATCCCGGCGCCGGCCGTGACCGACAGCACGCACTACTACATCGTCGCGGCCGACGCGGGCGGCCGCACGGCCACGATGCCGCGCACCGCGCCGTCCCACTGGTCCCGATTCCTGCACGCCGCCACGCCGACGGCGGCGCCGCCGGCGGCAGCGGGCGCGGTCGCCTTGCGGCCCAACTTCCCGAACCCGTTCAACCCCGGCACGACGTTCCGCTTCGACCTCGCCCATGCCGACCATGCCCAGCTCGTCGTGGTGGACCTCAAGGGCAGGATCGTGCGCACGCTCATCGACGGCGTCTGCGGCCCCGGCACCACCAGCGTGTTCTGGGACGGCACGGACGACGCCGGACGGCCCGTCGCCGCGGGCACCTATCGGTACCTGCTGCGCGCCGCCGGCCTCGCTTACACCAGGACCGCGACGTTGGTCAAGTAGCCGCGCCGGGCGGCCCGCAGACGCTTGCGAGAATCGCTCCGGGCCGCCCGCGCCGACGCTCAG
>CAZVWL010000346.1:0-2296 GCA_964630845.1 uncultured Fibrobacteraceae bacterium
CGCTCGAGGGCCGCCGCGCCGTCGGCCGCCGCCTCCACCGTGTAGCCCTCGCGCGCCAGCACGGCCGTCGCCACCTCGCGCACGCCCGGGTCGTCGTCGACCACGAGCACCCGCGCCGAGGGACGTTCGGCGCCGGTCGGCGGCTCGACGGCGTCTCGGACCACCGGCCAGCCGAGCCGGAAGGTGGCGCCGCGGCCGGGCTGGCTCTCCAGTTCGAGGTAACCGCCGTGCGCCGTCACGATGCCGTAGACCGTGGCCAGGCCCAGGCCGGTGCCACGGTCGACGTCCTTGGTCGTAAAAAAGGGGTCGAAGATCCGGTCCTGCAGCTCCGGGGCGATGCCCTCGCCGTTGTCCACGACGCTCAGCACCACGTACCGTCCGGCGGTCGGCGCGCCGAGCAGCCGGGCGTCTCGTGGTCCGAGCTGCCGCTCCTGCAGGTCGAGCGTCAAGCGGCCGCCCTCGGGCATCGCGTCGCGGGCATTGGTGCAGAGGTTCAGCAGGGCCTGCTCCAGCTGGCCGGCGTCGACCTCGACCCGTGGCAGCCGCGAGGCGACGCTCACCTCCACCGTGATCCGGTCGCCGAGCAGCCGGCGCAGGATGTCGGCCTGATCGCGCAGCCACACGCCGAGGTCGATCGCTTCGGTGCGCGGCTCGCGCTTGCGGCTGAACGTCAGCAGCTGACGCACCACGTCGCGCGCCTGCTGGCCGGCGCGGATCATCGCGGCCACCATGCCGCGCGCCTCGCTCGAGGCGGGCACGAGCGAGGATAGCAGGTCCGCGTAACCGAGGATCACCTGCAGGCTGTTGTTAAAATCGTGGGCCACGCCAGCGGCGAGCTGGCCGACCGCTTCCAGCTTCTGCGACTGATGCAGGCGTTCGGCCAGGCGGCGCTGCTCGGAGATGTCGCGCGCGGTCTGCACCACGCCGATCAGCGCGCCACGTTCGTTGCGCACGGGCGCGGCGCACAGGCGCAGCAGCGAGCCGTCCCGGCAGGTCACGACGCCTTCTGACGGCAGGCCGGTCCGCAGGACCTCCGGCGCCGGGCAGCCCGGGCAGGGTTCGGCCTCCCCAGCGATCAACGCGTGGCAGACGGCGCCCACGGCAGGCCGTAATGTCGTCGGCCGCGTCGTGCGGTCGGCCCAGTTGGTCCAGACGATGCGCAGGTTGCGATCCAGGAACGTGACGTTGTCCGAGATGTTGCCCAGGATGAGGTCGCGATCGCGGATCGCCGCGCGCAGATCGCGTCGTTGTTGGGTCGACTGACGCCGCCAGCGCCAGGCCAGCGCGCCGGTCGCCGCCAGCAGCAGGACGAGCGTGGCGATGACGGCGGCAGCGAAATTCGGTGACATTCCGGCCATATCGAATCCCCAGCGACATGCCTGGCCAGGATGAAGGTCCAAGGGCGATCCACCGCTGATGATATCAGCAACGGACCGCCCTTGTAAAGGAAAAATTATGGTATAAAACGTAAAATCTTTAGGCGCGGTACTCTACTCCCGCAACAGGATCGCCTTGGCGATCATGCCGGCCATGGCCGGATTCTCCTTCAACCGCCGCGTGGAGTAGCCGTACCAATCCTCGCCGAACGGCACGTAGACCCGCAGATGGTGCCCTTCGGCCAGGATCGCCCGGCGCACGTTCTCGCGCACGCCGAGCAGCATCTGGAACTCGTACTGGGTCGGGGTCAAGCCGTTGGCCCGGATCACCTCGCGGGCATCGGCGAGCAGGGGGTCGTCATGGGTGGCGATGGCGCAGTACATGCCGTGTTCGACGATCAGGCGCAGCAACCGCTTGAAGCTGTCTCGGATCTCCTCGCGTCCGCCCCAGGCCAGGTTGCGCGGCTCGCGGTAGATGCCCTTGCAGAGGCGGATCGACGGGCGATACTCGCGCAGGTCCAGCACGTCCTTTTCGGTGCGGTGCAGCATGGCCTGCAGCACGACGCCGACGTTGTCGATGCCTTCCTCGCGCAGGCGGCGGTAGACCTTCAGCGTCTTGTCCGTGTACGGCGTGTTCTCCATGTCCAGCCGCATGAACAGGCCGTGATCGCGCGCCCTGAGCGCGATCTCGCGGATGTTCGCGTAGGCGAACTCCACGTCCACGCCCAGGCCCAGGCTGGTGGGCTTGACCGACAGGTTGGCGATGCCGCGCAGCGCGTTCTGGTCGATCGCGTCGAGCACCTCGAGGCTGCCGGCCTTCTCGCGCAGCGCCCGCTCGCGGTCGTCGACGAACTCGCCGAGCACGTCGATCGTCGTCCAGGCCCCCTCCTGCTGGTGCAGTTCCTTCGTGACCTTGATGG
>CAZVWL010000347.1:0-2266 GCA_964630845.1 uncultured Fibrobacteraceae bacterium
CAGCCGGGCCAACCGCGTGCGTTGCAGGCCGAAATCGAGCTCTTCGTCGGCGACGGCCGGCCGCGCGCCCAGCAGCGTCATGCCGATCAGGCACGCCGCCAGCGCGCGCAACCGCCCTCGGTCGGCGCGGTTGCGGGGTTGTCTCGACTCCGGCCGCTGCATTATCGTCATGCCTGCCCAGCCGCGGAGCCCAGATCCGGGCTTGCCGCCGCACCTTCGCCACGCCTGAACACCGGAAGGCCGCCCACCATGACCCTGAGCACGTTCCGGCCGACCGGCGACCACCTGCGTC
This sequence comes from uncultured Fibrobacteraceae bacterium, assembly GCA_964630845.1. Classification (GTDB taxonomy): domain Bacteria; phylum Krumholzibacteriota; class Krumholzibacteriia; order LZORAL124-64-63; family LZORAL124-64-63; genus Glo-17. Next base: position 293 of record CAZVWL010000347.1, read on the forward strand.
GCTCCGCCCTGCTGGCGGCCGCCACGCTGGCCTTCGCCGGCTGCTCGCGCGAACCCGCCGCCCTGCAGGTCTCCCAGCTGAGGCCCGTGGAGCGACAGTTCGTCGAGCGTTTCATCGTGCTCGAACGGGCCCGCGCCGTCGCCCTGGCCGATCCTCCGGTCGGCGTCGCCCTGCTCGACAGCCTCGCCGCCGCCTGGGGCGACACGGCCGACAGCGTGATGATCGCCGGCCTTGCCACCGATCCCCGCCGGGCCGCCCTCGTGCACGATCTGCTGCGCCGATTGCTCGAGACCGAAGCCGATTCGCTCCTGTTCGCGCCATTCAAGCGGCGCCTCGGCGAACCATTGCCCGAACCGGCGCCCGCCGGCGCCGAGCCGATCGTCGAGTGACGCCTCAACCGGTGAACACCCGCACGCCATCCTGCACCAGCACGACGGTCATGAACAGCAGCAAGATGATCAGACCGAGCTGCGTGGCGATGCCCTGAACCCGCTCGGGCACGGGCTTGCCGCGCAGCACCTCCAGGATCAGGAACAGGACGTGGCCGCCGTCCAGGACCGGGATCGGCAGCATGTTCAGCAAGAACAGGTTCACCGAGAAGAAGGCGATGAAGAAGAGCAGGCGATCGAATCCCCAGCGGGCCATCTCGCCGGCGACCTGGGCGATGCGGATCGGACCGCCGACCGAGTCGAGGCCCATGCGCTCTCGCACCCAGCGCCACAGCTCGCGCGCGGTCTGGCTCAAGGTGAACCACGTCTGACGGTGGCCGAGCGTGAAGGCCTCGCCCAGCGCGAGCCGCCGATTCTCCTGGTATCGTTCATAGTGGATGCGCCCGACGGTGGAATCGGGCATGACCTCGAACGCCGCCGGCACCACCGCGCCCTCCAGCCGACGCCCGTCGCGCTCCCAGGCGATCGGCAGGGTCTGCCCGGCGCTGCGCTGCACCACCTCGAGGACCTCGCGGTGCGACCGCACCTCCTGGTCGCCGACCATCACGATGCGATCGCCGCGTTGCAAGCCGAGGCGGGCCGCCGGACCGTTGCGTTGCACGCGGCCCACCAGGTTGTCGTGGGGATCGCACCCGATCTGCCATTCGCCGCCATCGTTGCGGGCGAGCTGCAGCTCGAGCGTCACCTCGCGCCCGTCGCGCCTGACGGTCACCGGCACGGGCGCGGCCGACCGGACGTCGCCGCTGCTCTCCAGGCCCGCCGCGCGACCCAGCCCATCCAGGAACGCGTACCAGTCGTCTACCGGCTGGCCATCGACGGCCACCACGACATCGCCCGGCAGCATGCCGGCGGTCGCCGCCGGCCCGTCCGGAGCGACGGTGCCGACCTCGGTGACCGGATTGATCGCCACGCCCTGATGCAGGAAGAGCGCCGTGTAGATCACGTACGCCAGCACGAGGTTGAACAGCGGCCCCGCCACGAAGACCAGGAAGCGCTGCCAGGGCGGCTTGTTCAGGAACTGGCGGTGCAGCGGGATGTGCTCGTCCAGGCCTGCGCGCTCCTGGTTGCCCGCCTCGGTGCCCAGGGGGTACTTGCGCTGGTCGCGCGTGCCCGTGTCCTGGATCTCCTCCATCATCCCTTCGCCGGCCATCTTGACGTAGCCCCCGAACGGGATGAGCGACAGGGCGTACTCGGTCTCGCCCCACCGTCGGACCAGGATCTTCGGCCCCATGCCGACCGAGAAGGTCTTGACGTAGACGCCGAAGACCTTGCACATCAGGAAGTGTCCGAGCTCGTGGACGATCACCACGAGCCCCAGCGTGAAGATGCTCGCCAGCAGCGTGATCAACAGATCGCTGTTCAACGTGGACCTCTCAGACCGTTCAGGTATCGGACCGGGCGCGCCGGGCCAGCAGTTCGGTGGCGATCCGTCGCGCCCGGGCGTCGGCCGCCAGGGCGGCCTCCAGGTCGGCGATCGGCTCGGCGGGCAGACGATCGAGGGTGGCGGCGATCAGCCCCGCCACCT
>CAZVWL010000348.1:0-2262 GCA_964630845.1 uncultured Fibrobacteraceae bacterium
GTGGCGATCGCGGTGTTCCTGCAGGCGGTCGCCGTGCGCCGGCCGTTGCGGGTCGATGTGACCCCGGACCGCTTCTACAGCCTGGCGCCGCAGACCGAGCGCATCCTCGACGTGCTCGACCGTGCCCGACCTGATCCCCTGGGCGAGGGCACCCTGCCACCGCCCAGCGTGGAGGCGATCGCCTTCTACCAGCAGATCGACGGCGCGCGCCAGGGCATCCAGGCCCTGTTGCAGTCGTTCGCCGACCGGTCGCCGCGCTTCCGCTTCCAGATCGTCGATCCCGACGTGGCGCCCGACCTGGTCGCCGAGCAGGGCATCACCGCCACGCGCACCGTGGTCGTGCTCTGCGAGGGCCGGCGCTGGCACCTGCTGGAGCCGGACGAGGGCCAGCTCGCGAGCGCGGTCTACCGGCTGGCCACCAACACCCAGCCCGTGGTGTACTGGCTGCTGGGTCACGGCGAGGCTCGCCTCGATCTCGAAGAGCCGGGGGGCGCCGACCTGGTGGCCGACCTGCTCGCCGACGCGGGTTACGCCGTGCTTCCCCTGGTGCTGCCCGAGCGCCTGCACCTGCCCGACGACGCGGCCGCCCTCGTCTGGGCAGGCCCCAAGCTCGACCCGCACCCCGACGTGCTGGCGCTCGTCGATGCGTACCTCGCGCGCGGCGGCGCGGTGGCCGCTTTCTTCGGCCCCGACACGCCGGCGACGCTGCAGGCCTGGACCGAGCGCTACAACGTCAAGCAGCTCGACGACGTGCAGGTCTCGCCCGACCGCGCCGGCGCGGTCGCCGGCGTCGGCCTGCGCACGGTGACCGTGGTCGACGGCTACAGCGACCACCCCGCCGTCAGCCGGCTCGAGGGCGTGGCGACCACGTTCCCGCTCTCGCAGTCGCTCGGCCACCTGCGGCCGACCTGGCCCGGCGTCACCGGCGAGATCCTGCTGTTGACCTCGCCCGGATCCTGGGGCGAGACCGACCCGTCCACGCGCTACAGCGGCCAGCCGAGCTTCGATCCGGCCCGCGACTATCCGGGGCCGCGCCCGCTCGCCGTCGCCCTGCAGATCGACGCGGCAACCTACGACCCCAGCGGCAACCCGCCGGTCGCCGCCGAGCCGGACGGCGAGGTCGACACCGGCACGATGAGCCCGGCGCCCGCCGCGCCGTCGCCCGTCGGCCGGCTCGTGATCGTCGGCAGCAGCGCCTTCGTGACCAACGCCAACATCGGCCTGTACGGCAACCGTGACTTCACGCTGAACCTCCTGGGCTGGCTGGCGGCCGAGGACGACCTGCTGGATCTGCGTGGTCGGCGCACCAGCTTCCAGCCGCTGCTCTTGACCGACGCGATGCGCGGCCGGCTGGGCTGGATCTCGGTGCTGGCGTGGCCGGGTCTGGTGGGCGGCGTGTGGCTCGCCGCCGTCCTGCAGCGCGGCCGGAGGAGATGACCGATGAAGCGCTGGCTCCTGCGGGCTTCGTTGACGCTGGCCGCGGTCGCGGCCGGCGCCGTGCTCTGGTCGTGGTCGGGCCGCGAGGTGGCCCGGCAAGCGCCGGTGATCGCGGGGCCGCTGTTCACGTTCACAGCCGACCAGGTCGAGGCCGTGGAGATCCGTCGCGTCGCCGGCACCACGCGCCTGCAGCGCGACCAGGACGGCCTCTGGCACCTGGTGGGCCTCGTGACCGACCTCGCAGACCAGGATCGGGCCGACCACGCCCTGGCGACCCTCGTCGCCGGCGACGGTTTCGAGGTGCTCGCCGGCACCCGACCCGACGAGCGGCGGTTCGGCTTCGGCGGCGAGAACGCGATCGAGCTGGTCTTCCTGCTGCACGGCGGGGGCCGCCAGCGCCTGGCCCTGGGCGACGTGAACCCCGTCAGCGACCTCGTCTACGCCAGCGGCGCCGGTCGGCCCGGCGTGTTCTCCGTCGGCGGTCTGTACTACACGACGGTCGCCCGCCTGCCCGACAGCGTGCGCCTGCCCACGCTGCTGCGCCCCCTGCGCGCGGCCGACCTCGATTCCTTGCGGCTGGATCGCCGCGGCGCCGCCCCGCTCGTGTTCGCCCGCCATGGCGACGAGCGCTGGTGGCTGCGCCCGCCCGGCGGTCTGGCCGACCTCGCCGGGCCGGCCGCCCGCTTCCACGCGCTGCACGCCGACCGCCGCCTCGAGCGCCCTGACGGCGTCTGGCTGCTGGCCGATGTGCGCCGCGTGCGCGACATGGTGTTCCGCGTCAGCGACACCGCGATCGCCCTCTTCCCCGACCCGGGCCTGGACGCC
>CAZVWL010000349.1:0-2240 GCA_964630845.1 uncultured Fibrobacteraceae bacterium
TGAAGAACAGGCGGCTAGAACGCAAAGGTCACCCCCACGCTCGGGATCAAGGGCAGCATGCGCACCATGGTGGCTTCGGTGACCGCGTCGTCGGTCTCGTACTGCACGAACCACTCGTTGCGCCGGCTGTAGATGTTGAAGACCTCGATCGCCAGCTCGGCCGGGCGGCCAAACAGGCGGATGGGTCGCTTCGCGCTGACATCGAGACGGTGGTAGGGCAACAGGCGCGCGCTGTTGCGGTCGGCGGGCAGCACCTGGTTGAGGCTGTCGGTGCGGCCGGAGGCGGGGTCGCGCAGCTGGTAGCGCGCGGCGGCGGGGGTGAAGGCCTGGCCGGTGCCGTACTGGAACACCGAACCGATCGTCCAGGCGCCCAGGCGGCGGCTCAACAGCACGCTCACGTCGTGTTGGCGGTCGTACTTGGGTACGAACTCGCGGCCCTGGTTCAGCTCGTCGAACTGGCGGCGCGCCGTGCCGAGGGTGTAGCCCACCCAGCCGGTCACCGGGCCCACGTCGCGGCGCACCAGCACCTCGAGGCCGCGGGCGTAGCCGGTGCCGCCGGTGACGAAGATGTCCTCGGCGGTCAGGTTGTTGCGGTCGACCGGGGAACGGTCGTCCAGCACGAGCAGGTTGGTGAGGTTGGTCTCGTAGATCTCGATGCTGACGAGGTCGTGCCGGCTGGGGGTCCACTCCAGGCCGGCGACGACTTGCCAGGAACGGCCGAGGTCGACCGTCTCGTCGCTGGGCAGGTAGAAGTCGGCGGCCGAGAAGCCCTCGGTGGTGATCAGCTGCAGGTACTGGTGGTAGCGGCCGAAGCCGAGCTTGGCGCGCCAGTCGGGGTGCACCTCGCGGGTCACCGACAGGCGCGGCTCGACCAGCAGGCGGTCGCCGTCCGAGATGTGGCGCACGCGGGCGCCGCCGCGCAGGGTGGTGCGTGGGCCCAGGTACCAGCGGTCCTCCAGGTAGGTGAAGAACTCGCGGGGGCGGGTGCCGTAGTCGATCTGGTCGTCGAGGTTGAAGCTCTGGCGGTAGCCGATGTCGAACCAGGAGAGGCCGGCGCCGAGGCTGAGGCGGTGGCCGCGGCCGGCCTCGAGGGCGAGGCGGCCGGTGGTGGTCACGTCGTGCAGGTCGTTGCCGACGGCGAACGGGGTGGCCAGCACCTCGGCCGTGCTCTTGCTGTCGTAACGGCTGGAGTAGACCTGCAGCATGGCCTCGAGGTTGTCCGAGAGCGCGCGCTCGTGGCGCAACGACGCCACGGTGTTGCCCCAGATCACCGAAATGTTGGTGTTGTCGGAGATGTCGGCGAAGACGTCGTCGGTGCCGTGGTACAGCGTCAGCGTGGTGGTGCCGCCGAGGCGCGGGGTCTGGTAGTGCAGGTTGAGGTCGTAGAAGTAGTAGCTGGGGATCGGGTTCTCGGGCGTGCGGATCGCGCTGAGCAGGGGCTCGAGGTAGGTGCGGCGGCCGGCGAAGAGCCAGCGGTCGTCGCCGAGGCGGCCTTCGACCACGGCGCGGGCGGCGATCAGGCTGATGCTCGCCTCGCCACGCACGTCGCGCGGCGTCTCGGCCTGGCGCATGTTCACGTCGAGCACGGCGCCGAGGCGGCCGCCGTACGCGGCGGGGTAGGCGCCCTTGAAGAGGTCCAGGCCGCCGACGGCGTCGTTGTTGAAGGTCGAGAAGAGGCCGAAGGCGTGGGTCGGGTTGTAGACCGGCACGCCGTCCATCAGGATGAGCGTCTGATCGGGGCCGCCGCCGCGGATGTACAGGCCGCTGGAGATGTCTGACGCGGCGGCCACGCCCGGCAGCGCCCGCAGCGCGCGCAGCGGGTCGGCCTCGACGATCGCGGGGATCGCGCTGATCGTCGCGGCGTCGAGCTGCACGAACCCCGATTGCAGGCGCGCCTCGCTGTCGAGCGCCTGGCCGGTGACGACCAGCTCGTCGAGCACGGCGGCGGTCTGGCGCAAGCTGACGTCCTGGCGTGCGACCTCGCCGCCGGCGACGTCGAGGTTCAGCTCGGCGGGGTCGTGCCCGCGCATGGTGACCGACAGCGCGATGCGGCCGGGCGGCAGGTCCTCGAGGCGGTAGAAGCCTTGGGCGTCGGTGCGGGCCGTGCGCAGGAAGCCGGCGCCGCTGGCGAGCTGGCCGCTGGCGGTGACGCGGGCGTCGGCCAGGGGGGCGCCGGACTCGGTGGCGGTCACGGTGCCCTCGAGGATCGCGGCGGGCGGGTCGGCGGCCGGCTGGGCGAG
>CAZVWL010000350.1:0-2222 GCA_964630845.1 uncultured Fibrobacteraceae bacterium
CTACGTGACGAGCTGGGAGATCCAGGGCGCCGGCATCACGCACCCCGCCGGAGGCTGCCCCACCGGCACGATCCGCTACGACTTCGACCCGTACCACGCGCTGGTCGTCTTCAACGGCACCAACACGGCGACCACCACGCTCTACAACGCGAACGGGACGCCCGTGGCGGCCGGCGGCAGCAACCACACGGTCGGCTGCACACAGCGCTGAGGCCGAACCGATCAAGGCCCGGCTGCGCACGCGGCGCAGCCGGGCCATACTCGCGCACGACCATGGCCGGCGCTACTCCATGCTGGTCTGCCAGACCTCCCAGACCTTGCCGACCAGTTCGGGACCCGGCTTGAGCGTCGGCTTGCCAGGCTTCCAGCCCGACGGCGTGGCCTCGGTCCCCTTGCTGCCGCGTACGTACTGGTAGGCCTGGATCTGCCGCAGCGTCTCGGCCACGTGGCGCCCGACCGGCGGGGTCAGCACCTCGTAGGCCTGGATGACGCCGTCCGGATCGATGATGAAGCGGCCACGGTTCTCGACACCGGCGTCGGCGTCGTAGATGCCGTATGCGGCGCCCACCTTGCCGCCGCCGTCCGAGAGCATCGGGAACGGCACCCCGCCCCTGACCATCTTCGAGATCTCGTGATCGTTCCACATCTTGTGCACGAAGATGCTATCGACGCTCATCGAGAGCAGCTCCACGCCGAGCTTCTGGAATTCGGGATAACGATCGGCGACCGCCGATATCTCGGTCGCTCAGACGAAGGTGAAGTCACCGGGGTAGAAGCAGAGGACGACCCACTTGCCGAGGTGGTCCGACAGCTTGACGGAGGTGAACTCGCCCTTGTGATAAGCAGGCGCCTCGAAGTCGGGCGCGGGCTTGCCGACGTGGATCATCGGTCTGGCCTCCTGGGTGGCGGGGTTCGCTGGCGCGGCGTCGTCAGAAGCCGGCTGGCCGAGCAGGCCGCCGGTCGGACGCGCGCATCCGGCTGGTTTCTGGTCCGGCATCGACATCCTCCTTTGCGAGGGTTCACGCCGGACCATAGACCCTGGCCACCGGCAAGTCAATTGCAACCGGTTTGCATTAATGTGCTAACTCGTTGTAAAAAACCAGCATAACGGTCGGTGTTCCCCCGCTCCGCAGCGCTCGGGCCCGGCCACGAATATTCGTCACGAAAAGTCGTGAATCCCGAAATGCCGTGCGCGCCAGAAGCATCGCAACACCGATTCAAGTCGTTGTCATGAAAGATTTTAACATGATATCCGGCCTTGGCACATCCCTTGGAATAGCCGGCTCGACGCGGCGCTCACGAGGATCGCCGGCAGCAAGCAACGACCTTCAAGGGAGCAAGACCATGCAGACCATCGCCAAGACGCTCAACGGCCTCGACCTCGCCCGGATGACCGCCACCGTGCAGGCGATCAAGGACAACGCCGACCTCGCCCAGTTCCAGTTCCGCGCGCGCAATCGCTGGATCGACGGCGGCGAGAACCGCTCGCGCATCCAGGACTTCTACGGCGCCGGCCGCGAGGACGACTCGCGCACCACGGCCTGGGAGTTCACCAACGGCGAGCCCCCCGTCCTGCTGGGCAACAACGAGGGCGCCAATCCCGTCGAGTACCTCCTGCACGCCCTCGCCGGCTGCGTGACCACGACCTTCGTGCTGCACGCCGCCGCGCGCGGCATCCGCATCATGGAGCTGTCGACCTCGCTCGAAGGCGACATCGACCTGCGCGGCCTGCTGGCGCTCGACGAGCGCGTCTCGCCGGGCTACGAGCAGATCCGCATCAAGATGCACGTCAAGGCCGACTGCCCGGACCACGAGCTGGACGCGCTGCTGGCCTTCGCCCAGGCCCATTCGCCGGTGTGCAACACGATCTGCCGGCCGGTGCCCGTGACGGTCGAACGCGTGATGACCGGCGCCGAGGGTTGAACCCGTGGCGAACCTGCCGAGACGGGGCGACCTTGAGGGTTGCCCCGTCTCGCCCATTCCGGGAGCCATGTGATGACCGAGCGGCCGGGTCCCACCGACGCCGTCGTGAGGCAGATCGTCGAGTGCACGGCGGACACGACCGGCGTCCCCTTCCTGCGCGCTTGTGCGCGGGCTCTGCGCCACGCTCGCGGTCAAGGGCGCCTGGGTCACCGAGTACGACCCCGCCGCCGACCGCCTCGTCGCCCTCGCCTTCTGGCTCGACGACGACTGGGTGCCACGCTACGAGTACGCCGTGGCCG
>CAZVWL010000351.1:0-2221 GCA_964630845.1 uncultured Fibrobacteraceae bacterium
GTACAGGCCGGCGAAGGTGCCCTCGAGGCCCCTGAAGACCTCGGCCATCGCGGCCGGGTCGATGCGGGGCACGGGGATGTGGCTGCCGAGCCGGTAGATCGCCAGGATCATGGCCGTAAAGAGGATCCGCCGCTTCAGTTCGGGGATCTTGAACATCGATCGGTAGCTGCCAGCGATATTCAAGGCTGCTTCCTTTGCTGGTTGCGCGCGCTCTCGAGCCTGCGAGCCCGCGAGCTAGGACTGCTGCTTGACCGTCACGGTGCCGCCCGCCGCCTCGACCGCTTCGATGGCGGCGCGGCTGGCGCGGTCGACCCTGATCGTGAGCTTCTGCTCGATCTTGCCGCGCGCCAGGAGCTTCACGGGCCGATCGGTGAACTTGATCAGACCGGCCTCGGCCAGCGCCTGGGCATCGATCGCCTGGTCGGCGGCGAAGCGTTCGGCGAGCTGGTCGAGGTTCACGACCTGGAATTCCTTCTTGAAGATGTTGGTGAACCCGCGCTTGGGCAGACGCCGGTTCAGCGGCATCTGGCCGCCCTCGAACCAGGCCGGGATGCCGCCGCCCGAACGAGCCTTCTGGCCCTTGTGGCCGCGCCCGCCGGTCTTGCCCTGCCCGGAGGCCGGGCCGCGCCCGCGACGCTTCTTCTCGCGGTTGGCTCCCTTGGGCAGCCCGATGTTATTCAGCTTGAACATCTCACTTCACCTCTTCGACACGAACCAGGTGCCGGACCTTGTGCAACATGCCGCGGATCGCGGGCGTATCGTCATGGATGACCGTCATCTGATGGTGGCGCAGGCCGAGGGCCTCGATGACCCGACGGTGCGGATGCGGCCGTCCGATGACGCTCCGGATCTGGGTGACTTTCAGCTTACTCATCGCCGACCGCCTCCTTCGAGCCAGCCTGCGCGACACCGGCGTTCACCTTGCCGAAGCCCAGGATCTCGGGCACGGTCAGGCCACGCTTGGCGGCGAACTGCTCGGCGGTGCGCAGCTGGCGCAGGCCGTCCATGGTCGCCTTGACCACGTTGTTGGGATTGCGCGAACCGAGCTGCTTGGTCAGGATGTTTCGCACCCCGGCCGCCTCCAGGATGGCACGCACGCCGCCGGCGGCGATGATCCCGGTACCGGGCGTCGCCGGCTTCAGCAGCACGCGGCTGGCGCCGAAGCGACCGATCACCTCGTACGGGATCGTCTCGCCGGTGATCGGGATGCGCGTCATCGCGGCGCGCGCGGCCTCGCCGGCCTTGCGGATCGCGTCGCTGATCTCGTTCGCCTTGCCCAGCGCCACGCCCACGCGGCCCTTGCCGTCGCCGACGGTCACGATCGCGCTGAAGCTGAAGCGCCGGCCGCCCTTGACCACCTTGGCCACGCGGTTGATGTTGATGACGTTCTCGAGCATGTCGGTCTGCTCGCGGTCGCGCCGGTCGCGATCGCCGCGCGGAGCGCCGGGACCGCCCATGCCGCCCGGACCGCCGGGACCACCGGGGCCACCCGCGCCGCGCCGGCCGTCGCGTCCGTCACGCCCGCCGCCAGGACCGCGCCCGCCGCCGGGACCGCGCCCGCCACCAGGACCGCGCCCGCCGCCACCCCGGGGACCAGCACCAGGCCGAGAGTTGTTGTTCATATCCGCCATCGGGTTCCTGCTCCTGTCTGCATGCGCCCGCGCCGCGGCCGGGCCATGTCGCTCTAGAACTCCAGGCCGCCGTCGCGCGCGCCCTGGGCCAGGGCGGCCACGCGGCCGTGATAGAGGTAGCCGTTGCGGTCGAAGACGACCCGGCTGAAACCCTGGGACTTCGCCAGCTCCGCCAGCGCCCGGCCGACGCGGTAGGCCGTGGCGCGCTTGCCGTCCACGCCTTCGGGCAGGTCGCACTGCGCGGCCCGCGCCACGTCGGACCAGACGAGCGTGCGGCCGGCGTCGTCGTCGACGAGTTGGGCATGGATCAAGCGATGGCTGCGGAAGACCGTCAACCGCGGCTTCTCCTGCGTGCCGTGCAGCCGCTTGCGCACGCGGTGCTTGCGCTGCATGCGGGCGTCGCGCCGGCTCTTGCTGAATTCACTCATGACTCATACCTCCACGGGCGCTACTTGCCCGCAGCCTTCCCGGCCTTGCGCAGGATTTTCTCGCCTTCGTAGCGGATGCCCTTGCCCTTGTAGGGCTCCGGCTTGCGGAAGGCGCGGATCTCGGAGGCCACCTGGCCGACCTGCTGCTTGTCGAGTCCCGAG
>CAZVWL010000352.1:0-2218 GCA_964630845.1 uncultured Fibrobacteraceae bacterium
CCGACGTCTGGAGCGTGACGAGCTACAAGGAGCTGTACCGCGACGCCATTGCAGCCGAGCGCCGCAACCTGCTGGAGCCGGGCGCCGACAACCTGCCGTACGTGGCCAAGCTGCTCGCCGGGGAGAAGGGCGTGTTCGTGGCGGCCAGCGACTACATGAAGGTGATGCCCGCGGCGATCGCCCGCTGGTTGCCCGGCCCCCTGCACGTGCTGGGCACCGACGGCTTCGGCCGCAGCGACGACCGCGCCCGCCTGCGCGACTTCTTCGAGGTGGACCGCCGCTACATCGCGCTGGCGGCCCTGCACGAACTGGCCCGGACGGGCGCCCTGGACTGGAAGGTGGTCCGTCAGGCGATGAAGGACCTGGCAATCGATCCCGGGAAGCTGAACCCGCTGGTCGACTGAGCGCCGCCGGCGCCGAGGAGAACCCATGAAGCATGAGATCCGCGTGCCCGAGGTATCGGACGGCGTCACCAAGGGGCAGGTCATCGGCCTGAGCGTGGCGGTCGGCGATCGCGTCGAGGCCGACCAGACCCTGCTCGAGTTGGAGACCGACAAGGCCGTCGTCGCGTTGCCGTCGCCGTTCACCGGCAAGATCACGGCGATCCTGGTCGACGTCGGCGACGAGGTGGCGATCGGCCAGGTCGTCATGGCCGGCGAGCCGGAAGGTGAAGGCGGCGGCGAGGCCACGGCCGAGGCCGTGTCGCCTCCGGAGAAGTCCGCCGACAAGAAGCCACGGCCGGCGCCCGGAGCGAAGGACGAAGCGAAGACCGCAGCGAAGGACGAAACCCAGGCCGAAGCGAAGGACAAACCGCAGCCCGGAGCAAAGACCGAGCCCCCCGCCGCACGCCAGCCCGCCGCCGCGCTGCCGCCGCCGCGCGACGAGGCCACCGAGCCTGGCGCCGTGCCGCCCGCCTCCCCGCTCGTGCGCCGCTTCGCCCGCGAGTTGGGCGTCGACATCCACGCCGTGGTCGGCAGCGGGCCCGGCGGTCGCATCTCCGAGGACGACGTGCGCGCCTTCGTCAAGCGCGCGCTCGCGGCTGGTCCGGCCGCGGCCGGCGGCGGCGCCGCGCCGCGTCCGTTGCCGGACTTCACGAAGTGGGGCGAGGTCGCGCGCGAACCGCTCTCGCAGGTCCGCAAGATCATCGCCGACAACATGGCGTACGCCTGGGCCACCGCCCCACGCGTCACCCAGGACGACAAGGCCGACATCACGGCGATCGAGAGCTTCCGCCAGGAGTACAACCGCAAGGCTCCCGACGACGCGAAGCTCACCATGACCGCGATCCTGCTGAAGGTGGTGGCCGCCGCGCTGCGCGCATTCCCGGCCGTCAACAGCAGCCTCGACCTCGCCGCCGGCGAGCTCGTGCTCAAGCGCTACGTGCACATCGGGGTGGCGGTCGACACGCCGGCCGGCCTGCTGGTGCCGGTGATCCGCGACGCCGACCGCAAGGGGCTCGCCACGCTCGCCCGCGAGCTGAACACGACGGCCGCCAGGACCCGTGAGCGCCGCCTGGCGCCGGCCGATCTCGAGGGCGGCACGTTCACGATCTCGAACCTCGGCGGCATCGGCGGCACCCACTTCACGCCGATCGTCTACGCGCCGCAGGTGGCGATCCTCGGCGTCTCGCGCTCCGAGATGGAGCCCGTGTGGGACGGCCGCGAGTTCCAGCCGCGGTTGCGCCTGCCGCTGTCGTTGAGCTACGACCACCGCGCGATCGACGGCGCCGACGGCGCCCGCTTCTTGCGCTGGATCTGCGCCGCGCTCGAGCAGCCGCTGTTGCTGATGATGGAGGACCAGTGATGAGCGAGACCCTCGCCAAGGCGCCCCTGGTGGTGATCGGCGCCGGCCCCGGCGGCTACGCGGCGGCGTTCAAGGCCGCCGATCTCGGCCTCGAGGTGACGCTGGTCGACCCCGAGGCCAACCCCGGCGGCGTGTGCCTGCACCGCGGCTGCATCCCCAGCAAGGCGTTCCTGCACGCGGCCAAGCTCCGCCGCGAGGCCGCCGAGGCGGCCGCGATCGGCCTGCACTTCGCCGAGCCCCGGATCGACATCGACGCCATGCGCGCCTGGAAGGACAGCGTCGTGGGCACGCTCACCGGCGGCCTCGGCGGCAAGGTCAAGCAGAAGAAGATCCGCCACCTGCGTGGCCACGCGCGGTTTGCCGGACCACACCGGCTGCTGATCGCCCTGCACGACGGCGGCGAGGCGTCGCTCGA
>CAZVWL010000353.1:0-2197 GCA_964630845.1 uncultured Fibrobacteraceae bacterium
GGCCCGGCCATGGCCGGGCCCGCCCTCGACTGGCTCGCGCGGCGGACGCGCGCCTAGACCCAGCCGCGCTCGCGGCAGGCCTCGGCCACCCGGTTGATCGCCACCACGTAGGCCGCGTCGCGCATGTACAGCTTGCGCTTGCGGGCCAGCTCGCTGATGGCCAGGTAGGCGGCCGTCATCTTGAGGTCCAGCTTACCGAGGACCTCGTCCATTTCCCAGAAGTAATTCATGTTGCACTGGACCTGCTCGAAGTAGCTGCAGGTCACGCCGCCGGCGTTGGCTAGGAAGTCCGGGATCATGAACACGCCGCGCTCCTCGAGCACCGCGTCGGCCTCGGGCGTGGTCGGCCCGTTGGCGCCCTCGGCGATGATCTTCACGCGCGGCTTGATCTTGCCGACGTTCTCGCCGGTGATCTGGTTCTCGAGCGCCGACGGGATCAGGATGTCCACGTCCTGCTCGATCCACGCGTCGCCCGGCAGCACCTCGTAGCCGAGGTCCTTCGCCTTGGCCTTGTCGATGCCGCCGAAGCGGTTGGTGATGCCCTGCAGCTCGGCGAGGTCGACCCCGCTGTTGCGGCGGAACGCGTACGATGTCTGATCCTCCTGGTCCCAGCTCGAGACGCAGATCACCTTGCCGCCGAGCTGGTGATAAAGCTCGATGGCGAACTGGGCCACGTTGCCGAATCCCTGCACGCTGGCGGTGGTCGCCTCGGGGGCGAGGTCGTGCTGGCGCAACGCCTCGCGGATGCAGTAGACCACGCCGTAGCCCGTGGCCTGCTTGCGGCCCAGCGACCCGCCCATGCCCACCGGCTTGCCGGTGATCACGCCGGGGTAGTGGCCGCCGGCGAGCACCTCGTACTCGTCCATCATCCACAGCATGTGCTGCGGGCTGGTCATCACGTCGGGCGCCGGCACGTCGGCCACCGGGCCGATGTTCTTGTGGATCTGGCGGATGAACCCGCGGCAGATCGCCTCCTGCTCGCGCGCGCTCAGGTGGTGCGGATCGCAGATCACGCCGCCCTTGCCGCCGCCGAGCGGGATGTCGACCACCGCGCACTTCCAGGTCATCCACATCGAGAGGGCGCGCACCGTGTCGGCCGTCTCGTGCGGGTGGAAGCGGATGCCGCCCTTCGCGGGGCCGCGCGCGTCGTTGTGCTGGATGCGGTAGCCCTGGAAGACCTTGACCGACCCGTCGTCCATGCGCACGGGCACGCTGAAGTGGTACTCGCGCAACGGGCTGCGCAGCAGCTCGCGCGTCCCGGCGTCCAGACCGATCAGATCGGCGATCTTGTCGAACTGCGCCCGGGCCATCTCGAACGGATTGTAAGACTTGCTGGTCGCCATGGCGGCCCCTTTCGGTTGAGCTTGGGCCAAAGACCGTGCCTGGAGGGCGCGTTGTCAACCCGATTGATTATTTTTTGGCAAACACCGTTCAGGGGCTAGATTTCCCGGTTTGGTGCCGTGAAACGCACGATCCCCCGCCTGCTCTTGCCATCGACGACCACCTCGAGCGGCTCCTCGAGCTGCACGTGGCGCACGTACGTGCCGGACCACGCCGCCGGCAGGCCATCCAGCAGTTCCCATCGGCAGACCGTGTGCGGCCGTCCGTGGTTGACGGTCAGGTATCCCACCTGGAAGCTCGTCAGGTTCTGGAAGAAGTGCGTGCCCTCGCTGGGCGTGACCTTGAAATCCGGCAGGTCGGTCTCGACGATCACCTGGGCGCCGGAGATCTGCTCCCAGCGCACGGGGATGCCGAGCCAGCGGTCGCTGCTGCCCCAGCGCCCCGGCCCCAGCAGCAGGTATGGCCGACCCTGCTGCTTGAGCCGCTGGTTGAGCTGCGCCACTTCGGCCGCCGCGGCGACCGTCGCGCCGCGGTCGAACCCCGTCGGCGGCACGTAGACGACGTCCCGCAGCTGCGGGTAGGCGCCGTTGCCCAGGGCGATCTCCGTGGTGATCAGGGCGTCGGGATCCTCGAGGTCCTCCGCCAGCAGCACCTTGCCGTTGCCCGTGAGGGTCAACGGACGGATCTGGAGGAACCCGAAGCGGTGCGGCACGGCGGGGTCGGGCGACATGGTGGCCGCCCACTCGATCTCCACCGGCGCGCTCAGGCAGTTGCGGCCCAGTTCGAGCAGGAAGCCGAGGATCTCCGCGAGCGGATAGACGCTCGCCTTCAGCACGTGCGCGAAGGTCACCAGGCG
>CAZVWL010000354.1:0-2196 GCA_964630845.1 uncultured Fibrobacteraceae bacterium
TCATGTAGGTCGGGTACACTCGTTGCGGTATGGGGAGTCTGGCCGAATGTCGGGGGATCGGAAACGTTCTGATCTATTCCTCTCGTGATATCGAACCCGACTCGCGGATCCTGATTCGCTCTCCATCCTCGCTGGAGCCACGAGGAAGGATGCAAGACCATGCGTAATCTGCTATCGATCGCCTTGATGCTGGCCATGGCCGGCGCCGCGATGGCGTTTAACCTTGGCAACCAAGCTCCGGCCAAGCCGGCCGACAACGCCGTCTACAACGGCCCCGTGGACCCGACGCTGCAGGGTGGCGACACGATCGGCGCGGCCATGGTCATCAACGTGCCGGGCACCTTCAACGGCACGACCGTCGGCTACACCAACAATTACGACGAAGCCTGCCCGTACACCGGCTCGACCGCTCCCGACGTTGTGTACTCGGTGACCCCGGTTTCCACCATCGCCGTGGACATCGACCTCTGCTACTCGAGTTTCGACACGAAGCTCTACGTGTACGATGAGAACCTGAACCTCATCGGCTGCAACGATGACTTCTTCTACGCCGCTCCTTGCTTCACCTACAGCTCGAAGCTCGAGAACCTCACGTTCAACGCCGGCATGACGTATTACATCATCATCGACGGTTACGGAACTGCTGCCGGCGCCTATCAGATGGACATAGCCGAGTTCGTTCCCTGCGTCGTCACGTGCCCGGGCGGCGCGCAGCTCGAGGGCGAGCCCCCGCTCAGCAACGGCTACGCGGACGCCTGGAATGGCGGCTGCCAAAGCCCCGAGTTCGGCAACCCGTTCCAGCCCATCACCACGTCGACCTGGTTCTGCGGCGTCAGCGGCTGGTACATCGGTGCTTCCGGTGGCGCGATGCGTGACACCGACTGGTTCACGATCGTGATGCCGGCCGGCGGCGTGCTGGAGATGCAGGGTGACGCGGAGTACCCGACCTACATGTTCGAGCTCGGTCCCCAGGACTGCGGCAGCGTTGGCGTCATCCAGAACGTGATCGTGGGCGCTTGCGCCCCGAACCCGATGTTCATCGTGGGCGCCCCTGGCTCGCTGGTCTGGCTCTGGGTCGGCCCGACGACCTTCACCGGCCCGGTGAACGAGTACCATTACGTGATCCAGATGTACATTCCTCTTGCCACCGAGAACCACAGCTGGACTGCCGTCAAGTCGCTGTTCAACTAGGATCCCGGCCCCTCGGTTTCCAGCCCCGCCTCGATCCGCGTGCCCGGCTCCGGCTGCGCCCCGTTGCGCAGCGCCGCCCGCGCGATGAGCTGCGCGCCCACCGGAATGGTGAAGAACAGGAACGCGACGGCGAGGATCGCCCGCGCCCAGGCGCCGGCATCGCCGAGGGCGGCCGCCACGCCGAGCAGGATCGAGCAGACGCCGAGGGTCGCCGCCTTGCCGGCCGCATGGCCGCGCTGGTAGACGTCCGGCAGGCGCAGCAAGCCCGCGCCGGCCAGTAGGATCATCAGCGTGCCGAGGACGCCGAGCACGAGCGCGACCACGATCATGGCTCCCCCCTCTGCTCGAGGTACCAGGCCAGGGCCACCGCGCTGATGAAGGTGACCATGGCCACGGCCACGGCCACGTCGAGGAACACGGCCAGGCCCGTGCGCCACGCCATCAGCGCCACGCCGCCCACGGCGGCGATCACCAGCACGTCGAGGGCGAGCACACGGTCGGCCAGCGTCGGCCCGCGCAAGAGGCGCAAGGCGGCCAGCAGCATGGCCAGCACCACGCCTGCGAGCAGGATGACCAGCAGCGTCTGCATGGCGTCACCCTTCCGTTCCGTTCAGCAGCGCCAGCACGCGCCGCTCGTAGCCGTCCTTGATCTTGCGCCGCAGGGCGTCGTCGCTGCGGGCGAACATGGCGTGCACCAGCAGGTGGCGGCGGTCGTCCGACAGGCCGAGCGCGATGGTGCCCGGGGTCAAGGTGATCAGGTTCGCCAGCAGGGTGATCTCCAGGTCCGACCTCGCGTCCAAGGGCACGCGCACGATCGCCGGCGCGCGGCTGGCGGGCACGAGCACGCCGTACGCGACCTGCAGGGTGGACAGCACCAGCTCGACCACCAGGAACGCGACGAATCCCAGCGCCTGCGGCAGCTTGCCGAAGTAGCGGCGGTCCTGGTCCTGCGGCCACAGCCACCACAGCAGCGCAAAGCCCAGCACGAGACCCCCCCCGACGTTC
>CAZVWL010000355.1:0-2164 GCA_964630845.1 uncultured Fibrobacteraceae bacterium
TCGCCAGGATCTGAGCGCGGCGGAAGGGGACTCGCATGCGCAAGACCGAATTGCAACGGTTTCGCAAGCTCCTGCTGGCCGAGAAGGAGCGCGTCATGGCCTCCATGGCGCAGCACCAGCGCGTGATCCGCGGGCTGGACGGGCAGGACGGGCCGGCTGCCGGCAAGGCCCATTCGAATCACCTTGCCGACCAGGGCACCGACGAGTTCCAGTACGAGGCCACGATCCAGTTCGCCAGCACGGAGGGCCGTTACCTCTACCACATCGAGGAGGCGCTGGCCCGCGTCGAGGACGGATCTTACGGCCTCTGCGAGTCTTGCAAGGGCAAGATCGCCCTGGAACGACTGAAGGCGGTGCCGCATGCCCGGCTCTGCATCGCTTGCAAGGAGAAGGAAGAGGAGGAAGGAAACGGCTGATGCAGCGACTCGAACCCTGGCTCTGGACGGCGGGCATCTGGATCGTCGACTTCGTCACCAAGCGCCTGGTGCTCGCCAACGCCGAGTTGCTGCGCGCCGAGCGCATCGAGGTGCTCGGCGACTTCTTTCGCCTCGTGTACGTGCGCAATCCCGGCGCCGCGATGGGGCTGACGCCCTTCGGACGCTGGACCCTGGTGACGATCAGCGCCGTGGCCGTGGTCGCGCTCTGCTGGTTCCTGCTGACCACCGCGACCTCCCATCGCTGGCGGCGCTTCGCGATGGGACTGATTCTCGGCGGGGCGCTCGGCAACCTGGTCGACCGCGTGTTCTACGACGGTCTGGTGGTCGACTTCCTCGATTTCGGCATCGGCGCGAGCCGATTCTGGGCCTTCAACGTGGCGGACATGGGGGTGACCTGCGGCGGCCTGCTGTTGCTGGTGACCGTCCTGCTGGAGGACATGCGAGCGCGACGGGCAGACCCGCCGGCGGCACCCACCGGCGATGGTTCCCATGACTGAACAGGTCTTCACCTTCGCCGTCTCGCCGGATGACGAAGGCCAGCGCGTCGACGCCCTGATCGCCGCCCGGCTGCCGTCGCTCAGCCGCAACACCGTCCAGCGCCTCTTCGACGCGGAGGCGGTCACCGTCGACGGCCGCCAGCGCGCGAAGTCGTACCGGCCCGCTGCCGCCGCGCTGATCGCCGTGCGCCTGCCATCGGCCGTGCCCACCTCGGTCGATCCGGAAGCCATCCCGCTGGTGATCGTCTACGAGGACGACCACCTGCTGGTGATCGACAAGCCCGCCGACCTCGTCATGCACCCGGCGCCCGGCCATCCCGGCGGCACCTTGATCAACGCGTTGCTGCACCACGACCAGGGGCTGCGCGCGGTTGGCGACCCCGCGCGCCCCGGCCTGGTGCACCGGCTGGACCGCGGCACCAGCGGCCTGGTGATCGTGGCCCGCACGCCGGAGGCGCACCGCGCGCTCGGCGACCAGCTGCGTCAGCGGGTCCTGGGGCGCACCTACCTGGCGCTCTCGTGGGGCGCCTGGGCCGAACCGGCGGGCACCCTGACCGGCAACCTCGGTCGCCACCCGCGCGACCGCAAGCGCATGGCGGTCGTGACCGGCTACGGCAGGGAGGCCGTGACCCGTTACGAGGTGATCGACGACCTTGCCTTCGTGCAACTCTGCCGCGTGAACCTTCTGACGGGTCGCACGCACCAGATCCGGGTGCACTTCACCCATCACGGACACCCCGTGGTCGGCGACCCCTTGTACGGCGACGACGCCAGGGCCCGCAACACCCGGCCGGTCGACCGTCAGGCGGCGGCCGCCCTGGTGCGCCGCGCGCCGCGCCAGCTGTTGCACGCGGCGGCCTTGCAATGCCGGCATCCGGCGGACGGTCGGACCCTGCGCTTCGAGTCCCCGTTGCCGGCCGATTTCGCCGCCGCCCTGCGCGGCCTGCGCGAGGACCTGGGCCGGGATCCCGGCGGACCGGAAGGCTAGACACCCGGCCCCCGCTCGGCTATCTTGCGCGGGTTGCCGATGGCGCGGATTCGAGAGCGGAGGAGCACGCACGCGTGAAAGTCAAGGAACGCCGGCGGGATGGGATCGCGATCCTGGACATGAGCGGCAAGCTCATGGGAGGGCCCGATGCCGAGGCCTTCAACGAGGTGCTGCGCACGCTGATGCATGAAGGGGTGCGCAACTTCCTGGTCAACATGGAGAAGGTCAAGTGGGTCAACAGC
>CAZVWL010000356.1:0-2164 GCA_964630845.1 uncultured Fibrobacteraceae bacterium
GTCTTCGCTCAGCACTCGTCGGCGTCCCCGCACCCTCCATCTCGCAGCGGCCCCGGTCTTCCGCGCCCCGGGTCGCCGGGCCTCTCACCCGGCTCGGCGGTCTCTCCCGCTGGTCACGACCGTTCCCGCCGTTCGGGTGGAGAGGACCGGCCATCTACCTCAGGCGCCGGTGCCGGCCACATGCTCGCCACTGGTCCTGCATCCGCAGTTTTCCCGGCGGGCTGACACGCCGCGGCCCTCTCCTACGGCCTCAAGCCCCACCCGCCTGGCCGGGCGGGTAAGGGGCTTGGGTGAGAGGGTCGGGCGTCCCAACCTGCCGGTGCGCGCTGTGGCCTTGTCGCGGGCGCTTTGAGTTCATCTCCTGCCCAGCCGAAGCCGGAGCGCCGCCGAGGTCAGGGAGTGCTTCCAGGTTCCTGCCGCGTCGATTCGCGTTGCGACCCTCTCGCCGAAGCCGGCCCGCAGCGGCTGGCGCGGGCCGGGCGTGCTGTGTCGCCAGCTACTCGACCAACTCCAGTAGGTCGGCTTCCCACCAGCTCTCGACGGCCCTGCCGTCGGCCGCCTGGTAGTGGACGTACATGCTCGTCACGCCGGTGCTGTTGATGCTGACGGCGCGCACGCTGCCCTCTTCATCGCTCGCCTTGATGCGCACGCGGTTGCCGATGCCGAAGGGGAAGTCGTAGGTCTTCACGGCAGTCTCCAAGTTGGGTTCTGGGTTGTGGTCGCCGGGTCAGGCGGCGGCGGGCTGTTCGGGCGCCGGCTCGGCGGCGTCCAGCAGCTCGTCGGGCGGGCCGCCGGCGTCGATGTGGCGCTCCTGCGACTTCGTGATCTGCTCCGCCGCCGTCAGCGGCAGGCCGGCGGGGATCCCCAGAATGACGACGCCGATGTCCAGGTACTCGGTGTCGAGCGTCAGGGCGGCGGCGGCCAGATGCTCGGTACCGGTTCCCGCGCGGACGGCCTCCCACATCGCCTTGCGGGCGGCCTCCTTCTCGGCCTCCAGGCGCTTGAGCGTGTCCTGGTAGACGTGCACCGCCTCCAGGGCGGCGCCGGTGAGCTGGATGTGCTGGGGGGGCTCGCCCTTGCAGGCGGCGCAGTCGCACGGCTTGGAAACGGCCGCGGCGATCAGGTCGGTCAGATTCATGTCGGTTCCGTCGGTTGGTGGCGCCCCGGCTGGGGCTGGCACCTCGAAAGCCCCGCGACCGGTTTGACGGTCTACGGGGCCTTGGTCCGGATAAGCACCGGCGGGCGGCCGTCTTGACACCTCCGGCTGAGGTGGCCCGGCTTTTCACCGGGCTGGCCCTACATTCGGGGCTGCTGAGCTGGGGCCTACTGACCGCAGCCGGGCCTGTGCACCGGCGGGCTGCGGCGTTCGGCCCCGCGGCTGGAGGCGGGACGGATCGGCGGGCGGCGGTCGACCTGATGGCGCACCGCGTCGTCGGCGGGCGCGGGCCAGTGGTTCGGCGGAACCGCGTCGTCGGGCCAGACGGCAACGTCGAACGGGTCGAGGAAGCCGATGGTGATGATCGTGCTCAACATGGTGCCCCCCTACGCGGCGCCGGACTGCCGCTCGATGAACGCGCGCACCGTCGCCTTCACGGCCTTCGTCAGCGTGTCCGGCTCCTGTTCGGTGAAGTCCCAGTCCTGCATGCCGGCCAGGACGTCAGCCAAATCGCGCAGCGACGCATCATCGTAGCCCCTGGCAAGGGCGCGCCCGGTCGGCAGGTGCGTCAACGTGATCATGTTCATGGAGCCGCCGACGGCGTCGTGTACGGCGAAGAATCCCTTGCAATTGCCAATGATCAGCCGCGGCACGCCGGGTCCGGAAACCCCGAACGCGACAGCAAGTGCCGCTTGCGTCCAATCGTCGAAGCCGACGGCGTCGGCGTTGAGGGCGGCGATGATCGGTATGGCGGCGGTACGCATGCGGGGCGCCTCTCGAATGGCCTGGGTCTTCAAAACGGGCCTCACGGCAGGCGCCGCGGCCGGCCCCACGTCAGGATGTCGTGAAGCCGCGCCACCTCGACCGGCGTCAGCGTCATCCCGTCGCCGCGCTCGGCCGCGAAGGCGACCTCCCGGCGCAGCTCGTCCTGCCGCCTGTCCTCCGCCTCCGCAGCCCGCCACTGCTGGCGGCTGATCGGGCCGTCATGGCGGGCCAGCAGCTCGCGGG
>CAZVWL010000357.1:0-2149 GCA_964630845.1 uncultured Fibrobacteraceae bacterium
CGCCAAGTAGTCCGCCTCGCCGGCATGACCGAAACGGACGAGCCCCTCCGACACGGTGCGGCGCAAGGTCTCCATCTGGTGGTCGAGGATGCGGATGCCCGTGAGCTCGCGCACCAGCATGCACAACTGCTCCTCGATGGCGGGCGGGAAGGCCGGGCTGGGCGTCGCTGCGGGCGTGCGCATGTTCAGACGTGGCGGCCAGGCTGCGCGGTCACGCGGTTTCCCGGCTCAGTGCGAGCAGTTCGTCGTTCAGCGCCAGGGGCTGCGACAGGCCGGAGAGATCGATATCCAGGATGCGCAGGGTATCGAGCAGCAGCGCGGTACCCTCGCTTCCGGTGACGGCGGAGAGCACCGGCGGCAGACCATCGCGGAACAGGGCATCGCCGCGCAGGGCCGCGCGCGGGACCGCGCGCACCCCCTGAACCTCGTCCACCAGCAGACCGGCGCGCAGCTCGCCGACGGTGGCCAGCACCACGGGTGTGTCCAGCGTGTAGCGCGCCGCCGTGTCGAGCCCGAGCCGCCGCGCCAGGTCCAGCACGGGCACGGCCTCGCCGCGAAGGTTCATCAGGCCCAGCAGGTAGTCCGGCCCTTGCGGCACGGGCTGTATTCGCATCAGCGGCAGCAGTCGCTCCACATCACCCAGCCTCAGGCAAAAACGATGCCCCGCCACGGCCATGTAGAGCAGGCGGTGCGAAGTATCGTGGTGCGCGAGCTGGTTCACGGTCGGGAATACCCTCGGTTCGTCTTGGCCAATATCGGCGACTGGCATGGGAACTTTAGGACTATTTCCCTACGAATTCAGAGGGTCTTTCCCTTGCTGGACGGTGGAATCAGGTCTGTTTCCGGAAGCTGTCCAGGATCAGCAGCGCGGCGCCGACCGTGATGGCGCTGTCGGCGACATTGAAGGCCGGGAAGTGCCAGCCGCCGTAATGGAAGTCCAGGAAGTCGATGACGTGGCCATAGAGCACGCGGTCGATCACGTTGCCGAGGGCGCCACCCAGGATCAGGGCCAGCGCCACGGCGAAGAGCGGCCGATCGCCGGCTTTTCTCAGCAGGACAACGATGATGGTGGAGGCGATGCCGGCAATGCCCAGGAAGAACCAGCGTTGCCAGCCGGGTTGATCGGCGAACAGGGAGAACGCCGCGCCGGTGTTGTGGACGTGGACCAGATTGAAGAAGCCGGTGAGGGGAATGACGTCGACGTAGGCCGCGAGCCGGTCGATCACCGCCAGCTTGGTGATTTGATCGAGCAGGATCACCACGGCGGCCAGCCAGAGCCAGAAGAGGCCGGAGCGGGGGGCGGTCATCGCCGCCCCCCTGTAGCGCAGGCGTCTCGCCCGCACGCCGGCGTAAGCAGGCGAGACGCCTGCGCTACATCACGCATGTTCACGCGCTTCCCCTTCGCCATGCAGATTGCTGACGCAGCGCCCGCACAGGCCGGGGTGTTCGGCGACGGCACCGACGTCGGCGCGGTAATGCCAGCAGCGTTCGCACTTCTCGTGGCTGGAGGCGCTGGCCTCGACACGCGTCTCGGCATCCGTCCGTTCCACCCGCGCGGCGGAGGTGATCAGCACGAACCTGAGGTCGTCGCCGAGCGCGGCGAGCAGGGCGTGATCGTCGCCGGCGGCGTGCAGCGTGACCTCGGCCTGGAGCGAGGAGCCGACCTTGCCTTCCACCCGCAGTTCCTCGATGCGCTTGGCGCAGAGCGCGCGCAGTTCGCGGATGCGGCCCCAGCGAACGAGCAGATCGTCGGCGTCGGCCTGTCGCGGCGGTTCGTGCCAGAGGCTCAGGAACACGCTCTCGGACTGGCATTGCAGGGCCCAGACTTCCTCGGCGGTGGCCGAGAGAATGGGTGCGAGCAGGCGGGTAAGGGTGTGCAGGATGTGCCACAGCGCGGTCTGCGCGGCGCGGCGCGGTTTCGAATCGGCGCCGGTGGTGTAGAGGCGGTCCTTCAGCACGTCGAGGTAGAAGGCGCCGAGGTCTTCCGAGCAGAAGCCGTGCAGGCGCTGCACGGCGGTGTGGAAGCTGTAGGTCCGGTAATCGGCCAGCACTTCCTCCTGCATCTGGCGGGCGAGGGCCAGGGCGTAACGGTCGATTTCGAGCAGGTCGGCCGCGGTCACCTCGTGCTTCGCCATGTCGAAATCGGCGG
>CAZVWL010000358.1:0-2146 GCA_964630845.1 uncultured Fibrobacteraceae bacterium
CGTCGCCATCGACGACCTCGGCGGCGGCTTGCGCCGCGTGCGCGCCCGCGCGGTGAACGCGGGCGGCCTGCCCACGCTTTCGGCCCACGCGCGCGCCAAGCGCCTGTGCCGCCACGACCTGTTCACCATCGGCGGCGAGCGCCTCGAGGTGCTCGGCGGGGGGATCGTGCGCGACGTGCATCTCGGCGTGGTCGACCCCGCTTCGTTCCGGCCCGAGCGGCTCGAGACGTTCATCCCCGGGCTGGGCGCTCGCGAGGCGGAGTGGATCGTGCGCGGGCGGGGCACGGTGGAGGTCGGGTACGACGGCTTGAAGTGCGGGCGGGTGACGGTGGAGGGGCGGCTCTAGGCCATCGCCGACAGTTTGAACATTGACCCTCTTGTCTACCAACCGGTTA
Source organism: uncultured Fibrobacteraceae bacterium (assembly GCA_964630845.1). Lineage (GTDB taxonomy): Bacteria > Krumholzibacteriota > Krumholzibacteriia > LZORAL124-64-63 > LZORAL124-64-63 > Glo-17. The sequence goes on from CAZVWL010000358.1 coordinate 396, forward strand.
CGCCGATCGACAAAGGTCGTGGCACGACGCCAACCACGGTCGGGGTTCGTTCAGGCAAGCACCGATGCGAGGTCACCAACGACCTGGATCGCGAAGCCCTCACGGCGCATGACATACGGCTCCCGGACATGCGGACAGACGAGGATGTTTGTCCCCCGCGGATGGAGTTGGCGGAACGCGGTCAAGCCACGGGTCTCGAACGCCTCGGGGTTCACCTTCGCTTCCACCGCATGCACCTCGCCGGCGGTTCCCTCGATCACGAAATCGATCTCACGCTGGCTCTTGTCCCGCCAGTAATGGATGGCTGGACGCGGCACCGTGGCCAGCAGTTCGTCCAGCACGAGGTGCTCCCAGAGGTGCCCGCGATCAGTCTCGCGGATCGACTCCCACCCCCTCACATGAGACACCAGGCCGGTATCGAAGGCGAAGACCCGCGGCTGCTTGATGATCTCTCGATGACCGCCACCGTGGTAAGGCGCCAGCCGCGTGATGGCGTGAGCCGTTTCCAGGGCGTCGAGGTGGGCCATGACCGTCGGTCGGCTCAGGCCCGATTCCTTGGCCACGTCGCTGATCTCCAGCTGGCCACCGGAACGCAAGCACAGCAGGCGGACCAGGGCCAGGAAGCCCATGCGATTGCGCACGCCGAACAGCTCCTGGATATCGCGTGCGTAGAAGCTAGCCAACCACTCCTCGAAGAACGCGGGGTCCGGAGCGTCGGCCAGGAGCATCTCGGGAAAGCCACCATGCAGGAGGCGTCGGTCGAGGTCGGTGATCGCGAAATCGGCCTTGCACTCACGCCAGAGGATCGGCGTGAGGTGAATAGCGTGCTTCGGCCCGGTGAGCGCGTCGCGAAACTTGCGGGTTGCATCGAGGGTAGACGAGCCGGTCGCGATGATGCGCAGGTCCGGTCGCTCGTCGGCCGCGATCTTCAGGATCTGGCTGGGATCGTCGGCCCGATGGACCTCGTCGAGGACCACGATCCGGGCGTGTTCCTGCTGGGCCAGGAAGAACTCGGGATCCGCCAGCTGGCGCTGTACCGACGGAAGGTCGCAGTTCAGGTAAACGGCGTCCCCCAGTTGTTTGCAGAGAGAGGTCTTGCCGACACGGCGCACGCCCGAGAGCCAGACGATGCTGCGCTTCCGCCAGGAGCGTTCGATGCTAGCGATCCATATGGGACGTCTAAGCATAAATTATAGTTTACCTCTGGCCGTCTATATGTCAATTACTATTCGCCTATAGTCGAATCAGTCATGGATGCCCAGCTGGACTGCCGACCGCTCTTCCGGTGCCGGCAATCGAATGGCCAGTCTCGGAACTGCTCGTCTCGGAACATGGCTTTGAGGTCCTGAAACGGGCCTCCGGAGCGCGCCGCGCCAGATCCCGGTTTCGCCACGATACCAGGCCCACCTCTTGCAGCCCTCTGCGATCATCGCCCCCCGACCCCAGCAACCGCCACCGCCTGACCACACCCCATCGATCGCCGACGCCCACCGGCGACACCACCCGCTCCTCCCGCGGCCTCTGGGCTCCCGGGAGGCGCCATGCCCTCCGAGGCGTACCGACCCCGCCGACCTGCGGCCACCCTGCTGCACCGCACGGTGCGCGAGCACCTGGAGACCTACCTCGCCCGCGCCGGCTGCGATGACGACCTGAGCCCGCGCGTGCCGCCGCACGTCCAGCAGGCGTTCCGCGCCTACCTGCGCCACGCGCCGCATGGTCGAGACGGCGGCCCACCTGGTCGACCAGGTGCT
>CAZVWL010000359.1:0-2146 GCA_964630845.1 uncultured Fibrobacteraceae bacterium
CGTCCGTTTCGCCCCCAGCCCCACGGGTTACCTGCACGTCGGCGGCGCCCGCACGGCGCTCTTCAACTGGCTCTACGCCCGTAGCCAGCAGGGCGCCTTCCTGCTGCGCATCGAGGACACCGACCAGCAGCGCAGCACGGAGGAGTCGCTGGGCGCGATCCTGCGCGGCCTCGGCTGGCTCGGTCTGGACTGGGACGAGGGCCCCGGCCGCGAAGGCGCCTGCGGGCCGTACCTGCAGAGCGAGCGCCTGCCGGTGTACCAGCAGGCCCTGGCCGAGTTGCAGGCCGCGGGCAAGGTGTACCGGTGCTTCTGCACGGAAGAAGACCTGCAGCGCCGGACCGCGCAGGTCGAGGCCGCCGGCGGCACCTGGGACGGCTACGACGGCCACTGCCGCCTGCTCGATGACGGCGCCGTGGCGGCGCGTCTGGACGCGGGGCAGCCGGCCGCCTGGCGCCTGCGCACGCCGGCCGACGGGGTCACCTTCTGGTACGACATCGTCGTGGGCAAGCGCGAGTTCCAGAACGCCGTGCTCAGCGACCGCGTGGTGGTCAAGGCGGACGGGTTTCCGACCTACAACTTCGCCGTGGTCGTCGACGACCACACGATGGGCATCACGCACGTCCTGCGCGGCGACGACCACGTGAGCAACACGCCGTTCCAGCTCCTGATCTACGCCGCGCTGGGCTGGACCCCGCCGAAGTTCGGCCACCTGCCGATGATCCTCGGTCCGGATCGCAAGCGGCTGAGCAAGCGCCACGGCGCCGTGTCGGTCGAGGAGTTCGCCAAGCAGGGCATCGTGCCGCAGGCCATGGTGAACTACCTGGCGCTGCTGGGCTGGTCGATCGGCGCCGGTGGCGACGAGGTGCTGACGCCGGCCGAACTGATCAAGCGGTTCTCGCTCAAGAAGGTCAACAGCAGCCCCGCCGCGTTCGATTACGAGAAGCTCGAGCACATCAACAGCCAGCACCTCAAGCGCATGAAACCCGACGAGCGCCGCGCCCTCACCTTGCCGATCCTCGCCGAGCGCGGCTGGCACCACGACCCCGCCTGGAACGTGCCGCGCGCGGCCGACCACACGGCCTACGTGGACCGCCTGCTCGAGCTGCTCGGCGGCCGTTTCAGCAGCCTCAAGCTGCTGCCCCAGCAGCTGGCGTTCTTCTTCGGCGAGCAGTTCGAGCGCGATCCGGAAGCCTGGCAGCAGCATGTGGCGCCCGAGACCTCGCGCCGGCACCTCGCCGCGCTCGCCGACGCGCTCGCGGCCGCCCTTCCGCCCGACACACCGGCTACGGCCACGGCCTACGAGGACGCCGTGCGCGTGCTCGCCGAGCGCCTCGGCGTGGCCGCCGGCGACCTGATCCACCCGGCCCGCGTCGCGCTCACCGGACAGACCCGCAGCGCCGGCATCTTCGAGGTGATGGAACTGCTCGGCCGACCACGCGTGATCGCCCGCCTGCGCGCGGCGGCCGGCTGAACGATCGCCGCGCCCGACCGCCGCCCGCGGCCGGCCGCCAGGGAGCCACGTGACCAGGTTCTGGGGCATCCTCGGTCGTTACGTGCTGGTCTGGCTGGTCTATCTGCTCTCCCTGCTGCTGGCGACCAGCCTTTTTACCGGCCTCTACTTCGACACGTCCGCCGACCACTGGTGGGTGGTCGCCCTGGTCGTGCCCATCGAGTTCGCGGTGCTGGTGATCCTGCTGCGCCCCCTGCTGCTGTTCCTCACGTTGCCGCTGAACCTGATCACCCTCGGCGTGCCCTCGCTGCTGTTCAACGCGCTGATCCTGAAGTGGACCGCGGACATGAACACGAGCCTGGTCGTCGCCAGCTACCAGGACGCGATCCTCGGCACGCTGGTGATGACGGCCGTCGCCACCTCGATCGTCGGCTGGCTCGGACTCGACGAAGCCTACCCGCTCGTGCAGACCCTGCTCTACCGCATCGGCCGGCGCTGGGGCCCGCGCGGACCTGCCGGCGGCGAGCGCGGCCTGCTGATCCTGCAGATCGACGGCCTGTCGGCGAGGTCGTTGATCCGCGCCTTGCGCCGCGGGCGCATGCCCACGCTGTCGTCGCTCTTGGCCAGCGGCTCGCACGAGCTGCGCCGCTGGCACTGCGGCTTGCCGTCGAACACCCCGGCGGTGCAGGCCGGCAT
>CAZVWL010000360.1:0-2103 GCA_964630845.1 uncultured Fibrobacteraceae bacterium
CTCAGCTGCAGGATCTCCGCCGGCAGATCACCTCCGTGCGCGAGGAACTGGCCGGCATCGCCGGTCAGCGCGAGGACGCTGACCGGTCGCTGGCCCAGGTGACGCGCGAGATCGGCCTGATCCGCGAGCTGCTGGCCGGCCTGGATCAGCGCGAGCGGATCCTCACCATCCAGCGCGACAGCCTGCAGGTCGACCTCGCCGCCCAGCACGCGACCTACGAGATGCGGCGGCGCAACCTCGCCACGCGGCTGCGGGCGCTCTACAAGCAAGGCCCGCAGCGCGACCTCGAGCTGATCGTCACGTCGGAGAGCTTCTCGGCCCTGGTGGCGCGCCTGCGGTTCGCCACCATCCTGACGCGCCTGGACGGCAACCTGGTCGCGCAGACCCGCCGCCAGGGGCAGCGCATCGTCGACGAGCAGCAGCACCTGCAAGCGGCCCTCGCGGGCATCTGGGAGGCGCGTGAGGAGGCGCGGCTGGAACGCGAGCGGCTGGAACTGCTGGAGGCCGAACGGCGCGGCCTGCTGCGCGAGCTGACCCAGCAGGAAGAACGCTCGTCGGCCGAGCTGGCGCGCCTGCGCCGCCAGGCCCAGCAGCTCGAGGACCTGCTCGGCCGGCTCGAGCAGCAGCGGCAGCAACAGCCCGAGCGCGACCGCGCGCCGCAGCGAGGTCTGCCCTTCGTGGATCGGCGCGGCGATCTGCCCTGGCCGGCCACCGGCGCGGTCGTGCGGGAGTTCGGCCCCAGCGTGCATCCCCGGTTCGGCACGGTCACCATGCACAACGGCCTGAGCATCGCCGTCACCCCCGGCGCGCCCGTGGCGGCCGTGGCGCCGGGCCGGGTCGAATTCGCCGAACATTTGCCCGGCTTCGGCCGCTGCGTTATCGTTGACCACGGCTCGGGCCACTACACCCTGTACGGCAACCTGGCCCGCGTGTTCTCGAGCCGGGGCAGCCAGGTGGACGCGGGGCAGATCCTCGCCGAGATGGGTGACGACGTGGCCGGCCAGCGCCCGGAGCTGTACTTCGAGATCCGGGAGGGCCGCGACGCCCGCGACCCGCGGGGCTGGCTGCGCCCTGCCCGTTGATCCGTCCGATCGAGTGGCCGCAATGATCCGCCCGCCCGGACGGGTCGCCAACCATGTGGGGGACACCGCGTGCCCGAGCCGGTCCATCCTGGCGTCCGCCCGCAGGCCGAACGGATCCTGGCCAGCCTGGCGCAGGGTCGCGTCGGCCAGCCCTATCTGCTGATCGGACCGGATGGCAGCGGCAAGGAGGTCACGGCGCTCGAGATCGCCCGCCGCGCCCAGTGCCGGTCGCCCGAGCGCTGCCGGCCCGGGTCGCTCTGCGAGAGCTGCCAGAAGGCCGTCACGTACCAGCACCCGGACATCTGCTGGATCGGCCCGGCGCCGGCCGCGCTCGAGGACGCCGCCCGCGGCGACGAGGTGCGGGCCATCTTCGAGGCCAAGATCGCCGATCCCTTCGCCCGCCCCGACTTCGCCTCCAGCAGCCAGATCCTCATCGGCAACCCCGACCACCCGGGCCCGCTGACCGTCCGCGGCCTCTTGCAGTTCCTGCGGCGGCAGGCTTTCCAGTCGCGGTGGCAGGTGGCGATCATCGCCGACGCCCACCGCCTGAACACGGCCGCCGCCAACGCCCTGCTCAAGACCCTCGAGGAGCCGCCGCCGGCCGCGTTGATCTTCCTGCTGGCGCCCTCCAGCGCCGGCCTGCCGGCCACGATCCTCTCGCGCTGCCAGCAGATCGCCGTCACGCCCTATCCCGAGGCCGAGCTGTGCGCGTTGCTCGAACGCCTCGCGCCCGAGGCCGAGCCGGCCGCGCGCGCCGAGGCCGCCCGCCTGGCCGACGGCAACGTGCGCAAGGCGCTGGCCCTGCTCGGCCCCGCGCACGAAGCGCTACGCCGCTGGACCGAACAGCTCTTCGCCGACCTCGAGGACAGGCGGGCCGGGCGCCTGCAGGCGGCCGCCGAGGTCCTGCACCAGCGCGGCGTGCCGGGCGTCGAGACGGGCGAGCTGAATCTGGCCGGGCGTCGCCAGCAGGCCCTGCAGGTCTGCGAGCTGCTCGCCGTCATGCTGGCCGAGACGTTGTCCT
>CAZVWL010000361.1:0-2092 GCA_964630845.1 uncultured Fibrobacteraceae bacterium
GGATGGCCGTGGGCGCCGAGTTCCAGCCCGTCACCTTGCGGCGGGCCATGAAGTCGTACCACTTCTCGGCGTTGAAGCCGGAGTCGAGGACCACCTGGGTGATGCCGTTGGCCCAGGGCCCGATGATGCCGTAGGAGGTGCCGGTCACCCAACCGGGGTCGGCGTTGCACCAGTAGATGTCGTCCGGGCGCAGGTCGAGCACCCACTTGGCCGTCAGGTACTGCGAGATGAGCGAGTAGTGCACGTGCTGGGCGCCCTTGGGCTGGCCCGTGGTGCCGGAGGTATAGTGCAGCACCGACGGCGTCTCGGCCGTCGAGGGGTAGACCGTGAAGTCCTTGGGCCGCGGCAGGTTGTCGAGGTCCAGCGCCGTCTCCATCTCCTTGAGCTGTCCGGCCGGCGCGTCGACGACGAAGATCTGGCGCAGCTCGGGCAGCTTCTCGCGGATGCGACGCACCTTGCGCACGTGCTTCATCTGGGTGATGACCGCGGCGGTGCCGGCGTTGTCGAGGCGGGTCCAGAGCGAGTCCTCGCCGAAGGCCGAGAACAGCGGCTGCACGATGCCGCCCATCTTCAGCACGCCCAGGAAACCGATGTACAGCTCGGGCAAGCGGTCCATGAACAGGCAGATGCGGTCGCCGGGCTTGAGGCCCTGCGACTGCAGGAACGCGGCGAAGGTGTCGGTCAGGACACGCAGGTCATCGAAGCTGTAGGTGCGGTCGTGGCCGTTGTTGTCCTCCCAGATCAGGGCGGTCTTCGCGGCCAGGCCCAGCTGGCAGATGCGGTCGCTGCAGTACCAGCCGATGTTGATCGGCTGGCCGGCCTGGTAGCCGAGTTCCTTCTCGGCCAGGGACCAGTCGAAGCCCTGGAGTCTCTGCTCGTAAGTCGGCGTGGCGTGCATCCTCGGCCTCCGTTGTTGAATCGCTCGGTTCGTCAGGTTCCTGCGTGCTTGCACGCGCTCGCGTCGCGTCAGGCGAGGGCCACGGCGCTCGCGGTCGCGTAGGTGTGTTCGTGGGCGCAGCTGACCAGCACGCGGCGCACGCCGGCGGCCTCGGCCAGGGCAGCCAGGCGGCCGCCAAGGACGACGTGCGGCCCGTCGCCGCCGGTCGTGATCTCGATGTCGCGCCAGAAGAGTCCCTGACCCCCGCAGCCGGCGAGGGCCTTGAGCACCGCTTCCTTCGCGGCGAAGCGCGCCGCAAGCCGGGCGGCGCAGCGGCCGCGGGCACGGTCGTGCGCCAGCTCGGCCGGCGTGAAGAGTTCTTCGAGCGCGGCGGTGTCGGGGTCGTCGAGCGCCCGCTGCATGCGGACGACCTCGCAGAGATCCGTGCCCAGGCCGACCACGGTCTGCCGATACGCCGAGGCGCCGCCGCCGGCGGCGTCTGGAAGCGCGATCGAAGACCGATGTAGATTTGTTTGCAAGGAGATACCCTCACCGCTGGGCCGCGTCCGGGAACACGAAATATGGTTCGTCGGCGCGCGCAGGTCAATGCCGGGCGGGTGTCGGGTGGTCGCCGCGCGCCGTCGTTGACAGGCACCCTGTACCCGGATACTTTTCGGCCATGTTGGAATCGATCGCACACCCGCTGCCGCCGGTGATCATCGGCGTCGCCGGAGGCTCCGGCTCCGGCAAGACCACGGTGGCCGAACGTGTGCGCGAGGCGGCTCCCGGCCGCACCGTGGCCATCCTGCACCACGATTCCTACTACCGGGACAACTCCCACCTCGGGCCCGACGAACGCGCCCGCATCAACTACGACCACCCCCAGGCCTTCGAGACCGATCTGCTCGTGCGCGACCTGCAGCTGCTGCGCGCGGGCGAGGCCGTGGACGTGCCGGTCTACGACTACGCGACCCACAGCCGCACCGGCGTGATCAAGCGCGTCGAGCCGGCCGACATCGTGTTCGTCGAGGGCATCCTGGTGCTGGAACACGAAGAGCTGCGCGGGTTGATGGATATCCGGCTGTTCGTGGACGTGGACGCCGACGAGCGTCTGATCCGACGCCTGGAGCGCGATATCCAGGAGCGTGGGCGCACGCTCGCGTCGGTGGTGCGCCAGTACCGGCAGGTGGTCAGGCCCATGCACCTGCAGTTCTG
>CAZVWL010000362.1:0-2084 GCA_964630845.1 uncultured Fibrobacteraceae bacterium
CACTACCAGCGCGGTCCCGGTCACGGCGACCACGGCGATCTGCACGAGGCCCGGCCAGTCGACCAAGCGGCCGAGCAGCGGCCGTAGCCCGACCGCCAGGAGGGCGCTGCAAGCAATGGCCAGCCACGCGTCGGCCACCGCGGGCCGCCGGCTCGAGAGCACGGCGATCGGCAGCCAGAGGATGGCCGCAAGACCGCCGATGAGCAGGGTCGGCAACAGGATGATCTCGGCCGCGCTCAGGCCCTGGATCACCAGGAACACGGGATTCTTGCCAACGAGGTCCAGCACCGGCTGCACCAGGCAGAAGGCGGCGAGGCCGGCAAGGATCATGAACGGGCGCGCTGGGTTGGCCGTGAACGGTCGGCGGTGCTGGATCATGGCGTCGCGATCCCCCGAAGATCTGGAATAGCTGGATCGGAATGCCCCTCCCGGGCCAAGATGTGACATGCGATTCAGCCGTGCAACCGCGTGATTTGACACCAAACCACTGTCAATATTATGATCGCTGGTTGCCAGTTGCGTTGTTGGCCACGCCGTTCCGGAGTCCGCGCCGATGTCCCTCGACCAGCATTTCGACATGCCGCGAAGCATCGCCGACCTCTGCTGCGAGATGGTCGAGCGCGCGCCATACGCCGTTTTCGTCGCCGACGAGCAGGCTCGACTGCAGTTCGTCAACGAGGCGTCCTGCACCATCACCGGTCGCAGCCGCCGACAGTTGCTCGGCATGCGGGCGTTCGACCTGCTGCCGTCGGATTGGCAACAGCAGGGTCGCGAGCATTTCGAGCGCGTGCTACGCGACGGCCGTAGTTCCGGTGAACTGCAATTCCTGCACGCCGACGGCTCGCGGCGCTGGTGGTCGCTGGAGGCCGTGGCGCTGACCGCGGATCGCTACCTCGCCTATGCCGTCGACATCACCGACCGCCACGAGCTCGACCAGAGCCTGAAGCGCCAGAAGGCTCGCCTGAGCCGCGCGAGCGAGGTGGCGCGGGTCGGCTGGTGGGAGATCGACCTCGGCACCGGGCTGGTGACCGCGTCGTCGCACGCACGCGCCATCTACGGCTTCCTGGAGGACCGCGCGCCGACCCTCGCCGAGGTCCAGCAGATCCCGCTGCCCGAATACCGGCCGGCTCTCGACGAGGCGCTCGGAGATCTGGTGGCCGACGGCAAGCCATACGACGTGCAATTCCGGATCCGCCGTCCCAGCGACGGGCAGCTGGCGGACATCCGGTCGCTGGCCGAGTACGACCGTGAGCGCAACCGCGTGTTCGGCGTGCTGCAGGACGTGACCAGCGTGCGGCAAGCCGAGATCGCGCTGCGCAGCAGCGAGGCGAGGCTGCGCGCCATCTTCGACACCGCCCGCGATTTCATCTTCCTGAAGGACCGCGACCAGCGGTACACGCACGTCAACCCCGCCTGCGGCGACCTCTTCAAGCTGCCGCTGGACCAGATCATCGGCCGCACCGACCGCGACCTGTTCGAGCCCGCCCACGCGGCGGAGATCGAGGCCGTCGATCGGATCGTGCTGGCGGGGTCTACCCATCGGGGCATCTTCGAGCGGGATTTCGGCGGGCGTGTGCTCGTGCTGGAGACCATCAAGGTGCCCGTGCGCGACGACGCCGGCGAGGTCGTCGGCATCTGCGGCTTCAGCCGCGACATCACCGACATGCGCCACCTCGAGTCGCAGTTGCGCCAGGCGCAGAAGATGGAGGCGGTGGGCCGGCTGGCCGGCGGCGTGGCGCACGACTTCAACAACCTGCTGACGCCGATCCTGGGGTTCGCCGACCTGCTCGCGCAGGCGCCCGACATGAGCGACCACGCCCGCAAGGACCTGCAAGCCATCGTGCGCGCCGCCGAGCGGGCGCGCGACCTCACGGCGCAGCTGCTCGCCTTCGGCCGCAAGCAGGTTCTCGAGATGCGGGCGATCGACCTCAACGACGTCGTGCGCGAGGGCGAGCCCATGCTGCGCCGCCTGCTGCCGGAGAACATCCAGCTCGAGTGCGTGCTCGCCGAGGGGCTCGGCACCGTGCGGGCCGACGTGTCGCAACTTCACAACATCCTGCTGAACCTCGCGGTGAATGCCGCCG
>CAZVWL010000363.1:0-2035 GCA_964630845.1 uncultured Fibrobacteraceae bacterium
CACGTCGACCGGCCGCACCACCACGCCGTGGCGCTGCGTGTCGCCGACGATGGTGCCCGCCTGGTAGAAGCCCATGGGCAAGGCGTTCAAGAGCGCGCAGGCGAACTCGGCGGGGGAGTGGCACTTCACCCAGGCGGTGGCGTACGCGATCAGGGCGAAGCTGGCGGCGTGGCTCTCGGGGAAGCCGTACTCGCCGAAGCCGCGGATCTGCTCGAAGACGCGCTCGGCGAACGCACGGTCGATGCCGCGCTTGACCATGCGCGAGACGATGCGGTCGTGGTGCTCCTCGATGGGCCCGTTGCGGCGCCAGCGGGCCATGTCGCGACGCAATTGGTCGGCCTCGCCGGGGGTGTAGTCGGCCGCGGCCATGGCCAGGCGCATGACCTGTTCCTGGAAGAGCGGCACGCCGAGGGTCTTGCGCAGGATGGGCTCGAGCGACGGGTGCGGGTAGTCCACCGATTCGCGACCGTGCCGCCGCGCGAGGTACGGGTGCACCATGCCGCCGGTGATCGGGCCGGGCCGGATGATCGCCACCTGGATCACGAGGTCGTAGTACGACTCGGGCCGCAGGCGCGGCAGCATGGCCATCTGGGCGCGGCTCTCGACCTGGAAGACGCCGACGGTGTCGGCGCGCTGCAGCATGGCGAAGGTGGCGGGGTCGCGGCGCGGGATCGCAGGCAAGGTGACCGTGAGGCCGCGGTGCCGCTGCAGGAGGTCGAACGCGCGGTGCAGGTGGTTCAGGGCGCCGAGGCCGAGCAGGTCGACCTTGAACAGGCCGAGCGCCTCCACGTCGCGCTTGTCCCACTGGATCACGGTGCGGCCCGGCATGGTGGCGTTCTCGATCGGCACCAGGTCGTGCACCGGTTCGTGACCGAGCAGGAAGCCGCCGGGGTGGATCGACAGGTGGCGCGGCGTGTCCTGCAGTTCGGCGACCAGGCGCACGAGGTGCTGGTGAGCGGGCGCGGCGGCATCGAGGCCGGCGGTGCGCAGGCTGTCGGTGTCGAGGTGCTCGCCGCCGCGTCCGGCGAGGCGGGCCAGCCGGTCCAGCGGCACCGCGGGCAGCCCCAGGGCCTTGCCCACGTCGCGCACCGCCGACCGCGGCCGGTAACGCACGACGTTGGCGACCATCGCGGCACGGTCGCGCCCGTAGCGGCGGTACACGTACTGGATGACCTCCTCGCGGCGATCGTGCTCGATGTCCAGGTCGATGTCCGGCGGCTCGGCCCGCTCGCGCGAGATGAAGCGTTCGAAGAGCAGGTCGACCTCCTGCGGGTTGACCGCGGTGACGCCCAGGCAGTAGCAGACCACCGAGTTGGCGGCCGAGCCGCGACCCTGGCAGAGGATCTCCTGGCGGGCGCAGAAGCGCACGATCTCCCACATCGTCAGGAAGTAGCCGTCGTAATCGAGCTCGTGGATGAGGTCCAGCTCCTGACCGATGCGCGCGCGCAGGCTGTCCGGCAGCGGCTCGCCGAAGCGCTCGCGCGCGCCTTGCCAGGTGAGGTGCTCGAGCCAGCCGCCGGTGGTCATGCCGCGTGGCAGTTGCTCGGTGGGGTAACGGTAGCGCAGCTCGGCGAGCGAGAACGTGCAGCGGTTGGCGACCTCGCCGTTGCGCGCCACCGCGTCGGGCAGGTCGGCGAACAGGCGCGCCAGCGAGGCCGGCGAGCGCAGCGCGCGGCGGTCGTTGGCATGGAGCCGGCCGCCGGCTGCGTCGAGCGTGACGCCCAGGCGGATGCAGGTCAGCACGTCCTGCAACGGGCGCCGCGACCGGTCGTGATAGAGCACCTCGACGGCGGCCACCAGCGGCAGGCCGAAGCGCGCGGCGCGGCGGCGCAGGCGGGACTCGCGCGCGCGCTCGCCGGCTTCCTCGTGGCGGTCGACCAGCGCGTAGAGACGGTCGCCGAACGCCTCGCGCAGGCGGCCGGCGAGCGCGGGCAGACCGGCGTTGCCGGCCGCGACCAGGCGGCTGCGCGCCCCGCCCCACAGGGCCACCACGCCGCCCGCGTGGTCGCACACCTCGGTCCAGCCCACCTTGCTC
>CAZVWL010000364.1:0-2026 GCA_964630845.1 uncultured Fibrobacteraceae bacterium
CGGTCGGCGTGCTGGCGCTGGTGCTGCGATGACCTGGACCATCCCCGACCACCCGCTGCCCACCGAGCACGCCTGCCGCGGCGAGCGCGTCGAGTGCCTGAGCTGCGCCGCCCTCACCTGCGACGGCTGCGACGATGGCGGCCTGTGCATCGACTGTGCCGGCGACCTCGCCATCTGCTGCGAGTGCGGCGAGGTGGTCGAGCGCCTGGACTTGGACGACGACCTGTGCGCGACCTGCGCGCGAGAGGAGTAGAGCATGCCCCGAGGGATCCCCGACTGCCTGACCGGCGACCTGGCCGACCACGCCACGCGCGCGGAGATCGTGGCGCTGCGTGACCTGGAGCGGCGCGGGTCGGTGCTGGGTGCGAGGCTCATCACGCTGCGCGAGGAGTGCAACGCCGTGGTGGGCCGGCGCGACTCCATCGTGGCCCGCGTCCGCGCCCGCGCCGAAGCCGCGAAGGTCCCCGCGCAGGACGGTGCCGCGTGACCGCGCGCGTCCGGTTCGAGCGGCTGCCCGCCCAGGCATCCGGCGCCAAGGCCGTGCGCGTACATGGCGTGCTGCCCGGCGGTGAGGTGCTGGAGTACCACTCCTACGGCGGCTGGCGCGAGGTCGAGGCGTACGCGCTCGCGGCGGCGAGGCGCAAGGCAAGGACGTTGGAGGCGGCTGCCCATGCTGCCAGGAAGGACTGCGAATGAAGATCATCCGGCTCACGGCATCGAACGTGAAGCGGCTCAAGGCGGTGGAGATCGCACCCAGGGGCCATGTCGTCACCATCACCGGGCGCAACGGGAGCGGCAAGAGCAGCACGCTCGACGCCATCCAGTACGCGCTCGCCGGCAAGGACGCGATCTGCCGCGAGCCCCTGCGCCGCGGCGAGAAGAAGGGCATGGTCGAGTGCGACCTGGGCGAGTACGTCGTGCGGCGTACCTTCACCGAGGGCGGCGGCGGCACGCTTACCGTGCGCGCGCCCGACGGCGCGATCTACCCGTCTCCGCAGGCGCTACTCGACCGCCTGAACGGCCGGCTGACCTTCGACCCCCTCGCCTTCGCCCGCATGCGCCCGGCCGACCAGGCCGAGACGCTGCGCGGGCTGCTGGGGCTGGACTTCGCCGCGCAGGACGCCGACCGCGCGCGGGTCTACGCCGAGCGCACCACGGTCAACGCGGCGGGCAAGGCGCTGCGGGCACGCTACGACGCGATGCCCCACCACCCGGACGCGCCCGAGGCCGAGGTCTCCGCGTCGGAGATCCTGGCCGAGCAGGAGCAGGCCCAGCACCGAAACGAGAAGGTGCGCGAGCAGGCGGCCCGGGGCGAGGCGGCCAAGCGCCGGGCGCAGGACTTGGGCGCGGCGGTCTACGAGACCGAGGCCGCGGTCACCGAAGCCAAGAACGAGATCGAGCGCTGGCAGCGCATCCTCGTCGAGCGCGAGCAGAAGCACGCCCAGGCCATGGACCTGGCACGGGACGCGCGCGCCGAGGCCGACCGCGTCGCCGCGGAGGCAGCCGAGCCCGAGCAGGACCTGGCGCCCTTCCGCGCCAGGATCGCCGAGGTCGAGGCCACGAACCGCAAGGTGCGCGAGAACCGGGCCAGGGCGGAACTCGGACGCGAACTGGAGCAGCGCCGCGCCGAGAGCCAGCGCCTGACCGACGCGATCGAAGCGATCGACCGCGCGAAGGCCGAGGCGATCGCGGCGGCCCGGATGCCGGTCGAGGGCCTGGGGTTCGACGCCACGGGCCTCGTCACGCTCCACGGGCTGCCCTTCGACCAGGCCAGCCAGGCCGAGCAGATCAAGGTCTCGGTCGCCATGGGGCTCGCACTCAACCCGACGCTCAAGGTGCTGCTCGTCAGGGACGCGAGCCTGCTGGACGCCGACTCCCTGGCCCTGGTCGCGCAGATGGCCCAGGAGGCCGACGCGCAGGTCTGGCTCGAGGAGGTCGAGAGCGACGATCCCTGCGCCATCGAGATCGTGGACGGCGCAGTCAAGGGGGCGGACCAGCCCGCCGGAGAGGTGGTGGCGTCGTGACC
>CAZVWL010000365.1:0-2012 GCA_964630845.1 uncultured Fibrobacteraceae bacterium
CTCGGTCTGGAAGCCCTTGGTGTAGAGGCCGTAGCGCACCGCGGCGTAGAGATGCGCCGGGTTGGCGCGCAGGTCGTCCGATCGGCAGGCCTCGCGCATGGCCGCCGCGCCGGCCACGAGCCGGCGGATGTCGATCCCGGCCATCGCCAGCGGCAGCAGCCCCACCGGCGTGAGCACCGAGAAGCGGCCGCCGACGTCGTCCGGGATGGTCCAGGTCTGCCAGCCGGAGCGGTCGGCCAGGGAGCGCAGGGCGCCGCGACGAGCGTCGGTGATGGCGGTGATGCGGCGGCCGGCCTCCGCCTCGCCGCAGCGCTCGACCAGCAGGTTGCGCAGCACGCGGAAGCCCACGGCCGGCTCGAGCGTGGTGCCCGACTTGGAGACCACCACGAGCCGGAACCGCCGGCCATCGAGGCGCGCGAGCACGGCGCGCAGGGCGCTGGTGCACAGGCCCGTGCCGGCGAACAGGATCTCCGGCGCGCCGGGCGCCGGGCCGAGCGCATCGAGCACCGCGCGGGCGCCCAGGTAGCTGCCGCCGATGCCGATCACCACGACGGCGTCGCTGTCGGCGCGGGCCGCGGCGGCGGCGGCCTCGAGGGCGGCGAGGTCGTCATCGGTGATCCGGACGGGCAGGTCGAGCCAGCCGAGGAAATCGCTGCCGGGGCCCCGGCGGGCCTCCAGGTCGGCCGACGCGGCGGCGATGCGCGCCGCCAGGGCGTCGACCTCGGCGGCGGGCAGGTACGGTTCGGTGTGGGCGACGTCGAGGTGGATCCCCATGCGCGGCTCCTTGCGGTCGGGACGGACACGCGTGACATTCAACGGGACGAGAGTGTACACGACCCCGCGCCCGGAGCAACCGTGACCATTCCCCCTCATCCCACCGTGCTGGTCGCCGCCTACGGCGAGATCGCGCTCAAGCGCAAGAACCGGCCCGTGTTCCAGCGGCGGCTGTTGAACAACATGCGGCGGGCGCTGGCCGGCGAGCCGGTCACGCGCATCAACCACGTCGAGAGCCGCTACCTGGTCTGGCTCGAGGGCTTTGAGCGCGCCGAGGCCTGCGCCGACAAGCTGGCGCGGGTGTTCGGCTTGCGGTGGATCTCGCCGGCGGTGTCGATCGGCCGCGACGAGCTCGGGGACGACCTCGCCCACGTCAGCGCCGTGGCCGCGACCCTGGCCGTGCGCGACGTGGGCCGGGCCGCCACCTTCAAGGTCGAGACCCGCCGCAGCGACCGCAGCTTCCCGCTGACGAGCCAGCAAGTCAACGCGCTGGTGGGTCGGACGGTCGGCGCGGCCGTCGGCCTGCCCGCCCGCATGCAGCGCCCCGATTTCACCGTGCACGTGCTGGTCCTGCGCGAACGCGTGCTCGTCTTCACGGGCAAGCGCGAAGCGGCCTGTGGCCTGCCCAGCGGCAGCGGCGGCCGGGTGTGCTGCCTGCTGTCCGGCGGCATCGACTCCCCCGTGGCCGCGTGGATGCTGATGAGCCGCGGCTGCCGGCCGACCCTGGTGCACGTGCACACCGGCCGCACGGCGGCCGAGGCGGACCTGGACAAGATCGTGGCGCTCGCGCGGGTGCTGGCGGCGTGGTCGCCCCAGCCGCTGACGCTGTGGCTGGTGCCGGTGGTGCCCTACGAGACGCGCGCGATCGAGCACGTCGACGACGCCCACGACATGGTGATGTTCCGCCGCTACATGCTGCACTGCGCGACCGCGATCGCCGCGCGTGAGCACAGCCTGGCCCTGGTCACCGGCGACAGCCTCGGCCAGGTGGCGAGCCAGACGCTGCAGAACCTGGCCGCCATCGGCCCCGACCTGCGCCTGCCGGTGTTCCGGCCCCTGATCGGCCTGGACAAGGAGCAGATCACGGCCCTCAGCAAGCGCATCGGCGCCTTCGAGGCCTCCATCCGACCCTATCGCGACTGCTGCTCCATCCGCGCGCCGCACCCCAACCTGAGCGCCCGGGCCGAGACCCTCGACCACCTGGCCGGCGCCATGGACCTGCCCGAGGCCGTGCACGA
>CAZVWL010000366.1:0-1996 GCA_964630845.1 uncultured Fibrobacteraceae bacterium
CGGGAGGTGCTGCTGGAGGTCGACCTCGCCGCCATGGGCGAGCAGGGTCTGGACGGGCTCGACGCGGTGCTCGCGGCTCACGACTCGCCGCAGCCCATCGGGCCGCTGGTTGCGCCGGCGCCGGTGGTGGACGGTCCTGGCGACGGGGAGGGTGGTGACGGCGAGGTCGACGCCGATCTGATGATGGACGAGCCGCTGGCCGCGACGGCGCTGCCGATCGCGGCGGAGGCCAAGCTGGCGATGCCCGTGCCGCTGCTGGTGGCGGTGACGACAGGGCAAGCGCAGTGGCTGCTGCGTGGGGCGCGCCGCGTGGCCCTGACGCTGGCCAGCCTGCGCGCCCTGCGCGCCTTGCCGGGCGTGGGCCGCATCCGGCTGAGCGTCGCCGTGCCGGCCGGACCCGCGCGCAACAATCACTGGCAGGCCCGGCGGCCCCAGGCGGCCGCTGCGGGCCGGGCCGCCGCCGGCGGCGGTTCGAACGGCCTCGGCGGCAACGGGGGGAAGCGAACGAGCGCGATCGATGGTATGCTGGTCAATCCCGGCCCCCGAGGCGGGACGGGCTGAACCTGGCGCCGGGATCCGAGGATGGCGGGTTAGAAGGAGAACATGGCTGACCTGGTCAAGGGACCGTGGCTGGACTTCGAGCGGCCGATCGTCGAGCTGGAGGAGCGCATCCGCACCCTCGAGGCCTCGGCCGCGGTCGGCGGCGTCGACGTCGCCTCCGAGGTCCAGGATCTTCGCCACAAGGCTGTCCGCCTCAGCCGCGACATCTTCAGCCGCCTGGAACCCTGGCAGCGCGTGCAGCTGGCGCGTCACGGCCGGCGCCCGACCACCCTCGACCTGGTCGAGCGCCTGGTCACCGACTTCGTGCCGCTGCACGGCGACCGCCTGTTCCGGGACGACCCCGCCATCGTCGGCGGCCTGGCGCGCCTGGACGGCCGGCCGGTGCTGATCCTCGGCCACCAGAAGGGTCGCGACACCCGCAGCAACCTCGCGCGCAACTTCGGCATGGCCCACCCCGAGGGCTACCGCAAGGCCCTGCGCCTGATGGAGCTGGCCGAGCGCTTCGGCCGACCGGTCATCACGCTCATCGACACGCCGGGCGCCTATCCCGGCCTCGGCGCCGAGGAACGCGGCCAGGCCGAGGCCATCGCGCGCAACCTGCGCGAGATGGCGGCGCTCAAGGTGCCGACCATCGCCGTGGTCACGGGCGAGGGCGGATCGGGCGGCGCGCTCGCGCTCGGCGTGGCCGACCGCATCTACATGCTCGAGAACGCGATCTACAGCGTGATCAGCCCCGAGGGCTGCGCCGCCATCCTCTGGCGTGACGCCGGCAAGGCGTCCGAAGCGGCCCGCGCCATGAAGCTGACGGCGGCCGACGCGCTGTCGCTGAAGATCATCGACGCCATCATCCACGAGCCGGTCGGCGGTGCCCACCGCGACCATCAGGGCGCCGCGCAGGCGATCAAGGCCCAGCTGCTCGACGCGCTCGCCGAGCTCACGCGGCTCGACCTGCCGACGTTGCGCAGCCGGCGGCTGGCGCGGTTTCTGGCCATGGGGGAATGGTCGGAACCGCGTTGACACCGGGGACGCACCTCTGATAAGATCGACCACGCCCATCGATGCGGGGATGATCGATTGGCCATTCGGATCGTCCATGCTGCCATCTTCCCGCGCTCATGGTGCCAGCTGGTCGTGGTGTAAGGCACGCACGTGACCGTGCCGGTCGATGGCGACCTCCCGATAAGGACGGCAACGCACGGGCTCGTTGTTAACGCCGAGACGACAACGCCGGACCTGAGCCACCTCGGGGGAGACCACCATGACGTCCGCGGGCTTGCCGAAGACGACGGCCATCGTCCGTTTTCTGGTTTGGATCCTGTTCGTATGGTTGCCGCTGGCGATCGTAGGCACCGGCGCAGCCGCCGAGTTGCCGGCCGTCGCGGCGCCCGATGCCGTGCTCGGCGCGGCGACGCAGACCGTGCTCGGCGCGGACGCT
>CAZVWL010000367.1:0-1987 GCA_964630845.1 uncultured Fibrobacteraceae bacterium
ATGCAGTCGACCTACTTCATGATCAAGCCGGAGATCGTCGCGGCGGCCGACCAGAAGTGCGGGGCGATCCTCGCCATGGTCAACGCCGCCGGTTTCCGCATCACCGGCCTCGAGCTACGCCGGCTGGAGGCGGACACCGTCCGCGAATTCTACGGGGAGCACCGGGGCAAGCCGTTCTACGACGAGTTGGTCTCCTACATCACCTCCGGACCGGTGATCTGTGTCCGGCTCGAGCGCGACGAGGCCGTCGCCCGGCTGCGGGAGCTGATCGGGGCCACCAACCCGGCGCAGGCCGCGACCGGCACGATCCGCTTCCTCTACGGCAAGAGCCTGTCCGAGAACGCGGTCCACGCGTCGGCCAACCCCGAGGACGCCGCCAGGGAGCTGGCCCTGATCTTCGGCCGCTGACCCGCGATCCTGGGCGGCGGGCCTGTCGCCGCCCGCCGCCTTGACAGAAACGGAGGCGGCCATTAGAGTTGCCGGCTCATGAAACTCGACCTCGGCAGGACGCCCGTCGGGCAAAGCAGCCTCGCCATGGCCGGCGAGTTCGATCTGGCCTTCGGGCCGGACGGACCGGCCAGGGTGGAGGTGACGGGCGAGGTCAGGGTCGACAATCTGGAGGGCCGCTGCCTCGTGCGCGGCGAGCTCGCGGCGGCCGGATCGGCCAGCTGCGGCCGCTGCCTGGAGGAGTTCGTCCTGCGCTTCGCGGTGCCGCTGGAGCTGATGATCCTGCGGGACGCGGGCCACGAGGACGTCGATCTCGACTCGCCGGTGCTGCACCAGCGCGAAGGGATCGTCGACCTGCGAGAGACCGTGCGCGAGGCCGTGGTGCTGGCTGTCCCCCTCGTCCGCGTCTGCAGGGACGATTGCCGGGGCATCTGCGCGCATTGCGGTGCCGATCTGAACGTCGGCGCCTGCAGCTGCGCCGAGGGCGAGCTTGACCCGCGCTGGGACGGTCTGCCCGGCTGACCCCGCATGGGGGAACCGGAGCCGGCCGTCGGCGGTACAAAACAAGTCAGGGACCGCTGGGCGGTCCGGCATGCAAGGAGCGACGACGAGATGGCCGTTCCCAAGAAAAAGACCAGCCACCAGCGCAAGGGCAAGCGGCGGTCCCACTGGCACCTGCGCCGTCCCGACCCGAGCAAGTGCCCGCACTGCAGCGCGCCGCGCCTGCCGCACCGGGTCTGCCGCGAGTGCGGCTTCTACGGTGAGCGGGAAGTCCTGGTGGTCGAGTCCTGATCACGCCCCCCTCAGGTCCGACGTTTGCGGACCCCGGCGCGGCTGACCCGGTGCGGCGTTGCCGCATCGCGGTCGACGCCATGGGCGGCGACGTGGGTCCCGGCGCCGCCGTGCCCGGCGCGCTCCAGGCCCTGCGCGAAGGCGTCGATTGCGACCTCGTGCTGTACGGCGACGAAGCCGTCCTGGCCGGCCACCTTGCCGGCATGGACGACCTCGCCGTCTCCATCGTTCCGTGCACCCAGGACATCCCGATGGACGCGGCGCCGGCCGCGGCGATCCGCAGCCGACCCGATTCGCCGATCGTGCGGGCCATGCAGGACCATCGCGAAGGCCGCGTCGACGCCGTCGTCTCGGCCGGGTCGACCGGCGCCATGGTCGCCGCGAGCCTGCTGATCCTCGGCCGCCTGCCGGCCGTCGAGCGGCCGGCGATCGCCACCTTCATCCCGACCGTGCGCGGCGAGACGCTGCTCGTGGACGCCGGCGCCAACACCGTCGCCAGCCCGGACCTGCTGCTCTGCTTCGCGCGCATGGGCGCCGCCTACTGCCGTTCCATGCAAGGAGTCGCCGCGCCGTCGGTCGGGTTGCTGAACATCGGCGGCGAGCCATCCAAGGGCCACGACCTGGCCGTCGCCACGCACGCGGCCCTGGCCGCGTCGGAACTGAATTTCTGCGGCAACGTCGAGGGCAACGAGGTCCTGGTCGGATCCTGCGACGTGCTCGTGACCGACGGCTTCACCGGCAACATCGC
>CAZVWL010000368.1:0-1960 GCA_964630845.1 uncultured Fibrobacteraceae bacterium
GACCTCGACCGGTCGCGCCGGGGCCTCGCCCACCAGCCGCGCAGCCGCGCGGAGAGCGGCCGGCAGGTCGGCCGCGCCGTCGGTGACGCGGGCTCCTTGCAGGGCCTGGACCGCGACCGGCCCGGTCGGCAACCAGGCCGCGAACAGCGGCTCGGCCACCGGACCCATGGCCAGCGCGTGCACCGACGCGTCGGCCGGCAGGGCGCCGATCATCTCGGCGGCCAGGTCCCGGGCATTGTCGAACCGTGTGCGGCCGTCGGCTTCCTGGGCCTGCATGCTGGCGCTCGCGTCGAGCACGAAGAGCACCGCCTGGCCGCCGCCGCCGGGCAGGCCGCCCCAGTGCGGCCGCGCCGCCGCCAGCGCGAGGCAGATCAGGATCAGCACGCGCAAGAGCAGCAGCAGCCAGCGCTGCAGGCCGCGGCGGCGCGCCTGCTGGGCCTCGGCCAGCTGCAGGAAGCGCAGGTCGCTGAACACCACGCGGCGGGCCCGCCGCCGGCTCAAGAGGTGCAGGATCACCGGCACGGCGGCCGCCACGAGCCCGAGCAGCATGGCGGGGTTCAGGAAGCTCAACGGCATCAGTGCAACCGCCCGCGCTTCATCAGGTAGGCGCCCAGCGCCGGGCCCAGCGGCTGGTCGGTCACCAGCTCGACGAGGTCGACCAGATGGTGGCGGCAACGGCGGCGCAGGTCGTGGCGCCAGGCGGCGAGGCGGGCCTGGTATTCGGCGCGCACGTGCGCCGGCTCGGTGCGCACGCGCAGGTCGGGCGTCTCCAGGCCGGTGAATTCCACCTCGCCCGGGTAGGCGAGGTCGAGCTCACGGGGATCCAGGAGCTGGAAGACGAGCACCTCGTGGCCGCGGTGGCGGAAGTGCTTGAGGCCGTCCAGCACCGGGTCGAGGTCGTCGAAGAGGTCGCTGATCACCACCACCAGGCCGCGGCGCGGGATGCTCTCGGCCACCGTGTGCAGCACCGGCCCGAGCCGGGTGCCGGTGCCCTCGGGCGCGTCCTTCAGGCCCTTGAGCACCTGGAAGAGCTGCCTTCTGACCGACCGCGCCGGCACCCGCAAGAGCGGCGATTCGTCGAAGGCCACCAGGCCGACGGCGTCGTTCTGGCGCAGCAGCAGGTAGGCCAGGCACGCCGCCAGCACGCGGCCGTAGGCGAGCTTGGTGGGCCGGGCGGCGGGATCGCTCGAGAACCGCATGCTGGCCGAGCAGTCCATCAGCAGGGTGCAGCGCAGGTTGGTCTCCTCGGCAAACACGCGGCTGTAGGCCTGGTCGCGGCGGGCCAGCACGCGCCAGTCGAGGTTGGTGATCGCCTCGCCCGGCTGGTACCGGCGGTACTCGGCGAACTCGGCCGAGAAGCCGTGGTAAGGGCTGCGGTGCAACCCGGCGAGGAAGCCCTCGACGAGCAGGCGCGCCAGCAGGTCGAGGCGGTCGAGCTGGCTGGCGAGGGCCGGGGTGATGAGGTCGCGTATCATGGCTCAGTCCGTGACCTCGGCGAGGATACGGTCGATGATGGTGTCCTTGGCCACCGACTCGGCCTCGGCGTGGAAGTTGGTGACCAGGCGGTGGCGAAGCACGGGGTGCGCGAGGCGGCGCACGTCGTCGCGCGAGGGGGTCTCGCGGCCCTCGAGCAGGGCGCGTGTCTTGGCGCCGCGCACGAGGTCCTGCGCGGCCCGCGGGCCGGCGCCCCAGGCCAGGTATTCGCGGGCGGCGGCGGCGGCCTCGTCGGTGCCCACGCGGGTGGCGCGCACCAGGCGCACGGCGTAGCGGGTCACCTGCTCCTGGACTTGCACCTCCCGCACCAGGTCCTGGTACGCCAGGACGTCGGCGCGCGAGATCACGGTGGCGGGCCGCTCGCCGGCCAGGCCGGTGGTCGACTCCACGATGCGGATCTCGTCGGCGAGGTCGGGATAACCGATCAGCACGTTGAACATGAAGCGGTCGAGCTGGGCCTCGGGCA
>CAZVWL010000369.1:0-1952 GCA_964630845.1 uncultured Fibrobacteraceae bacterium
TCGTGGTCGGCGTTGGTCACCGTCACCACGTGCGGGCAGATCTCCCGCACCGTGTAGATGATGTTCGTGCTGGCCATGTCGTCGTTGAGCACGACGACCAGCGCCGCGTCGTGCACGCGCAGGTTGCGGTAGGTGTCGGGGTGGTTGAGGTCGCCGACCATCACGCGGTAGCCGCGGTCGAAGAGTTCGAGGGCGCGCGGCAGGTCCGGCACGAGGACCACGTAGGCCAGGCCCATCTGCTCGAGCCGCGCGATCAGGTTCGCCGAGACGTCGTTGAAGTGCGTGAACACCACGTGGCCGCGTGTCCCCTCGGGCAAGGCTCGCGGCGCGCGCGCCTTGTTCTGGGCCTCGAGCCAGGGGGCGTAGAAGAAGCGGATGAAGGTGAACGGCAGCATCACCATCAGGAAGATGATGCCGCTGAGCAGCACGAGGATCGAAAACGCGCGGCCCAGATCGGTCTGGAACGTGATGTCGCCGAACCCGAGGGTCGACATCACCGTCAAGGTCCAGTAGAAGCCGGTGATCCAGGAATGACGCTGCCCCTCGTGCTCCATCAACACGTGGAACAGCACGCTGTAGAGCGTGATCACGGCCAGCAGCAGGAGCACGAAGCGCACCAGCAGCTTCACGTTGCTCTTGCGCCCGCCGCCGTGCATCAGCACGGTCAGCTGGGAGATCATGAATTTCATCGGCGGCGGAACACCTTGGTCGGTTGACGGTCAATGGAACGGCAGCACCACGGGAACCAGGACAACGATCAGCCCCAGGACCAGCAACGTCAATGGCGTGCCCACCTTGACGTAGTCGGCCGCCCGGTAGCCGCCCGCGCCCATGACCAGCAGGTGGGCCTTGTGGCTGAACGGCGTGACGAAGGCCGCCGACGCCCCCAGGGCGATGCCCATGAACAGGGTCGCCGGCGCCAGTTGCGCCGCCTCGGCGATCTGCGCCGTGACCGGGGCGAGCACCACGACGGCCGGCCCGCTGTCCAGCGTCTGGCTCAGCAGGCTGGCCGCGATCACCAGCGCCGCCAACAGCGCGTAGGGGCCGTAGGGCCCGGCGAGGTCGGTCAGGGTGTGGGCGGCCAGGGCCGCCGCACCGGTGCGTTCCATGGCGATGCCGATGGGCAGGATGGCCGCCAGCAGGAAGATCATGCGCCACTCCACGGCGCGGTAGGCTTGCTCCATGCTCAAGGCGCCGCCCACGATGGCGAACGTGGCGGCCGCGAAGGCCGCGATCTGGATCGGCTGCCAGCCGGTCACCACCATCCCCACCAACAGCACCAGGCCGCCGATCGCAAAGGGCGCCTTGCCGGTGCGGCGCGGTGGTCGATCGCCCGGGGTCAGCACCAACAGGTCGGGGTCGCTGGCCAGCAGGGCCAGGCGATCGCGCGGTCCCTGCAGCAGCAAGGCATCGCCGAAGCGCAGGGGCAGGTCGGCGAGGTCGGCCCGGCGGGGTTTGCCCTCGCGCCAGAGCGCCATCGCCTGCACGCCGTATCGCTCCCGGAAGGCGATCTCGCGCAGGCTGCGGCCGGCCAGCTGCGAGCGTGGCGCCACGGTGGCCTCCACGACGCCGATGTCCGCCGACTCCAGCTCGGCCGCCTCGACGTGCGCTTCCAGGCGGATCTCCCCCAGCTCGAGCACGCTGAGGATGGCGGCCGGGTCGCCGGCGACGAGCAAGCGGTCGCCGGGGCGCAGGACCTGCTGGGGCGAAACGCCGAGGCTCGTGCGTCCGTCGCGCACCAGGCCCATCACGGTCAGGCCCACCAGCTGGCCGAGGTTGCTGGCGGCCAGGGTCAGGCCGCAGAGCGGCGAGTCGTCCGGCAAGCGGACCAGGAAGAACTCCGCGTGCAGATCCTGCAGGTCGGCCAGGCTCAACGCGGCGCCGTGCGGCTCGGTCATCGCCGCCAGGCGGGTGACGACCTCGCCGGCCCCGAAGGCCAGGATCGCGTCGCC
>CAZVWL010000370.1:0-1949 GCA_964630845.1 uncultured Fibrobacteraceae bacterium
GGTTCGACGAGCCTGCTGCAGCGGCGCCTTCGCATCGGCTACACGCGGGCCGGGCGGCTGATGGACATGATGGAGGAGGCCGGCATCGTCGGCCCCTTTACCGGCAGCAAGGCGCGCGACGTGCTGGTCAAACCGGGGGACCTGCCCGATCTTTTCGGCGACGAAGCCGCCGAGTGAACCGATCCCGCAACCGGCCATGCCGACTGGTGGAAGGGTACCGATGAACCGACCCGCGCGCCGTGTCTACTGCCACACCCTTGGCTGCGACAAGAACCTGGTGGATTCCGAGGCCCTGCTCGGTCGGTTCGCCGGCGAGGGTGTCGAGGTCGTCGACGATCCCGAGCAGGCCGACATCTGGTTGATCAACACCTGCGGCTTCATCGAGGCCGCCCGCACCGACAGCCAGGAGGCGATCGCGGCCTTCGCCGCGGCCAAGGGCAACCGTACCCTGGTGGTCACCGGTTGCCTGGCCCAGGAGGAGGGGGCCACGATCCGCGACCTGCACCCGGCGATCGACGTGGTCGGCGGCGTGGGCGAGTTCGACCGCGTCGTGTCGGCGGCGCTCGACGGCCATTCCGACTGGTTGGCCGTGCCCGCGGTCGCCGCGCGGTACGAGGGCCTCGGCCGGCGGCGGCTGCTGACGCCCGGGCACGTCGCCTTCGTCAAGCTGGGCGAGGGCTGCAACCAGCGCTGCACGTTCTGCCGCATCCCCTTGATCCGCGGCACCCTGCGCAGCCGGCCGGTGGCGGAGATCACCGCCGAGGTGCGTGCCCTCGTGGCGGGCGGCGTGCGCGAGGTCCAGCTCGTCAGCCAGAACACGAGCGACTACGGGCGGGGAACCGGGGAGGACCTCGAACTGTTGTTGCAGGGACTGTCCGCCGTCGATGACCTGCGGTGGATCCGGCTGCTGTACCTCTACGCGGGGCTGTTCCCGGCCGAGCGCGCGCTGCGCATCCTCGAGCTGCCGCGCGTGGTGCCGTACCTCGACCTGCCCGTGCAGCACGCGTCGCCGCGCCTGCTGCGGGCCATGCGCCGGCCGGGCGATCCCGACGCGACGGCGCGGTTCTTCGCGACGTTGCGGGCCGAACGCCCGGATCTCGTGTTGCGCACGACCATCCTGCTCGGCTTTCCGGGCGAGGAGGAGGAGGACATCGAACAGCTGCTCGATTTCCTCGCCGAGGTGGAATTCGACCACCTCGGGACCTACCGTTACTCGCCGGAGCGGGGAACGCCGGCGGCGGCGATGCCGGGTCGGCCCGATCCCGAAGAGGTGGCCGATCGCGAGGCGCGGGTGCTGGACCTGCAGGCGGAGATCAGCGGCCGGAGGCTGGCGGACCGGCTCGGCCGGCGGTTTCCGGTGGTCATCGACGAGGTGCTCGACCCCGCCCAGCCGGCGGACCAGCAGCGGGCGCAGGAGTTGCTGGCGGCGCTCGCAGAAGGTTCCTGGCACGACCCCGCCGCGCGGGAGCGCCTGCTGGCGGCGGGCACCGGTCGGGTCCGGCTCGGCCTTGGCCGCAGCCAGCATTTCGGGTACGATCTCGACGGCAGCGTCCTGATGCCCGTGGCCGAGGGTGTCGGGATCGGCAGCTGGTGCGACGCCGTCTTCCGCGGCGCCACCGCCTGGGACGTCTGGGCCGAGCCGGCCGATTGAGGGCTGGCCGGAAGGATTGGCATGTGCATGCTGCTGCGATCGCTGGGCCTGGTGGCGCTCGTCGGTGCGACCCTTCTGGGAGCGGTCCCGGCGATCGGCCAGACCACGGATCAGGGCCAGGCGTTGCGTTTCGACGCCGCGTCCGGCGACACCCTCCGTTCGAACCTCTGGGTGGCCGAGACCGTCCTCGGCGAAGCGATCGACGCGCTTCTACCGTCGCTGCCGCCACCTCCGACCGCGGTGCTCCTGGTGCCGGCGACCACCGAGGCCGCGGCCAACCTGCTGACGGCGGTCGCCA
>CAZVWL010000371.1:0-1946 GCA_964630845.1 uncultured Fibrobacteraceae bacterium
CGGGCGTGGCGGTGGCGCCATGATGCACAGAATGCACAGAATTCACAGAAATCCGGACCATCACCCCTGGTGGGGAATTCTGTGAATTCTGTGCGGCATTTGGAGGAGCGGGGATCGAGGTTTCAGCGCCCTTCGATAGCCAACGCGATCGACTCAGGGTCGGATGAGAAATGAAAGCCAGCGACCCCTCGGTCAGGCGAGATGTCGTCGGTCTGGTGCATACCCCCCCCCGAGGGGGCCGAGCAAGGTGCCCGCACTCAGCGATGGTCGCCGCCATCTACGGACAGGACTTTGTAACCGGCTTTCTGGACGACGGCCTCGAGCGTTTCGACGTCGAGGACAGCCTCTTCACTGACCCTCACTACGGCTGATCCATCCTCGTAGGACACTTCCGCGCCGATCACCCCGGGTACGGCCGCCAGAGCCTTCGTGAGAATGCCCGCGCATCCTTCGCAAGTCATCCCGCCGATCGCCAGATGGAGGGTTTGGACTTCGCCTGCCACCGGCTGGAGGGGTGCCGAAGACGCTCCGCCAACGACGAGTCCGACGTAGCTGGGGAAGAACGAGAACGCCACGACGAAGGCGGTCGCGACCCAGAGCGTGATGCGATTGAAGCGCCGGAGGCGGGGCCGGGACGTGGCGCATGCCGAACCGGGAGTGCATTCCTCCTTGCGGAAGTAGTTGAAGTAGAAGCCGGCAGCCAGCAACGCGGTTGCCAGGACCAGGAAGACCGGACGGTACTTCTCGAAGAACGACGCGACGCCCACTGCCGAGGCCCCGAAGGCAATCAAGATGAGCGGAAGCCAGCAGCAGGCCGAAGATGCGATGGCCGAGATCACGGAGCCTGCCGTGGCAAACGTGCCCAGCCGCGGGGATCCCCCGGGGGCGTTCATGAAGCTACCTGCTCCCGGATGGCCGCCTCGATCATCTCCCGAGGCGGTGTGCCGGTGCTTCCGTACATCCGGCATCCGTAGGCATAGTCGGTTCGCGAGCGAACCGCTGGATCGGCATCGATCCCGTTGACCTGCACCGACGGCGAGCCGAAGAAGCGGTGCCGATGTGCCTGATCGGGGTCGTTCACCTCGACCGTGGTTATGGCTGCGTCGACGCCCAGTTCCGACGCCACCTGCTTGACCATCTCCAGCGTGGGGGTGGAGTTCGGGCATCCTTCGAAATAAAGCACTTCGATCTTCATGTTCTCTCCTCCTCGAGAGCTTCAAGAATCGGACATTCGCTGGCTGGTCCAGAACCGTGGCAAGAGGCTGCAAGCGTCGCGAGCGCGCGCTTCATACGCTGGAGTTCGCGGATCCGGTCTTCGATGCCGGCGATCTTCGTTTCCGCCCGAGCTTTGACATCGGCGCAGGTCGTGTCGGCGTCGACCCGCAGCGCGAGCAAGTCTGCGATCTCGTTCAGCGTGAACCCCAGGTCCTTGGCACGCCGGATGAAAATGACCCTGGCTACCGCCTCTGCCGGATACTCCCGGTACCCGGACCTGCTGCGCGGCGGCTCCTTGATCAGTCCCGATCGCTCGTAGAAACGGATCGTCTCGACGCCGACTCCGGCTTGTTTCGCAACCTGGCCAATGGCAAACACGCTCATGGCAACCTCCCCTTCAGTTCATACAATACACCCTGTACCATACTACAGGGTCAAGGGGCGAACAGGACAACATAGCGACTATCTCGGTAGGGACTGTCTGTTTTGGAAGTGACTGGGGGAGGAAAGATATCCGTTCCTGAAGCCGACAGACCCCTCGGTACGCCGAGAGGTCGTCGGAAGTGGGCTCATATCAGCAGGCTATGCTTCGGTCTGGACCTCCTTCATGATAGCCCGAATCCCCGCCTCGTCCTTCGTCGCGGCAGCCACCAGCAGGCTGCGCGCAAACTTCGACGCCTTCGCCGGCCCGGCGGCCTTGTGGATGGCGTCGCGCTCGGCCTCGGTCAGCC
>CAZVWL010000372.1:0-1944 GCA_964630845.1 uncultured Fibrobacteraceae bacterium
CCACGTGCCAGGCGTCGGCGTCGGCGTCCGAGTACACCGCCACGGTGCGGATGCCCAGCAGGCGGGCGGTGCGGATGATCCGGCAGGCGATCTCGCCGCGGTTGGCGATCAGCAGCTTGCGCAGCACGGTCAGCTCCTCGTCTGGTCGTCCTCGGGCAGGGCCCAGGCCGGGGGTCGTTTGGCGAAGAAGGCGGCCAGGCCTTCGAGGCCCTCGGGGCGCGCCCGCAGATCGGAGATCAAGAGGGCGGTCTCGCGGATCAGGCCGTCGTCGACCGGGTTGCCGTGCACCCGCTGCACCATCTCCTTGATCGCGGCCTGGGCGCCGGGCGCGCCGGCGTACACCGCCCGGCGCCAGCGCAGGGCCGCGGCGTCGAGGTCGTCGGCCACCTCGTGGACCAGCTCGCAGGCGAGCGCGGCCTCGGCGTCGATCATCTCGGTGGTCAGGACGGCGTGGCGCGCGCGGCGCGCGCCCAGGGTGCGCACGACGTACGGCGAGATCACCGACGCCGCGAGTCCCAGGCGCGCCTCGCTCAGGCAGAAGCGGGCCGTGGGCGCGGCGATCACGGTGTCGCAGCAGCAGCAGAGGCCCACGGCGCCGCCGTAGGCCGCGCCCTGGACCAGCGCGAGCGTCGGCCGCGGGAACGTGTCCAGGCGGCGCATGAGCTTGGCCAGGCGCACGGCGTCGTCGAGGTTGGCCTGGCGGTCGGCCGTCGCCATGGCCTGCATGTCGGCGAGGTCGGCCCCGGCCGAGAAGTGCTTGCCCTCGGCGCGCAGCACCAGGGCGCGCACCGACGGTTCGGCCAGCGCCCACTTGAGCAGCTCGTTCAGCTCCTGGACCATGATGGACGAGAAGGCGTTGTGCTTCTCGGACCGGGCGAGGGTCAGCGTCACCAGGCCTTGCGGGTCGAGCGAGGCGCGGCAGGTCGAGCGGTCTTGCTGCATCGGAGCTCCTCGGGTCGGTGTCCGTTCGCGCCGCCTACATGCGGAAGACGCCGAACGTGGTGCGGCAGATGGGCGCGTTGAGCGCCGCCGAGAGCCCGAGGCCGAGCACGTCGCGGGTCTGGGCGGGGTCGATCACGCCATCGTCCCAAAGGCGCGCGCTGGCGTAGTAGGGATGACCCTGCTGCTCGTAGCGGGCGCGGATCGGCGCCTTGAAGGCCTCGGCCTCCTCGGCGCCGAAGGCCTCGTTCTCGCGGGCCAGCCCCTCGGCCTTGACCATCGCCAGCACGTCGGCCGCCTGGTCGCCGCCCATCACCGAGATGCGCGCGTTGGGCCACATCCACAACAGCGTGGGGTCGTAGGCGCGGCCGCACATGCCGTAGTTGCCGGCGCCGTAGCTGCCGCCGACCAGGACCGTGAACTTGGGCACCTGCGCGCAGGCGACCGCGGTCACGAGCTTGGCGCCGTGCTTGGCGATGCCCTCGGCCTCCGCCTTGCGGCCCACCATGAAGCCCGTGATGTTCTGCAGGAACACCAGGGGGATGCCCCGCTGGCAGCAGAGCTGGATGAAGTGGGCGCCCTTCTGGGCGGAGTCGCCGTACAGGATGCCGTTGTTGCCCAGGATGCCCACCGGGTAGCCGTGCACGTGGGCGAAGCCGCAGACCAGCGTGTCGCCGTAGCGGGCCTTGAACTCGTCGAATTCCGAGCCGTCGACCACGCGGGCGATCACCTCGCGGATGTCCAGCGGCCGCTTGAGGTCGCAGCCCACGATGCCGTAGAGCTCCTGCGGGTCGTAGAGCGGCGGCGAGGGTTCACGCAGTTCCAGCTGCGCGGGTTTGCGGCGGTTGAGGTTCGCCACGGCGCGGCGCGCCAGCGCCAGCGCGTGGCGGTCGTCGATCGCGAAGTGGTCGGCCACGCCCGACGTTCGCGTGTGCAGGTCGGCGCCGCCGAGCTCCTCGGCGGTCACTTCCTCGCCGGTCGCCGCCTTCACCAGCGGCGGGCCCG
>CAZVWL010000373.1:0-1940 GCA_964630845.1 uncultured Fibrobacteraceae bacterium
CTCGCTGCCGGGCGAGCAGTTCACCGGCGAGGTCGTGTTCATCGATCCCGTGCTGGACGACCGCACGCGTTCGGTGCGAGTCCGGCTGGAAGCCGACAACGGCGACGGGCGCCTCAGGCCCGGCATGCTCGCGCGCGGCGAGGTCCAGGCCGAACTGACGGCCGAGGGCCGGCTGCGCCGGGGGTGGGCGGGCGAAGAGGCGCCGCTGCTGGTGCCGGCCACGGCGCCGCTCTTGACCGGACGGCGCGCGGTCATCTACGTGCGCCTGCCGGGCGAGAAGCCGCACTTCCAGGGCCGCGACGTGCTGCTCGGACCCCGCGCCGGCGACTGGTTCCCGGTGCTCGAGGGGCTGGCCGAGGGCGAGCGCGTCGTGGTCAACGGCGCCTTCAAGCTCGACAGCGCCCTGCAGATCCAGGCTCGACCGAGCATGATGTTGCCCGAGCAGCCGGCGGACGAGCCCGCGCTGCCGGACATCCCGCCCTGCTACGCGAACATGGCGCCGCAGGTGGTGGCCGCCTACCTGCCGCTGTCGGCCGCGCTGGCCGCCGACGACGGCGCCGCGGCCGCCGCCGCCGCCGACGCGCTGGCCGGTGTCTTCGGCGACCACTGCAGCGAGGCGATTCCTGACCTGGTGGCCGCCGCCCACGCCGTGCGCGACGCGGCCGGCGACATCGAGGCCATGCGCACGGCCTTCAAACCGCTGTCCGACGCGCTGTGGCTGTCGGTCCGGGCGGTGGGCTGGAAGGGCGAGCAGCCCTTGCTGCTCGTGCACTGCCCGATGGCCTTCGGCGACGCCGGCGCCGACTGGCTGCAGGTCGACGAGGTCGTCGCCAACCCGTACTACGGCGCCCGCATGCTGCGCTGCGGCTACGAGGCCGCCCGCATCGAGCCGGCGGCCAAGGAGGCGCCGTGACCCGCTTCATCGGCTGGTGCCTGGACAACAAGCTGGTCGTGGTGCTCGGCCTGGTGCTCATGGCCGGCTGGGGCGTGCTCGTGGCGCCGTTCAACTGGGAGCTGGGCGGCCTGGCGCGCGAACCGGTGCCGGTCGACGCCATCCCCGACCTCGGCGAGAACCAGCAGATCGTCTTCACCGAGTGGGCGGGCCGCTCCCCGCGCGACGTCGACAACCAGATCACCTACCCGCTGACCGCGGCCCTGATGGGCGTGCCCCAGGTGCGCACCGTGCGCAGCTACAGCTATCTGGGTTTCTCGACCATCTACGTGATCTTCGACGACCGCACCGACTTCTACACCTCGCGCACGCGGATCCTCGAGAAGCTCGCGAGCCTGCCCGCCGGCACCTTGCCGCCCGGCGTGCAGCCGACGCTCGGACCCGACGCCACGGCGCTGGGCCAGGTGTTCATGTACACGCTCGAGGGGCGCACGCCCGACGGCCGGCCGGCCGGGGGCTGGGACCCGCAGGAACTGCGGTCGATCCAGGACTTCCAGGTGCGCGACGCGTTGCTCGGCGCCGAGGGCATCGCCGAGGTGGCGTCGATCGGCGGCCACGTGTTCGAGTACCAGGTCGAGGTCGATCCCGACGCGCTGCGCCTGTTCCGGCTCGACCTGCAGGACGTGGTCGTCGCCGTGCGCGAGGGCAACCAGGAGATCGGCGCGCACACCATCGAGATCAACCGCGTCGAGTACATGGTGCGCGGGACCGGCTACGTGCGCTCGGTCGACGACATCGCCGCCGCCGTGATCGCCGTGCGCGACAACGTGCCGGTCACCGTGGGCGACGTGGCGCACGTCACGCATGGTCCAGGCATGCGCCGCGGCGCTCTGGATGTCGGCGGCGCCGAGGCGGCCGGCGGCATCGTGGTCGTGCGCCACGGCGAGAACCCGCTGGCGGCGATCGAGCGCGTCAAGGCGAAGATCCGCGAGATCGCCCCGGCGCTGCCCACGCGCACCCTCGAGGACGGCACGACGAGCCAGGTGAC
>CAZVWL010000374.1:0-1901 GCA_964630845.1 uncultured Fibrobacteraceae bacterium
CATCGTCGAGGATGTCAACCGCGACGGCGACCCGCACCTGATGGCCGCGCTGCGCGACAACCCCAGCGAGGTGATCTGGTCCAACGTGCTGATCGACGAGCACAAGGTGCCGTACTGGTCGGGCTGCGGCGAGACGATGCCCAAGCAGGGCCGCAACTTCCAGGGCGACTGGCACGAGGGCAAGCTCGACGCCGAGGGCAAGCCCATCCCGCCGTCGCACAAGAACAGCCGCTGCACGCTGGACTGCCGCGAGATCGCCAACCACAACGCCGCGGCCAACGCCGACCCCGCCGGCGTGCCGGTCAAGGTGATCACCTACAGCGGCCGCGACGCGGACACCATGCCGCCGGTCTGGGTCGCCCGCACCGCGGACGAGGGCGTGGCGATCGGCGCCTCGATCGTCTCGAAGGCCACCGCGACCGAGGTCGGCGCCGTGGGCGTCAACCGCCAGCCGTGGGCCAACGCGCCGTTCATCCCCGGGCCGCTGGCCGACTACATGACCTCGCAGTTCCGGTTCTACAACTCGTCGACGTTCACCGACGCGGGCCGTCCCGTGCTGGCCGGCCTCAACTACTTCCTGACGCACGGCAACCGCGGCGGCGAAGGCGACAAGCTGCTGGGCGAGAAGCGCGACGTGAAGGTGTGGCTGGGCTGGCTCGAACGCTTCGTGCACGGCGAGGTGAGCGCGATCGCAACCCCGATCGGCATGATCCCGCGCTACGACGACCTGCGCGCCATGTTCGCCGACATCGGCAAGCCGTACCCGCGGGACCTCTACGACAAGCAGTTCTCGTTCTACGTCGACAACATCGTCGCGCGGATCGACCTGCAGACCGAGGCCTACGCCAAGGAGGAGAATCTGCCCGGGCAGCTCTTCCAGGTGTACGAGCGGCAGAAGAAGGAGCTGCTCGCCCTGAAGGCCAAGCACGGCGCCGTGGTCTCGGTGCAGCAGCTCGAGCAGGAGGCCGCCCGCTAGACCCGCCCCGAAGACCCGTGACCCACGACCCGCGCCGCTGGTTGTTCATACGTTGACAACCGGTGGCGCGGGTTTCATCTTGATCGCAAGCGATCGGCACGACCGTGCATATCGAGGAGGCGACGATGGACCACGAGAACACGCTGATGGAAGCCCTGGCGAGGCGGTGCGGGAGACGGCCGGACGGCACGCCGTCGCTCGGTTGCGAGGAGGCGTTCCAGCTGGCGGCCGAGTTCTCGGTGCCCGCGGCCGAGGTGGGCCGGCTCTGCAACGAGCACGGCATCAGGATCGTGCACTGCCAGCTCGGGTGCTTCGCGTGAGGGCGACGGCCAGCGGCCGCCACGGGAGCTTGCGTCCCGATTTCCGTCTCTGGCTCTCGGCGGACGACCACACGTCGCCGTTCGGCCAGGGTCGCTGGCAACTGCTCGAGGCGATCGCGCGCGAGGGGTCGTTGCGCGCGGCGGCGGCGCGGTTGCAGATCAGCTACCGCAAGGCCTGGGGCGACCTGCGCGCGACCGAGCAGGCGCTGGGGGTCAAGCTGGTCGCGGCGCGCCGCGGAGGCGCCGCCGGGGGAGACACCAGCCTGACGCCGGCGGGCCAGGACTGGCTGCGCGCGTACGGGCGATTCCGGTCGCGGGTCGAGCGAGCGGTGTCGCGCGCGTTCGACGCGAGCTTCAAGGACCTCATCCCGTGAACAAGAGCGGCGCGATGATCACGTTCGAGCAGGCCCTGGCCACGGTGCTCGCCAGCGCCCGACCGCTGGGCACCGAGGCCGTGCCGCTGGAAGCGGCGCACGGACGCGTGCTCGGCGCCGACGTTCTGGCCGACGCCGACCAGCCCCCCTTCGACAAGTCGGCCATGGACGGCTTCGCTTGCCGCCGCGCCGACCTGCCCGGCCCCTTGCTCGTGACCGAGTCGATCGCGG
>CAZVWL010000375.1:0-1895 GCA_964630845.1 uncultured Fibrobacteraceae bacterium
CCACCCAACCTCACATCCGTCTACACCGCCCCGCACAAACACCCGCCGCTCATGCAACCGCGACTCCACAAACCGCAAAAACTCGACCCTCTCCGGCCACACCCAGAACGCCCCCCAACACTCCGGCCGCACCGGAGAAGGCCCCTTCAACGCCTCCTCGAACAAAACCTTGAGTTCAGTGAGATCCGCAACCGCCTCACTCTGCACCGAAACCACCGCCACCACCCGCGCCTCGTGAGACCGATTCCGAAACACCTCATCAGCCTTCTCGGAATCAGCCCGTCTCGCCGTCCCAACCACGCGCACCTGTCGACCGAGCCGGTCCCACCAGAAGGTCATCGCGACCCGCGGATTCCGAGCGATCGCTCGTGCTTTAGGCGAGTCCAGGCGCGTGCCGAAGAGGAACCCGGCGTCGCCGACCTCTTTCAGGTCGACCTGGCGCGCGTCGGGAAATCCCCGTTCGTCGATGGTCGACAGGCAAAACGTCGCCGGATGAGACAGCCCGGCTGTTGCCCGCGCCTCGTCGAGCCACTGCTCGAAGAGTTCGATCGGATTCGTGGTGCTCATCCCGTTACTGCCTGCCGCCGGTGTTCTGAAGTGATCGACGCTGCTCCCATCCAGGGTATACCGAAACGCAGGGGGCGCGACCTCATGGGCGCGCCCCCTGCGTCGTCATCTTGTGCGCCGGCGCACCGGCCGGAGCTGCAAGAAACCCTACTTCTTCCCAACCCTCACATCCCCGCTGAACACATCCACCGTCAACAACCCCTCCCCATTGCCCTCCGTCACCGACAGCTCCTTCCCCGGCGCATACTTCGACGTCCGCTCCGCCGACTTCCCGAACACATCGTGGATCGTGCCCGAGAACGTCTTCAGCCGCAGCCGCGCGTCCACCTTGCCGACGAGGTCCACGGTCACGTCGCCGCTGTGGGCCGACAGCGCCCACTCGGCCTTGCGCGCCATCTGGCCGGTGACGCGGATGTTGCCGGAGATCACCTCGCAGGTCAGCTTCTCGAGGTCCTTGCCGGCGTCGATCACGAGTTTGCCGCTGACGGCGCGGCAGGAGAGGTCGCGCCGCACGCCGCCGACCTTGATGTCGCCGGAGACGGTGGACAGGGTGGCGCGGTCGGTCTCGAGGTCGAGGTCGAGGGTGCCGCTGACGGTCTCGGCGCGCACGGCGGCGGGTTTGCCGCGCAGGGTGAGCTTGCCGCTGACGGTGCGGGCTTCCAGCTCGCCGTCCATGCGGTCGACCGCCACGGTGGTCGAGACGCCGTTGATCTCCAGGCGGCAGCCGGCCGGGGCCTGGATCACCAGGGTGGTGCCCTCGTTGACGTTGCGCACGCGGTCGGGGTAGCGCACGGCGATCTCCAGCTCGCGGGCGTCGCCGGTGACCTCGAGCTTCTCGGCCTTGTCGTCGAGCGAGCCGGTGATCTTCACTTCCTGGCGGTTCCAGCCGGTGACGGTGATCGAGCCGGCGAGGTTCTCGACGGCAAGCGTGCCGCCCTTGTCGAGCTTGTGCGTCTCGTCGATCGCGCGCTGGGCGCTGGCCGGCGCGGTCGACAGGGCCAACGCTAGCAGTACGAGCGCGGCCAAGGGCAGCAGCGCTTGCTCGAGGCGGGGGCGGGCCGTGGTGCGGAACATCATTCAACCTCCGGTTGCGGGTCAGTGACGGATCAGGCTCTGGGTCAGGTCGGCCAGGCCGCGGGTCTGCAGCAAGGCGCGTTGCAGTTGGCTGGTGAGCCAAGGACCGGCGCCGAGGCCGGCGTCGAGGCCGGCTCCGGGGCTGGGGTCGGTCGAGGCGTCGCGCAGGGCGCGTTGCAGGTCGGCCACGGTGCGGTCGAGGTCGTCGAGGCCGGCGCGCAGGTCGGCGCACGCGTCCTCGGGCAGGTCGGTGC
>CAZVWL010000376.1:0-1892 GCA_964630845.1 uncultured Fibrobacteraceae bacterium
GCCGGAACGGCCCGAACGGCGTGTCCAGGCGCAGGCCGGTGCCCACGCTGTAACGATAGTCCCAGAGCTTCGTGCTGGCCGGATCTTCCGGGTCGCCGGCGTACGAACGCCAGCGAAAACCTTTCAACCGGATGTCGCCGGAGTTCTCCCAGGTATTGCCGCCGTCCCAGAACACGACGCTGCTGAGGCGCCAGCGATCCAGCAGGGGCAACGGGAACCGCCACTCGAGGTTGGTGATCAGCTGGTAGCTGCCCCCGCGCGCCGGATCATCGGGCAACGGAACGTCCGATCCCCAGCCGATCTCGTCGAGTTCGCTGCGGTCGGTGATCTGCGGGCCGAGCGCGTTGTCGCGATAGCCGCGGACGCTGAAGGCGCCGCCGGCGAAGAATCGATCGTCGTAAGGCACGCCGTCGCTGCCCCGACGCCGCGACGCGCCGTAGGGGCGCACCGCACCCACCCTCACCCGACTCGCCAGCACCCCACCGAGGACCCGCGTGTACCGTTGCAGCGAGCCGCTCCATTTCAGGAAGCTGTTGTCGCCGGCCAGCAAGCCGCCGGCCAGCTCGATCTGGCTGGTGGCGTGGTAGCCGCGCCCGGGATTGAACACGTCGTCGCGCGCCTCGTAGAACAGCGAGTGGATGATCGATCGCGTCTGGGTGGCGGTGATGCCGGCGGCCACGAAATCCTCCTGCAGGTCGCCCGGAGCGAGCGGATGCACGTCCGGATCGATCACACGCAGGCTGAGGTCGAGCCGATTGGTCCAGTGCAGATCGTCGCGGCGCTGGGAGCCGACGAGCACGCCGGCCACGGTCTGGATCAGACCCGACTCGCCGCGCGTCTCGCGCTTGCCGAACACGTTGACGTCCAGCGGATACCGGCGTCCGAAGAGATGCGGGTTGCTGTAGAGCAGGTCGGCGCGCCAGTTCAGGTCGCCGTCGCCGAACGCGCGCGCGCTGCCGATGATCTCCTCGACGTTCCAGTAGCCACGCAACCGCAGCTGCAGGCGCTGGCCGCTGCCCCACAGATTGTTGTGCCCCCAGGCCGCCTGGGTCCGGATGCGCTCGCGACTGCCGAAACCCACGCCAAGCTCGTAGAACGCCGGCTTGCGCTCGGTGACGCGGATCAGGAGCGTGGCGCGATGCGCCGAGGTGTCCCAGTCGGTCGGCGTCAGGCTGACATCGCGGAACAGGGCGGTGCGCAGGAGGCTTTGCCGCGTGAGCTCGACCTCGTCCCAGCCGAACGGCTCGCCCTCGGCGAGCCGGACCTCGCGCGTGATCAGATCCTCGCGGGTCGACCGCGCGCCACGGACCTCCACCGCGGCGACCGTGTACGGCGGACCGGGCGAGACCTCGTAAACGATGCGCGCCGAGTGGCGGTCGCCCTCCGTTGCGGTGATCTGCAGCCGCGGGGTGATGACCGTCCGCAGGTGCGCCCTCGCCCAGTACAGGCGGCGCATACGGTAGATGTCCTCGCCGAAACCGTTGACGTCGGCCGGAGACGGCCGGCCTTCGACCAGATTCAGCACCCGTCGCAGCTCGCCCTCGGTCAGCGGCGGCGCACCTTGTATTTCGACCTCGTCGATGAAGGTGCGCGGTCCCTCGTCGATCGAGATGTACAGGATGTCGCCGACGTCGCCATCGACCCCCACCGAATCCAGGCGGGCCGTCATGGCGTGGAAGCCGCGCTGCCGGTACCAGCCGCGCAGCTGACGCAGCTGCATGTCCACGAGCTCGGGCCGGTAGCTCGGCGCGCTCAACGGCTGGCGCCAATCGCGCTCCTGCAGGCGCAGCACCCGTTTCAGCTCCCGGGTCGAGAACGCCGCATTCCCCGAGACCTCCAGCCGGGCCAACCGCGTGCGTTGCAGGCCGAAATCGAGCTCTTCGTCGGCGACG
>CAZVWL010000377.1:0-1887 GCA_964630845.1 uncultured Fibrobacteraceae bacterium
GATGCGGTCGATGAACAAGGCCGCCAAGGAACTGAAGTTCGAGATCGTCCGGACGGCCGCCGGCGGCGTCGACTTCATCGCGACGCTCGAGAACATCAAGGCCGCCTACGGCGACCGGATGTTGGACCCGAAGGTCCAGCAGCGGTTTCAGGAGGTCTTCGGCGACGAGGGCGTTCGGGGCGTCACGCTGCTGCTCGACAAGATTGGTCGCATGCGAGACGGGGTGAACGCGCTGGGATCGTCGATGGGGGCGGCCAAGGCAGCCCAGTCGCAGTTCGAGTCGACGAGCAGTCACGCGTGGAAGTCGCTGCGGCTGGCCGTCGACGCGGCGAAGATCGAGCTGGCCGAAGTCCTCGCGCCGTCCATCCGCGAGCTGATCCCATGGCTCAAGGGTGTGGTGCAGGGCATCGCGGAGTTCGCCCGCCAGCACCCGTGGGTGGTGACGCTGGGCGGCGCCATCTGGGGGATCGTCTTCGCGGTCATCTCGCTCCTGGGCCCGCTGCTTATCGTCGGCGGGACGATGGCGCAGGTCTTCGGCGGCGGCGCCCGGGCGGTGTCCTGGCTCGGCAAGGCGATCCTGTGGCTGCGCTCGGGCGGGCTGATGAAGCTCGCCGACGCCATCCGCTCGGTCGGCGGCGGCATGATGTGGCTCGGCAAGACCGTGTTCGGGCTCCTGCGTGGCGCCATTCTGCGGGTGATCCCGGCGGTCTGGTCCTTCACCGTGGCGCTGCTCGCGAACCCCATCACCTGGATCGTGCTGGCGATCGCCGGCCTCGTCGTCGCTATCGTCGCCCTGGTCAAGAACTGGGACGCGGTGACGAAGTGGGTGGGCGAGGCGTGGGACGCCGTGGTCGGCGCGGTGAAGAGCGCCGGCGCGCGGGTCTGGGCGGCCGTGACCGGCGTCTTCAGCGACATCTGGGACTGGCTGAAGAGCCTGCCTGGCCGCATGTGGGACGCGGCGGTCGCGATGTGGGACGCGTTCATCGACGGGTGCAAGGCAGCGGCGCGGCGCGTGCTCGACGCGTTCCTGGACGTCATCAGGCAGTTCCTGCCGTTCCTGCCGCACTCGGATGCGGACCGTGGTCCGCTGTCCTCCATCACTGCCAGTGGTCGAGCGGTCGGTGAGACGTTCGCGCGCGGCATGCTGCAGAGCATTCCTGACGTCCAGCGGGCGGCGCGCGAGCTGGCGCAGTCGGCGGCCGTGGACGCCGGGGCGAAGCCCCCGCACCTGGACGTCGGCGGGCTGACCGAACGATTCAGCCGCTTCGCGGTGCAGTGGGGTGACCGGGTGTCCGGGGCGACGGGCACCACGATCCAGCATCTGACCATGCAGGTCCAGGCGAAGGACATGCAGGAGGTCGAGGGCGTGGAGCGCGTTTTCCGCGCGTTGGCGGTGGCGCAGGGTGGCTGACTTCCTCGTCCATATTGACGCGCCGGCTGGTGAGGTGCGGGTCGGCGACACCGTGCTGCCGGGCGCGTACCAGTCGCTCGAGGTGCGCCGCGAGGTGGAGCTGGACGAGCGGAAGGTGAAGGGTCGGAGCGGCAAGTCGAAGCAGCCGCAGGGCTTCAATGACGCGGAGATCGAGCTGAACCTGCTGCTGTTCCAGGGGCCGCAGAACGTGTACGAGCAGGTCGAGGTTCTGGCGGGGGTGTTCCAGAGGCAGGACCAGCAGGCGCGCCCGTTTGTGTACACCATCGCCCACCCGTTGCTGGCCGCGTGGGGCATTCGCCTGGTCGTCTTTCGGAACCTCACGACGCGGGACAGCAACGCGAACGACCTGATCGAGTGCCGGCTCAGCTTCGTAGAGCACCGGCCCATCACGCTGAAGGTAGAGGGTCGGCGCGCGAAGCGGGCGCCGGCCTCGGCCGAGGAGCCCGGGGTGTTCA
>CAZVWL010000378.1:0-1875 GCA_964630845.1 uncultured Fibrobacteraceae bacterium
CGCTCATCGAGGCCAAGAAGCTCGGTCAGGAACTCGACGCCGACGCGCTCGCCGCGCTCGTGGACGGCTACACCGCCCAGCAGGTGCCCGATTACCAGATGGCCGCCTTCCTGATGGCCGTCTGGTTCCGCGGCATGACCAGCGGCGAGACCGCCGCGCTCACCGAGTGCATGGTGCGCTCGGGGGCGCAACTGGACACCGGCGACCTCGGCGGCCCGACCGCCGACAAGCACTCCACCGGCGGCGTCGGCGACAAGGTCTCGCTGTTGCTCGCGCCGCTGGCGGCGGCCTGCGGGCTGCGCGTGCCGATGCTCTCGGGGCGCGGCCTGGGACACACCGGCGGCACGCTCGACAAGCTGGCGGCGATTCCCGGCTACCGGATCCACCTCGACAACACGGCATTCCTGGATGTCGTGCGCCGGGTGGGTTGCGCGATCGTCGGCCAGAGCGCCGACATCGCCCCGGCCGACGGTCGCATCTACGCCCTGCGCGAC
Source organism: uncultured Fibrobacteraceae bacterium (assembly GCA_964630845.1). Classification (GTDB taxonomy): domain Bacteria; phylum Krumholzibacteriota; class Krumholzibacteriia; order LZORAL124-64-63; family LZORAL124-64-63; genus Glo-17. Next base: position 495 of record CAZVWL010000378.1, read on the forward strand.
GTGACCGGCACCGTGGACAGCGTGCCGTTGATCACAGCCTCGATCATGTCCAAGAAGATCGCGGCCGGCCCAAAGACCATCGTCATCGACCTGAAGTGCGGCTCGGGCGCGTTCATGACCGACCTCGACCGCGCTCGCGAGCTGGCCGCCTCCCTCGTGGCCGTCGGACGCGCCCACGGCCGCCGCATGGCCGTCCGCTTCACGGACATGACCCAGCCCCTGGGCGTGGCCGTGGGGCACGCCACGGAGACGCTGGAGGCCCTGGCGGCCCTGCGGCCATCCGGCGGGCGCGCGCAGGCGCCGGCCGACCTCGTCGCCGTCACCGAGGATCTCACCGCCGCGATGGTCGCCACCTCGGGGTTGATCCCCGACGCGGCCGCCGCCCTGGTGGCCGTCCGCGAGGCCTGGGACAGCGGCGCCGCCTGGCGGGTGGCGCAGGCCTGGATCACCGCCCAGGGCGGGGCGCTGGACTGGGACCGCGCCGATCTCGGGCTGTCCTGCGCGCCGGTGGGTCGGGAGGTCGTGGCCCCGCGGGCCGGATGGCTCGAGGTGCTCGATTGCCGCGCGGTGGGCCTCGCGCTGGCCGACCTCGGCGGCGGGCGCCGGCAGGTCACCGACGCGGTGGATCTGCGCGTGGGCATCGACTGGTTGCACCGCACGGGCGACCGGGTCGAGGCCGGGCAGCCGCTCGTGCGCCTGCGCGGCGACGACGGGTCGCGGCTGGAGACGGCCGCGCGCCGCCTCGGGGCTTCCCTGGCGATTCGCGAGCAGCCGGTGCCGGCGCGCCCCTTGATCATCGGCAGCTTGCCCTAGAGGTCGGCGAGGTCGGCCCGGCTAGAAGCGGTCGCCCTCGCGGCGCTGGTCGTGCGTGTCGAAGCCCTGATCGAGGTTCGACCGATCGTGCAGCTCGGCGCCGTGAACGTCGCAGACGGACTGGGGGAAGGTCGTCGGCAGGAAGACCTCGAGCGCGGTCTGGTCGCAGCCGCTGGTCGCCAGCAGCCCCGAGGTCAGGCACACGCGGCGCTCGACGATCGCCGGCGGCCGCACGAACGGCTCGTCGCCCTTCTCGTCGGTCACCTTGCCCATGAAGCGCGCCCAGATCGGCAACGCCATGTGCGCGCCGGTGGCGTTGCGCCCCATCGGCTGCAGCTCCTCGAAGCCGACCCACACGCCCGCGCAGTAGCTCGGCGTGTAGCCGCAGAACCACGCGTTGGTGCTCTCGTTGGTGGTGCCGGTCTTGCCGGCGCCGCTGTGCGTGAACCCGCGCCAGCGCGCGCTCTGGCCGGTGCCTTGCTTGAGGGCCGATTGCAGCAGGTCGGTGATCAGGTACGCTTCGGCGGGGTCGAGCACCTCGTGCTGGCGGATGCGGACCTGCTCGAGG
>CAZVWL010000379.1:0-1872 GCA_964630845.1 uncultured Fibrobacteraceae bacterium
ATCACCGAGCAGGGGCGGGCGTGGCTGCGCGGCGGCGACGCGGCGCTGCGGGAGTGCGAGAGGAGGCGGGTCCATGGGTGATCTGAGGTTTGAGAAGCTCGGCGGCGACGAGGCCGTGGTGGACCGGCTCTGCGAGGGCGTGAAGGCGCGCCTCGCCGAGCGGCGGCTGTCCGGCATCGACCCGGCCGGAAGGGCGTGACCGTGACCGACCGCACCCTCCGGCGCCTCGCCGCCGCGCTGCTGCTGTCGCTCGGCCTGGTCCCGGCCGCGGTGCTGACCGCCCTCGCCCTCGACACCCTGCTGTCCGAGGAGCCACGCCGGCTGCGCTGGGCGTCCGAGATGCCGGCCCTCGACCTGCAGGCGACGGAGGACACCAGGCCATGAGCGACCGCACCAGCATCGAATGGACCGACGCCACCTGGAATCCGGTTCGCGGTTGCGCCCGCGTGTCCGAGGGCTGCCGGCACTGCTATGCCGAGACAGTGGCCGCTCGTTTCGGCGCCGACGGCCAGCCCTATGCCGGCCTCGCGCGCTACGTCACCCGGCCCGATGGCAGCCGCGAGGCGCGCTGGACCGGCGAAGCGACCTTCGGACACAACCTCGACCAGCCGCTGCGCTGGCGGCGGCCGCGGCGAATCTTCGTCAACTCGATGTCCGACCTGTTCTATGAGCGGTTCGGGACCGGCGAGATCGCCACCGTATTGGCCGTGATGATCGCCGCCCACCACCTCCGCGGCCACACCTTCCAGGTCCTCACCAAACGCCCCTCCAGGATGCGCAGGCTGCTAGGGGAACCCATTTTCTGGGACCAGGTGAACGCCGAGGCCGGCGTGCACGTCATGGACGGCACCGACCCGTTGGTCCGGCGCAGTGACGACGCCAGGGCCACCCTCGACGACTACGGCCCCGAGAACCCGCCGCCCGGCATTTGGCTCGGCGTGTCCGTCGAGGACCAGGCGACCGCGAACGAGCGAATCCCGATCCTGCTGGACACCCCGGCAGCGCTGCGCTGGATCAGCGCCGAGCCGCTGCTGGGGGCGGTGGACCTGCGCCAACTGCGCATCACTGGCGAACCGCATTCGCAGACGCACGAGGCTCTATCCGGGGTCTCCAGCGATACCCCATGGGGCTACGTCCGAAGTGGTGTGCGCGACCCTCTCTCTCGCGGTCGCATCGACTGGGTCGTCGCCGGCGGCGAGTCCGGCCCCGGCGCCCGGCCGATGCACCCGGACTGGGTCCGCTCCCTGCGCGATCAGTGCGACGCGGCCGGGGTCCCATTCCTCCTGAAACAATGGGGCGAGCACGCTCCTGGCTCGGATCTCCGCTACGACGCCCGCACGTTCTGCATGGATCGCAGCGGACGCACCGTGCCGGCGCCAGCGAGGGCCGCGGACTTCCCCGCGGGGTCCACCTCGGCCGACGGGTGGGCATGGATGCGCCGCGTCGGCAAGAAGGCCGCCGGCCGCCAGCTCGACGGCAAGATCCACGACGAGTTCCCGGAGGCCTCCCGATGATCGGCACCTGCGCCATCCTGAACGTCGGCATGGGCGACACCAAGCTGTCATTCGACCCGGCCAATCCGGCCGACCGCAAGCGGGCCGCCGCCACCGTCGCCGACATGCTGCGCCGCGGCTTCGCCATCATGGTCCAGGTCGGCGAGAAGGGCGGCAAGCCGCTGTACCAGCGGATCGACGCCTTCGACGCGGAGACCTGCGAGTACATCATCGTCGGCCTGCCCGAGGACCTGTCGATCGCCGCGCTCGGGAGGGTCGAAGAGCCGGCTGCGCAGATGTCGGCGCCCCAGCCGCCGGCGCCGACGCGCGGCAGACGGGGCCGCAAGGCCGCCGCCAGGGCGCTGCCGCGCACCCGCCT
>CAZVWL010000380.1:0-1852 GCA_964630845.1 uncultured Fibrobacteraceae bacterium
GCGTGCTCGCCAAGACCGCGGCCGCGGACGGCGACGACTTCCTGGTCACCATCGAGGCTTCCGATACCGACGGCGACTTCGCAGCCGGCCTGTACAAGTGGGTCGAGCGCGTCAGCAGCGTGGGCGGCGAGGTCTATGAGGTCGGCCGCGGCACCGTCACGGTGCTCTCCAACCTGGCCGAGGCCACCGAAGGCAGTGAGCAAGAGTGGATCGAGCGGGCGATCACGATGCTGCGCGCCCATATCGAGGGCCGGCTGCCGGCAGGGATGGAGAGTTACCAGATCGCAGGACGCGTCGTGGCGAAGATGCCGATCAAGGAGGCGATGAGTCTCCTGTCCAGCCTCGAGTCCCGTCTCGCTGGCCTCAAGAACCCCGGGTCCTTCACGCGACCGGTGCTCGTGTCGTTCACCAAGCCTGGGTTCGACCGATGAGGCGACCGCTGCACAAGCGCCTCGGTCGCGCGTTTCGGTCTGCCTGGCGGGAGTTGCGCGGTCAGCGCGGCGTGTTCGACGGAGCCGGCGTGCACCGCCTGCTTCTGGACTGGATCGCCCAGACCAGGTCCGCGGACGAGGAGGTCCGGGGCGATATCCGCATGCTGCGGGCCCGCGCGCGCGGGCTCGGCCGCAACAACAGCTACGTCAAACGCTACTTCCGTCTTCTGGTGACCAACGTCATCGGACCGATGGGGATAAAGCTCCAGGCTCAGGTCTGGGCCGGCGACCAGCCCGACTCGAAGGCCAACGCCGCCATCGAAGAGTCATGGAACGCCTGGGCCAACGCGCCGGTGACGGTCGATGGCCGGCTCACCCTTCGCCGCTTCGAGAAGCTGATCCTCAAGACCGTGGCTTGCGACGGCGAGGCCTTTGTTCGCCTGTGGCGGGGGTTCGAGGGCAATGCCCATGGCCTGGCCTTGCAAGCGATCGACGCCGACCTGATCGACGAGACGTTCAACCGGCCCCGCCGGGGCACCCAGAACGAGATCCGCATGGGCGTGGAGATCGATGCCATTGGACGGCCGGTGGGCTACTGGATCTGGGACTCCGTCGGTACCGACCTGATGAGGGAGCGGTACTTCATCCCAACTACGGAGATGCTCCATCTCTACGACCCCGACCGCGTGAACCAGACCAGGGGTGTCACATGGGTCCATTCGGTCATGGTCCCAGTGCACATGCTCAACGCCTACGAAGAGTCGGAGGCCGTCGCCGCTCGGATCGGCGCCTCGAAGATGGGGCTGTTCGAGAAGCGAGCCGACTCTCTGGCCGGCGACCTGGCCAGCGATCCCCGGCCGGCGACCATGGAGGCCAACCCGGGGACGTTCGAGATCGTCCCTGATGGCTACGAGTTCAAGGCGTGGGAACCGGATCATCCCACGGCGCAGTTCCCGGCGTTCATCAAGCAGATGCTGCGGAAGATCGCCTCCGGGTTCAGCGTCTTCTACAACGTGCTGGCCAACGACGCCGAGGGCGTCAGTTACTCCACCATGCGCAGCTTCGCGCTGGTCGAGCGGGACGATTGGCGATCCATCCAGCAGGACTTCATCGACATGTGGCGGCGGCCGCTCTACGCGGCCTGGCTCGGCATGGCGCTGCTATCGGGCAGCCTGAAGCTCTCCTCCCGCGATCCCTCCCGCTACATGTCCGTCCGGCATCGCCCCCGCGGGTGGCAGTGGATCGACCCCGAGAAGGAAGCCAAGGCCGCCGTGCTGTCTATCCAGAACGGCCTGGGGACGCGGACCGGGTTCCTGGCGGAGAAGGGCGAGGACATCGAGGACGTCTTCGCAGAGTTGGCGCGCGAGCAGGCGCTGGCTAAGGAGTACGGCCTGTCGATCTCCGGGGAGCCGGTCACGGCA
>CAZVWL010000381.1:0-1837 GCA_964630845.1 uncultured Fibrobacteraceae bacterium
TCTCGACGTCTTCCCACGGGTAGGCCTGCAGCTGCTTGAGGCCGAGGCTGATGCGCTCGCGCTCCTGCTCGAAGTCGAGCACCTTGACGTCGATCTCGTCGCCGATCTGCACGACCTCGCTCGGGTGCTGCACGCGGCCCCAGCTCAGATCGGTGATGTGCAGCAGGCCGTCGATGCCGCCGAGGTCGACGAAGGCGCCGAAGTCGGTGATGTTCTTGACGACGCCGCGGCGCACCTGGCCCTTCTCCAGCTCGGAGATCAGGTTCTTCTTCTTGGACTCGCGCTCCTGCTCGAGCACGATGCGGCGGCTGACCACCACATTGCGACGCCGCTTGTTCTTCTTGATGATGCGGCAGTCGATCTCCTGGCCGATGAGGTCCTCGAGGTTCGGGACCTGCCGCAGGGCGACCTGCGAGCCGGGCAGGAACGTGTCGACACCCCAGAGCTTGACCACGAGGCCGCCCTTGATCCGCCGGTCCACCAGGCCTCGCACGATCTCGTTGTTCTCGTGCGCGACCTTGATCTTGTCCCAGACCTTCAGGAAGTCCGCCCGTTCCTTCGACAGCGCCACGAGGCCGTCCTGGTTCTCGAGCTTCTCCAGGAAGACGTCGAACTCGTCGCCCGGAGCGATGGCCGCGCCGCCGAACTCCTCCAGCGGGATGACGCCTTCGCTCTTGAAGCCGATGTTCAGCAGGACCTCGTTCTCGCGCACCTCGACCACGATCCCGCGCAGGATCTTGCCCTCGGCCACGTCGGTGAGGGTCTCCTCGTACGTGTTGACGAGTTGCAGCATCTCCTCGGCGGAGAGATCGCCCTCGTCGTCGTCGTCGTCGCGGAAGTCATCGTTGATGATCGTGATCTCGTTCAGGTCGGTCGTCAGACGGGGCATGACATCCTCGTCCACCGTGGCGGCCGGCCGCCGGGACGAGTCCTTCCCGCGGCCTTCGCCGGCCTCGGGGTTCCGGGAATGGGTGGTCACGTCCGAAGCCGCGGCGCCCTGGCGCTTCTCTTCGGACCCGGGGTTGGGGTTCAAGGACATTGGTGAAAGCCTCCTTAAGACACACGAAGACACCAGTCCGGATGGACTGGCCGGGGGGCGAATATACACGAGCGGAAAGCCTCTGGCAAGCACGCAATCGTGGGCCCCTGGCAGGGCCCGGTCAGCCGAACGGGCGCTTACGGCGGGCGCGTTGCCGCAGGCGCAAGCGTAATTGGCGCTCGAACGGGGTCTCCGGCGTCTCCTGGTACGAACGGGCCTGCATCTCCTCGAAGATCGCCTGGAACAGCTGCCCGATGCGCGCCGTGATCTCCTTACGGTCGCAGAGCTGCCGCAGGCGGGGCAACGCGTGCAGGCGCACGAGCGGGCCGTAGCGGACCTCCAGGGGCGATTGCGGGTTGCCCCCCCAGGCGGGCGCGCAGGTGCCGCGCACGTAGATCGGCAGGATCGGCGCGCCGGTCTCCTGGGCGAGGATGCCGAGGCCGCCCTTAATCGGCCCCGGCTCGCCGAGCGGGCGCCGGGTCCCCTCCGGGAAGATGAACAGGTTCTCGCCGCGCTCGAGCGCCTGGCGGGCGGCGGCGAAGGCCTCGGCGTCGTAGCCGCGGCGGTTGATGGGGATCGTGTCCATCCAGCGGAAGAAAGCGCTGGCCAGCGGTCCGGCCCACAGTTCCCGCTTGGCCAGCGTGCGCACCGGGCCGCGGCGAAACGTGCCCCCGACCAGCGGCGGGTCGAACCACGAGACGTGGTTGCTGGCGAGGATGACCCCCGGAGGCACCGTGGGCGTCGGCCGCCCGGTGACGCGCATGCCCAGCATGCGCCTCAGCGGCGTCAACACATGGT
>CAZVWL010000382.1:0-1792 GCA_964630845.1 uncultured Fibrobacteraceae bacterium
GGCCATGGGGCCACCCCGCCGCGCCTTGCTCACAGGTACCAGTTCAGCTGGATGGAGACGCCGCTGGCGCCGGCCGCCTCGTCCTTGCCGCCGCTGGCGCTGTCCAGCGCGAAGCCGATGCCGTCGGCGGCGACGCCCAGGGCCAGCCGCTTGCCGAGCTGCCACTCGTAGCCGATGCCGAACAGCCCGGCCACCTCTTCCTCGACCTCCAGCAGTTCGCCGGTGCGACGCAGCATGATCTCGCCGCCGCCCGCGCCCACGCCGGCCCGCAGGAAGAGGCCGCCGCCGCGCGGCCACCAGGTGGCGGTCAAGAAGCCGCCGCCAAGCCCCCAGTCCTCGTCGTGACCGGCGCTCGTGCCGAAGCCGTGGCCCTCGAACGACACCGCGAACGAGTTGCTCAGCGCGTAGCCCACGCGCAGACCGCCCATGGCCCCGCCGAAGGGGTCGTCGGACACGGTGCGCTTGCCGATATCCTCGCTGTAGTGGCTGCCGCCGAAGCCGGCGTTGGCGCCCACGAACCAGCCCTTGCGGTCGCGGGGGTGCGAGGTGCAGCCGTCGCCGGCCAGGGCGGGCACGGCGGCCAGGATCGTGGTCACGAGGGCGAGGGTCGACAGCGTCCGGGTGATGGTCGTCATGATCGTATCTCCTTGCTGGTGCCGGCCGAGCCGGCGGTTATCCGATGCGTTCGTGCCCTCTACTGCATGGTTGGTGCCGGGTTCGCGATCGGCTGGATCTGTCTTTAACTTGTTGCAATATAACACGTTAGTTAAAATCGCGGCCCCATTCGAAGCCCCGTCCACCTGTGGCGCATCCACCACACCCCTGTGGTGCTGTGGTGATCCGGCACACGTCCGGCCGCACCACGCTTCCCATTCTCGGCGCCGTCGGTTAGGTTTGCGGGATCGACCTCGCCCCACCCAGGCCCCGGCGGCGCCGGCCTGCTTCATCGGAGGTACCTCGACATGGCAAGGACCCTGGCCCTGTCCCTCGTCATGCTGCTCGTGATCGGCGCCGTGCCGGCACGGTCGGCCTCGATCCAGCTCGACGTGCGCGAACACGTGCTGGACAACGGCATGCGCGTCCTGCTGGTGCCGCAGCCGGGCGTCCCGCGCGTGGTCTGCCACGTGTACTACAACGTCGGCTCGGTGAACGAGCACACCGGCATCACCGGCCTGGCGCACCTGCTCGAGCACATGATGTTCAAGGGGACCGTGCTGGTCGGCGTCACCGACGCCGAGCAGGACGCCGAGCTGGAGCGCCGGATCGACGCCGTGATGGACCAGGTCTACCGCGAGCGCTTCTGGACCGCGGACGGCGACCCCGCGCGCATCGCCGACCTCATGCGCCAGTACGACGCGCTCGTGCAGGAGCAGAAGCAGTACATCATCAAGGACGACCTCTGGACCCTGTACATGCAGAACGGCGGCACCGGCCTGAACGCGTCGACCTCGCAGGAGGTGACCGGCTACTACGTCACGCTGCCGTCCAACAAGGTCGAGCTGCAGATGTACCTCGAGGCCGACCGCATGCAGAACGCGGTCTTCCGCGAGTTCTACTCCGAGAAGGACGTCGTCATGGAGGAGCGCCGCCTGAGCGAGAACCGGCCGGGCTACCTCTTCGGCGAGCAGGTGAGCGCCGCCTTCTACACCGCCTCGCCATACCACTGGAACATCATCGGCTGGATGGATGACCTCGAGCGCGTCACCAAGCGCGACCTGATCGCCTTCAAGGAGCGCTTCTACGTCCCGAACAACGCCGTGGCCGTCTACGTCGGCGACTTCGATCCGGACGC
>CAZVWL010000383.1:0-1790 GCA_964630845.1 uncultured Fibrobacteraceae bacterium
CTGGCGGCGTTCGGGCGGCCGATCGAGCCGACCACCGCCGGCGTGCCGCCCGCGCCGCTGACGGCCGTGGCATACCCCAACCCGTTCAACCCGCGCACCACGATCAGCTACGCCTTGCCGGTCTCGGGGCCCACGCGCCTGACCATCCACGACCTGCGCGGGCGCCGGGTGCGCACGTTGCTAGACGGCTGGCAGCCGGCCGGCGCCGGCGCCGTGATCTGGGACGGCATCGATGGCGAGGGCCGCCCCTGCGCGTCCGGACTCTACGTGCACCGCCTGGAGACCGATGCCGGCCGTCACCTCGGCAAGATGATGCTGCTGCGCTGATCAGCGCCCGGCGGCGGGATCACCTGCCAGAAACACGTCGGGGTCCCTTGCGGGACCCCGACGCGTCTGTCGCCAACGGACCATGGGAGGTTTCTGCTGAGGAGTCTTGCTAGCGTTCTTGCTCGCGTTCTGCCGGTGACAGGGTATTGTACTGGCGGCGGCCGGAAAGGTTCCCGGCCCGGACCATTTTTTTTCGAGGTCGGCCGATGTCCGCGCTTCGCCACGATCCGCTTCACGACACCTGGGTGATCATCGCGCCGGACCGCAGCCGTCGGCCCAGCGACCAGCGCCTGCAGACCGTGGCCAACCCCGGCACGGTCTGCCCGTTCTGCCCCGGCAACGAGCACGAGACGCCGCCCGAGGTGCTGGCCACCGGGCGCGCGCCGCACCTGGCGCCGGACCGTCCGCCGTGGCGCATCCGGGTATGCCCGAACCGCTATCCGGCCGTCAGCGGGCCGGGCACGGGGCACGAGGTCGTCGTCTTCTCGCCGGACCACGAGCGCGGCCTCGCGCAGCTCGACGCGGGCGAGGTCGCCGAGTTGCTCACCGTGGTCCAGGCCCGGGTCGGCGCGCTGGCCGCGCGGCCCCAGGTGGCGGCCGTGGTCTTCTTCCAGAACGCCGGCGCCGGGGCCGGCGCGAGCCTCGCGCACCCGCACGGCCAGTTGCTGGCCACGCCGGTGGTGCCGGCCATCCTGCGCACCGAGGTGGCCGCTTGCGCCGCCTGGCGACGAGCGCACGGGCGCTGCCTGATCTGCGACCTCGCCGCCGACGCGGCGCCCGACCGCGTCGTGGTGGCCAACGAGCAGGCCGTGGCGCTGGCGCCGGCCGCGAGCCGCTTCGCGTGGGAAATGCTGCTCGTGCCGCGCCGCCATGCCGGTCCGTTCACGGCGGCGACGGCAAGCGAGCTGGCGATGATGGCGGACGTGCTGGGCGCGGCCTGTCGGGCGCTGCAGGCCGTGCTCGGCCCGGTGGCCTACAATCTCGTCTTGCACGCGGCCCTCGATCCGGTGGAGGATTTCCACTGGCACCTGGAACTGCTGCCGCGACTCGCGCCGCTGGCGGGGTTCGAGACCGGCACCGGCTTCTTCATCAATCCCGTGGGCCCTGAGCAGGCGGCCAACGCCCTGCGGGCAGCGCTTCCTTCGGGATGGGGCGAGGTCACGCGATGAACGTGCTGATGGTCGCGGCCGAGATGACTCCGCTGGTGAAGGTCGGTGGCCTGGCCGACGTGGTCGGCGCCTTGCCGTCGGCGCTGGCGAGGCGAGGCGGCGAGGTCCGCGTGGTCTTGCCGCTGTACGACGATCTCGACCGCAAGGCGCTCGACCTGCAGCCGCGGGCCGCGCTGCCGGCCCTGCCGCTGCGGGTCGGCCAGGACATGGTGACCATGCGGTTCTGGCAGTGGCGGGGCGCGCCGGCCGGCGTCATGGTCGACCTCGTGGAGTGCGAACCGTTGTACGGGCGCC
>CAZVWL010000384.1:0-1758 GCA_964630845.1 uncultured Fibrobacteraceae bacterium
GGAAACCGAGGCATCTCGACAACCAGGGCAACCAACAAGCCTCGGATCAAATTGAGACGGGCCCAAACGTTGGGACGGTGAAATGAGATTTACACCTGCGATGACGGCCGTGTAAACGGCGATCGAATCGGCGGCGAGGCGCGCGCCGTGCGCGACGCGCGCGCTGGTTGCATCCCGAGACGCGGTCAAGCGGATGCGCACGCAAACAACCGCTCGACGGCCAAGCGGTTTTCGGGGGTCGGGATGTCGCCGCCATCACTGGCGGCCAAGCGGCTCGGCGGCGGTCAGGCCGGCGAGCCGATGCTTTTGTCGGGCGGTCGGGTCGGCCAGGTGCTCGACCTGGCAGAGGCGCAGGAACGCGAGCTCATCCTCTAGCTCAAGGCGGGCGCCGTCCTGGTAGACGCGCCAGCCGTCGCGGATCTCACAGTGGTCGGGCAGTAGGCCGCCGTCGCAGCGCCGGGTCACGAGCTGCCGGCTCAGGTCGGCCGGGCCGGTGCGGATCGCCAGCTGCACGCCCCAGGTGGTCGGGTCGGTCACGACGAACAGGTCGACCTGGGCGCCGGTCTTGACGGCCTCGAACCTGCGATGCACGCGCCCGTTGTTCAGGCGGCTGAGCCGGCCGGCGGCGACGAGCTGCTCGAGCACGGGGTCGATCGACCAGCCGGAGCTGTCCAGGTCGGCGAGGCCGGGCAGCAGACCGAGCGATCGGTTGGCGGCCGGGCGCGGCTGGCAGAGGATCTCGATGTCGCCGACCTCCACCTCGCCGCGCCGGATCGAGCCGGCGACGACCAGGCGATCGCACGCGGGGGCGAGCTCAGCGACGATCTTGTCGGCGAGGGCCCGGGCGGCGGCGAGCTGGAGGCGGCCTTTGCTCATTACTTCACGTGCATCACAGGTTCGTCAGACACCGGCGACGGCCAGGTCCTGGAGCGGTTGATCGCGAGCTTGTCGAAAGCGGCGACGAGTAGTTGATCATGGGAGAAGCCGGCACGCCGCGCTGCGTCGAGAATAAGCATCAGGCAGTCGGCGTACTCAACCAGGTCGTCTGGCGCATCAATTGTTTCAGCCACCTCCGCCCTCAAATGCTTGAGCGCCCCGATCGGACCGCGCACTGCGTCGCTTCCAAACGTCGACTGCGACCAGACAGCCAGGTCCGCCCATAGCTTCGTGGTAGACCTGTCGAAGTTGGCGAGCTGCTTGACGGCGTCGGCGGGTTTGTAGCTGGCGGTGTAGAGGGCGACGAGCTGAGCCTCGGTCGTGCCGGCGGGCATGTGACGCTCGACCTTGGGCAGCCACTGGTGCCACGTGGATCCACTGGCGAGTTTCACCATGCCGTCCTCCACGCGCGGCCTGGGCTTATACCGCTGGCGATACGCCGCGCGGTGCTCCGCCTGCATCTGATGAAGCTGCTCGTGGGTCATGTGAGCCCGAGCACACGCCCGGCCTTCTGCACAAGTTCAAAATCTGACTGGCTGCCGCCTCGGTCAGGATGCGCGCACATCTGGGCGGCACGGAAGATCCGTCGCTTTTCGTCGGGATGCATACCTCCGACCCACCGCCCACCGCCGAACCTCCGCATAACCTCACCTGCCTGCTCTATCGTCAGCTCAGCCGCAGATGGCATCGGGCCTGGCAGTTGTTTCCAACCGGTGTACTGCTCCGCACGCCGGGTGACCCCGTATCGGTCAACCTTTCGGAGCGCCTCGAGCGCCAGAGCAATCGCCCGCACGTTGTCCTGCCAATCGGTGAACGTGTCGC
>CAZVWL010000385.1:0-1752 GCA_964630845.1 uncultured Fibrobacteraceae bacterium
CTCCACCAGGCCGCCGCCCAGCACGCGGGCGATCTCGGCCGGCTCGACGGGCAGGCGGCGGGCGCGGGCCGCGTCGACGTCGCGCAGGGCCACGGGGCGGGCCTCGTCGACGGCGACGGCGCCGCCGCCGGGCGCAGGGCCGCGCGCGCGGCCGGGCGCGGGTCCGGCGCGGAACTCTTTGAGCGTGCCGAAGGCGTTGCAGGAGGGGCAGCGTCCGTACCAGCGGATCTCGGTGTGGCCGCAATCGCTGCAGACGTAGGTCGTGGTGGCCTTGGCCATGGTGTCGCCGTCCGTGGTCGGATCCGTGGGCACGTGTCGCCGTCGGCCCGCAGGTTAACGAGCCGCCGGGCGACGTTCAAGGGGGGCGATCAACCGGCCGGCGGCGCGGCGGCCGCGTAGGCGGCGAGGTAGCCCTCGCCCATCACCTGCAACGTGTAGCGATCGCGCTGCACACGCGCGGCGCGGTGGCCCAGGCGTGCTCGCAAGACGCGGTCCCGACCGAGCTGCGTGAGCGCCGCCGACAGCTCGTCCACGTCGCCCACCGGCACCAGCAGGCCCGTGTCCTCGTGGCGCAGCACCTCGGCCAGGCCGCCCACGTTCGAGGCCAACGTCGGGATGCCGAGCGACATCGCCTCCAGCAACGTGTACGGCAGCCCCTCGTGGTGCGACGACATGATCAACAGGTCGCTGTGCGCGAGCAGCGGGTACACGTCGCGGCGGAAGCCGAGGAAGGTCACGCGATCGCGCAGGCCCAGACGGCCGACCTGCGCCTCGAGCTCGGCGCGCAGGCCGCCCTCGCCCACGAGGTTCAGGTGCCAGGGCACGTCCGACGGGACGCGGGCGAGCGCCTCGATCGTGAAGTTGATGCCCTTGACCGGCGTCAGCCTGCCCACCATGAGCGCGTGCAGACGGTCGGGCAGCAGGCTGGCCGGGCGCTGCGGGAAGTCGCGCGCGTCGAGCGGGTCGATGCCGTTGGGCACCGTGAACTGCGCCAGCCTTCCGTAGCGCTTGCCGTGCCGGCGCCGGAGATCCTCGGTCACGAAGCACACCGCCGCGCCGCGCCGCCGGCACGCCCACACCTCGAGGCCGCGGTACAGGCGATCCTTCACGTACGACCGACCGTGCCGCCACGTGGGCTCGCCCTGCCCATGCAACGTGGCGCACATCGCGAAACGACCCCGCGCCAGCGCGACGTTGGCGGCCGCCTTGTAACCATGCACGTGCACCAGGCGCACGCCGTGCTCGGCGAACAGCTCGCCGAGACGCTCGGGACCGGCGGGGTCGTACGCGTTGCGGGTGGGCACGACGTGCACGGGCAAGCCGTCCTCGCGGCAGCGGCCGGCCAGTTCGCGGTCATGAAAGAGCATCACCCGCGGCTGCAGGCCGCGGTCGCGCAGGAAGGCGCCCAGGCCGAGGATGTGCCGCTCCGCGCCGCCGAACAGCTCGCCGACCGCGACGATCGCCACCGGGCCGTGGCTCACCGCGCGCCCGCCTCGAAGTGCGCGACGGCCTCGGCCAGGAACGGCACGAAGGCGGCGGCGGCCCGCAGGTTGCCCTCGCTGCTGGGGTGGTCGTCGTGCCCGCCGCGCGTCGGGTAGGCGGCGTGGTCGCCGGCGGCGCCGTGGCCGGTCAGGATGTCGTAGTAGTCGAAGACGACGACGTTCGGCAGGTCGTAACCCGCCAGCCAGCCTTGCTCGTGGTCGATCAGCCAGGTGTTGAAGGCGCGCGCATGCCTGGCGCCGCGGTCGTCGG
>CAZVWL010000386.1:0-1749 GCA_964630845.1 uncultured Fibrobacteraceae bacterium
CGGCGAAGTCGGCGTCGTGGTCGACACCGGCGGCCCGCCGCAGCGCCTCGGCCCGCTCGCGCGGCCAGTCGATCCCGTGCAGCTCTGGATCGTAGAAGCCGTCGCGCAGGCGTCGCCAGCCTTCTTCCACCACCTGGCGGCGCAGCTCGGCGGGGCGGGTGGTCAGCCGAGCCTGGAAGCTCGTGGTCTTCAGCTCGCCGCCGTCGAGCGGCACGCGCGCCGGTCGCCCGTCTCGCAGCAGCCAGACGGTCTTGCCGTCGTCGGCGAGCTGGGCGGCGCGGTCGCCGGCGCCGCCGCGGGTCAGCTCCTTGCGGTCCTCGCCGAAGCGGTCGACCGAGTAGAGGTCTCGCTTGCCGCCGATGTCGGCGCCGAAGACGATGCGGTCGCCCTGGGGATGGATCGCCACGACCCGTTCGTCGCCGGGCAGGTCGGTCAGCCGGCGGGCGCGCAGGTGGATGTCGGCGAGGTCGATGCGGATGGGCTCGACGGTGTCGGCAGCTTTGGCGCCGGCCTTGGCATCGGCCTTGGCCTTGCCGCCGCCATCGCCCGCGTCGGGCTTTTTCTTCGCGTCGCGTGTCTTCTCCCAGACCTGCCACTCTTCGCGCGAACGTTCGTCGTCCAGCCGGGTCAGGTAGGCGACCATCACGTCGTTCTGCTTGCCGAAGCGTCGGGTGGTCCAGGCGAGCATGGAGCCGCTGCGGTTCCAGACCGGGCCGAAGTCGTGGTCCGGGTGCTGGCTGACGTTGACCGCGGTCCCCCCGTCGGCCGGCACCAGCCACACGTTGCGGCCGAACGAGGTGCCGCCGGCCGTCGCGTAGGCCAGCCAGCGGCTGTCCGGCGACCAGGCGACGTCCGGCGCGTCCCAGCCCTCGTGGATCACGCGGCGGTTGCCGCCGGCCGCGTCGATGACGACCAGCGTGCCCTGGCCCTCGCGGTACGCCAGGCGTCGGCCGTCGGGCGACCACGCCGGATCGCCGCACTCGACGCCCGGCGGGGTCAACCAGATGAGCCGGTGCCGCCGCGCCAGGCGTAGCAGGTGTTGCTCGGGGTCGTCGCTGACCACCAGGCCGACGCGGCTGTAAGGCACGCCCTCGTGCTCCTGGCGGTCGCTGACCACCACCAGCGTGTCGGCGCTGCCGGGGCGGAATGCGACGTTGCTCTCGCGCCAGGGCGACGGCAAGACGACCGTGGCGCGGCCTTCGAGCTCGCGGTTGACCAGCACGATCTCCCCGCGCACGATCATCGCCAGCTCGTCGCCGCCGGTGGCGATCGACAGCTCGGACGCGTCGTTGGTCACCACGGCCTGCTGCGACGCCGGCTTCAGCTCGTCCGCGGCGATCGTGATCTCGAGCCGGCGCAGCTCGCCGGTGGCCGTCTGCAGGACGTGCAGCGCGTCGCCGGCCTCGAGCACCAGGCGCGACCCGTCGCGGCTCAGGCGCATGCTGCGCACGCCGAGCCCGTCGCGGAACCCGGTCAGCCGCTCGGCCACCCCGCCGTCCAGGGGACGCCGCCACACGTTGAAGGCCCGGGTCTGGTCATCCTCGGCGCGCCAGTAGACCACGTCGCCCGGTCCCCACATGGGGTCGGTGTCGTAGCCGGGCCCGTCGGTGAGCTGGCGCGGCGTGCGACCCGGCTCGTGCAACCAGATGTCGGACTGGTAGCTGCCGCGGTACCCCACCCGGCCGAACCGCGCGTCGCCCACGGTCAACAGGACCCGCTGGCCGTCGGGGTGCACGGCCACCTGCCAGG
>CAZVWL010000387.1:0-1743 GCA_964630845.1 uncultured Fibrobacteraceae bacterium
TTGCCCTTCAAGTCATCGAGAGTCAGCCCCAGGTCGCGAAAGGTGGCGACGGCCTTGGGATTCCCCTCGGCCACATCCCCGATGAACTTGTTCTGCTTGGCCAGGGCCGCGCCCATCTCCCCGAGGCTCGAGGCAGAGGTTCGAGCCAACAGATGCAGGGCGGACAGGTTCTCGGTCGATGCGCCGACCTTCTGACCCAGCTTCTGGATCTGGTCCGCCGCGTCCACCGACGACTGGATCCACTGCTGGAACTGGCGCACTCCGAGGGCGACCCCGAGACCGGTCAGAAGCGAGGAAGTCGAGCCCAGGACGCGGTTCAGGCCCGAGAACCCGCGTGTCTGCTTCGCCGAGGCCTTCTGGCCTTCGGCCTGGACCTTCTTGAGGGCGGACACGACCTCGGCAGTGCCTTCGGCCGATAGCCGGACGCGAACATCAGGTTTGGCCATCGGTGGACCTGCCTCTCAGGATATCGGGCACCGCGGGCGGTCTCGGCCGCGATCCCTTGGCGCTATGCGGGGCCAGGACGCACCAGCAGAGGAACCTGTGGCGGTAGTCCCGCAACGCCTGCTCTCGCATCAACCGGCGGTAGGAGGCGAGGGCGACCCGGAGCGGCCAGCGGACGATCCGCTCGGCGCGGTCGTGGTCGCCCACGGCGAGCTCGCGGACGAGCTCGGTCCAGGGGCCGTACCGGCCCGGGGCTCCTGCTTGCTCTCGGGTTCCGGGATCGCCTCGGTGGAGGACGTCGTCGAAGTCCACAAAGAGACGATCCCGCTCTCGAAAAAAGAGACCAGCAGCGACAGGACCAGACTGCGCACCTCCGCCTTGTCCTCGGGGACCCGCAGCTGTCCGAGGAACCGGGCTGTCTCGCGGCCCATCTCCGGGGTCCAGGCCTCCCCGGGGTCCCGGTCCTGGGGCGCTTTGTCCTCCGGGATCAGGAGGCACCCGAGGAGGTCCAGGATCGCGCCGCTCTCGATCGTGACCTCCAAGAGCCGCCGAGCGAAGGCCTCGGGATTCTCGCCGGGCTGCATGACCACCTCGTCGATCCTGGCCCGCTTGACCAAGGCCAGAAACCGGAAGTCCTGTTCGACGGTGGATTCGCGCAGCGGCAGGAACGTGCGGCCGCCGATGGTGTGTTTCTCGCTCATCACGCGATCCTGATCAGCCGGTAGTGCGGCTCGTTGGGGTGGTTGGAGGCGTCGGACTCGATATCCCCGGCCAGGGTGAAGCTCGCGTACTCGTCGGAGATGAAGCCGATGGCGCCGTCGGCGCGGATCGACGCCCTCCAGATCTCGCACTCGTACTTGGGGCCGCGGGCGGGGTCGCCCATGAAGCGCAGGTAGCCCTTGATCGAGGTCTGGTTCATGCCGCGGACGGTCGGCAGGGCGATGGTGGCGAAGGTGTAGTCCACCTCGATGTCCGAATCGTCGGTGATCGCGCCACCCTCGACGATGTAGATGCGGCCGGTGACGGCATCGACCTTGTAGTCATCATCCTCGACGTAGGTCGGGGTGCCGCCGGTGCCGGTGACGGTGACCAGGCTCACCTGGCGCATCGACAGCGGGTAGTACCGGCCCTGCAGGACGCCCGTGATCTCCTCGGCGGTGACGGTCGAGCCGGTCTGGGCCAGCGTGGCCGTATCGCCGAACAGGGCCATGGCGAGGGTTTCCTTGGAGAACTCGTCTCCCACGATGCGGATGGCGAGCGTGGTGCGCAGCACGTCCGAGGCGATCAGGTCGGCCGACC
>CAZVWL010000388.1:0-1717 GCA_964630845.1 uncultured Fibrobacteraceae bacterium
ATGCTGCAGACCTGCAACGCCTGCCACAGCACCTACCAGGTGCACATGGTCCAGCCCAAGCGCACCGCGACGCACAAAAAATAGTGAGGGACGGCCGCCGCCGACGCGGCCGCGTTTGAACCTGTTTCGACGGATGACGTATATGACAAGCAACTCCGGCAATTCCCTGGCCCTCGGCCTGTTCCTCGTGCTCGGCTGGCTGCACGCGCCGGCAGCGCTGGCGGCGGACGACCACGCTGCGCACCGGCACGACAGCCACGCCGCCCACGGCGCGCCCACGGGGCTCACGCTCAATAACGGCAAGAAGTGGAACACCGACGAGCCGCTGCGCCGCGGCATGGGCAACATCCGTGCGCTCGTCGAGCGCCACCAGCACGCGACCCACGGCGCAAAGCCCGCACCCGCGGCGTACGACAAGCTGGCCAAGGGCATCCAGGCCGAGACGACGTACATCTTCCAGAACTGCAAGCTCGACAAGCAGGCCGACGCGGTGCTGCACGTGGTCCTCACCGAGGTGCTGGGCGGGGCCGCGGCGATCGAGGGCAAGCAGCAGGGCGCGAGCCGCGACCAGGGCGTGGCCCGGGTCGCCGGCGCGCTGAACGACTACGGCCGTACCTTCAACCATCCCGGCTGGAAGCCGGTGAAGTGACCGCGTGACCGGCAGCGCGTATGTGCCAATCGGTCATCCGGCGTGCGCTCGCGCTGGCCGCGCTGGCGGTCGCGCCGGCGCTGCATGCCGCGCATCCGCTCATCACCGAGGACACCGGCACCCAGGGTCGCGGGAATTCCCAGCTTGAGCTCACGATCGAGCGCAGCCATGACGAGGCCGAGGGCGTTCACCGGCACAATACCCAGGCGAACGCCGTGCTCGGCCACGGCGTGCGCGACGATCTCGACCTGCTGCTCACGCTGCCCTACCGGCGCCAGCGCACCGAGGAAGACGGCGCGGTCACTGAACAGGCCGGCGGCGGCGATGTCGGCCTGGACGCCAAGTGGCGCTTTCTCGAACGCGAGGGCTTCAGCCTGGCGCTCAAACCCGGTGTCACGGCGCCGACCGGCGACGACGCCCGCGGCCTCGGCACCGGGCGCGCGGCCTGGAGCCTGTTTCTCGTGTCGTCGTTCGAGCGCGGGCCGTGGGCGTTGCACGTCCACGCCGGTCATATCCACAACCGCAACCGCGTCGACGAACGCGTGCACCGCTGGCACGTGTCGGTGGCCGGCTGGCGCGAGGTCGGGCCGTTCAAGTGGGTGGCAGATCTCGGCACCAACACCAACAGCGCCGCGTCGGCCGACGGCGACCCGGCGTATTTCATCGTCGGCGCCATCTATTCGGTGCGCAAACGGCTCGACCTCGACCTCGGTTACAAGAAAGGCATCAGCCGGGCGGAGACCGACCGCACCTGGCTCGGCGGGGTGACGTTCCGATTCTGAGTCGCCCGTCGGGCGACGGAACAGGCAGTCGATCTGAAACCAAGCGAGGAGAAAACCCATGCAAACGAGGAACCCCAGGCATCTCTGGCTGACCGGCGTCGCGCTGGTCCTGGCGACGGGCGCGGCCGCGGCCGACCCGGCGGCGGGCGGCAAGCCGGCCGATCCGATCCAGCAGATGATGCAGAACTACAAGCCGGAGCTGAAGCAGAAGATCATGAAGCTCTCGCCGGAGATGCGCGCCACCGTCAAGAAGCTGCACGACGGCCACACGCGCAAGAGCCAGCAG
>CAZVWL010000389.1:0-1709 GCA_964630845.1 uncultured Fibrobacteraceae bacterium
CCTCGATCAGCACGCGCGTCAGCTCGGCGGGGTCCATGCCCTGCAGCATGGGGATCAGCTCGGTGACCTGCTCGCGGCTGCAGACGCGTTCGATCAAGGCGGCTCGCACCAGGCTGCTCTCGAGGATCGTCGCCAGCAGTTCGCGCACCTGGAAGGTGCGGGTCCAACGGCTCAGGACGCCCTCGAGCTGGGCGTACTCCTGGGTCGCGACGCCGAGGTTCAGGATGTCGCTGTAGAGCGCGCGCTCGGCCGTGGCGGGGGTCATGTGGGCGACCTCGGGGCCGGGCCGGTGCAGGATCACGCCCCGCAGGCGGCCGATCTCGCTCGCCACGCCGATCGTCAGGTTGTCGCTCATGGCCGATTTCCCCGTTTCGCGGAGGTCCGGGACGCCGCTGGATGCGCCCACCAGGATAGGGCCGCGGACCCGGCGTGTCGACGTATGTCGCGACCTTGACGGCTTGAATCGATACAATTATCTTGATTGTATCATGACAATCTGGGCACCAGACATCGCCACCCGGGATGGCCCCCGCTACCAGGCCATCGCCGACGTGTTGGGCGAGGACCTCGGTCGCGGCAAGCTCGCCCCCGGCCAGCGCCTGCCCACCCATCGCGACCTCGCCTCGCGCCTCGGCGTGACCGTCGGCACGGTCAGCCGGGCCTACGCGGAGGCCCAGCGCCGCGGGCTGGTGCGCGGCGAGGTGGGCCGCGGCACGTTCGTCTGCGACCCGGAGGATCACGGCGACCTGCTCGTGGCGTCCGGCGGCGTGGGCGCCACGATCGACCTCGCCCTGAACCTGTCGCTCGGCGCGGACGACCCCGATCTGGCCGGCGCGCTGCGCCAGCTCCTGAAGCAGCAGGACCTCACGGGGCTGCTCTCCTACCCGACCGCCGCCGGCGGCCAGCGCTACCGCCAGGCCGGCGCCGCCTGGATCGCCCGCCACGGCCTGGACGTGTCCGCCGACCAGGTCGTGATCACGGCCGGCGCCCAGCACGCGATCACCGTGGCCCTGGGAGCTTTGTGCAGGCCGGGCGACGTCGTGTTGACCGAAGCGCTCACGTATCCCGGGCTGAAGACGGCCGCCCAGCTGTTGAACCTGACGCTCGCTCCGGTCGAGATCGACGCCGAAGGCATGCGACCCGACGCGCTCCGGCGGGAAGCGGGACGCACCGGCGGCCGGGTGGTCTACTGCATGCCCACCTTGCACAACCCGACGACGGCCACCATGAGCGGTCGGCGCCGGGACGACCTCGCCGCGGTCACGCGCCGCCTGGGGCTGACCGTGATCGAGGACGACGTGCACGGGTTGTTGCATTCGCCGGGCGCGCGCCCGCTCGCGACGATCGTGCCCGAGGCCGCGGTCTACATCACCAGCACCTCGAAGCTGCTGGCCGGCGGCCTGCGCGTGGCCTTCCTCGCGGCGCCGCCCGGCCTGGTCGAACGCCTGGCCTTCGTGGTCAACGCCTCGCTGTGGGCGCTCGCGACGCTGAACCTGGAGGTCGCCGTCCGCTGGATCGCCGACGGCACGGCGGACGCCGTCGCCGGGCGCAAGCGCGAAGAAGCCGCCGCGAGGCAGGGTCTGGCCCGGCGTCTGTTGCCGGCCGAACACGTGCGCACGGCGGCGCGCTCATACTTTTTGTGGCTCGAGCTGCCGGCTCCGTGGCGCGCCGAGGACTTCGTGCGCGCGGCGCGCGACCGAGGCGTGGCC
>CAZVWL010000390.1:0-1706 GCA_964630845.1 uncultured Fibrobacteraceae bacterium
GTGCCATCGAGCGCCGGATCGCTGCCACCCGCCGGCCCGGTCAGGACGTGCGCCAACGCCACGTTTTCCGTGGCGCTTTCCGCGCCAAAGTTCGGCGTGGTAACGCCGCTGGCGTTCTTCGCCGCCACCGTGACGGTGAAGGGCGTGCCGGCGACGTAGGGGCCTGCCGGTGTCACCGTGAAACTCGCCGGTGCGGCGATGAAGGTATCGCTGCCCGTCATGAGGAGGCCGGCTTCGTCGCCGCTACCTGCGTAGTTCGCCGTCAGGCTCATCTGGCCGACGTCGGCGTAGCGTACGGTGGTATTGGCAACGCCGGCGGCGTCAAACGCGAGGCTGATACCGCCGGCGCTACCGCAGGCGATGCTCGTTCCGCCGACGGCGACCGGCAGCGTGCCGCTTGCCGGATCGCTGTAACCGCAGTTGAAACTGATCGTCTTGCTGACGCCGGCAAAGGCCGGTGTGCAAGCCAGGCTATTGTCCGACTGTCTGACGGCGCTCACGGTGACGGCCTGTTGTACATCGGAATAGTGGTGCGGCACGTCAAAGAGGAATCCGGCCGTGTTCGACGTGAAGCCGCATGAATTCGCCGCCCCGATGTAACAGCTCGTGCCGTTCGTCGGCACCGGCGCCACGCCGCTCGCACCCCAGGTCACCGTTCCGGCGGTGGTTACCTGTGCGCTCTTGGTGGCCGTCCCCCCGGCGCCGATGTTGAAGTTCGCGCCGCCGGTCCAGTTCACCGTCGGGGCGCCCGTCGCGGTCAGCGTGCCCGCCACGCCACCGGTGTAGTAGCTGCCGCAGGCCGCATCGGCGCAGGCCTTGAGCGTCAGCGTCGTCGGCGCGCAAGTGACTCCGCTTCCCGCATGCTCGATGCGCAAGTGGTCAAGGGCGCCCGCGCAGGCATGGCCCTGGATCGCAATGGCGGCCACCTCGGCCGTGGACAGCGCGGACTGGTATGCCCGCACTTCGTCGAGATTGCCCGCGAAGCCAAAGCTGCTGCTGCCTTCTCCGGAGGCATTGGTTTCGCCGCCGATGGAGGCCGGGCCGTTGTCCGAACCGAAGCTCGCCTCCGTCCAGACGGCCCGCACGCTCGCCTTCAGCGCGCCCGTCGTGTCGAAGACATGGATGCGCTTCGTCTTGTTCGGCACATCCGCGACGGCAGCGACGAAATACCAGGTGTTGTTGGCGATGACGTTGCCGGTATCGAGGATCAGGGCCGAGGGCGTGCCGCGCGAGAAGAAGCGGACCATCCCGGTGCCGCCGTCTCCCAGGCTGAAACCGTAGCCGCCGCTGTTGTTCTGGTCGTCGAGGAAGATGCGCTGGCCCGACTGGGTATTGTTGGTCGTGCGGATCCAGGCCGTGATGCTGAAGCTGCCGCTCGTGCCGAGATTCGGGAAACTCGCGGGCAGGGCGACATAGTCCTTGTTGGCGCGATTGAACACGCCGTAGCGGCAGGTTCCCGGGCTGCCGGCGATTGGCGGCGAGGCGTTCGCGGTGGTCGGCTCGGTTGCTGACAGGCTGGCCGCCATGCCGGGATAGGTGGTAGCGCCACCGTTGCTGTCGATCACCTCGTTGGCCGCACCGCTCCAGCCGGCCTCGTCGAAGCGATAATCCGCCAGCGCGGCGGGCAGGGTACGCGCGTAGGTGATGATGAGGCGACCGGCACCGCCGGAACCCCCAGTGCGATTCGCGCTGGACTCTGCACAGGC
>CAZVWL010000391.1:0-1684 GCA_964630845.1 uncultured Fibrobacteraceae bacterium
AGACCCAGTGGGCTGGTGCGGGTCACGAGGTCGTCGGTGGCCAGGTGCAGCACCAGCGCGCCGGCGATCGCCGGGACCGAGAGCAGGAAGCTGAAACGCGCGGCTTCGGCACGGTCGAGCCGTAGCCAGAGCGAGGCGGCGATCGTGCTGCCGCTGCGGCTGATGCCGGGGCAGATCGCGATCGCCTGCGCGCAGCCGATCACGAGCGCCTTGACCAGCGGCACCGCGCGCGGCTGCCAGGGCTCCGGCATGGCGTCGGCGGCGCGCACGCCCCGCGTCGACAGCAGCACCACGCCGGTGACCAGGAGGCCCACGCCCGCGAACACCGGGGCGTGGAACGCGTGCTCCACGAGGTCTTTCAACAGCAGCCCGACGAGCACCGCCGGCAACGTGCCGACCACGAGCGCCAGCACGTAGCGACGGGCCGGGGCGTCCAGGCGCAACAGCCTGAGCAGCTCGCGACGGTAGACGACCAGCACCGAGCCGAGCGTGCCGCAATGCAGCACGACATCCAGGAAGAGGTCCCCTTCGTGCCTTCCGAACAAGCTCTGCAGGATCACCAGGTGGCCGGAGCTGCTCACCGGCAGGAACTCGGTCAGACCCTGGACGAAGGCCAGCAACAGGACTTCCAGCATCGGTCGCGCTCGCTTTCCGGTTGGCTCAGGCGGTCGTGTCGGCCGGCGGGTTGGCTTCGCGCAGCAGCCGCGCCTGATGATAGTGCCGGCGCGCCTCGGTCGCGAGCCCGAGCGCGTCGCAGGTCAAGGCGAGCTGGAAGTGCACGCGACCGTCCTCGGGAAACGCGGCCTCGGCCTGCGTGAGCGCCGCGAGCGCATCCTGGAAACGCTCCAGGTTGTGCAGGCAGATGCCGCGATGCAGCTGGGCCCGCACCAGCTCGGGTTTCAAGCCGAGCACGAGGTCGAAGCGGCGCAAGGCCTCCTGGTAACGACCCCGCTTGAGCAGGCAGACCGCCGCGTGATAATGGCCCCGCACGTGCCGGCGGTCACACGCCACGGCCCGCTCGAAGCTGTCGAACGCCCGCACCAGATCGCCGGCCTGCAGCAGCACCAGCCCCAGGCTGCAGTAGCCTTCGGCGTCGGGCGCCTTGCGCACGGCGTCGCCGAACGCGCGGATGGCGTCCTCGGTGCGCCCCGCCTCGGCGTACAAGGCGCCGAGGTTGTGGTGCGCCGCCGCCGGCGCGTCGGCGAGGTTGGCCGCGCGCTGGTAGGCGGCGAGCGCGTCGTCGCGCTGGCCGAGGTGATCGAGGGCCACGCCCAGGTTGGTCAGCATCCGCGCGTCGTGCGGGCGCAGGCGCACGCCGGCCAGGAACTGCGTCAGCGCGTCGGCGAAGGCCGCTTGCTTGAGGCACACGCAGCCCAGCCGGTAGCGCCAGTCCGGTTCCTCGGCACGCTGGGAGACGGCCGCTTCGTAGTCGGCGCGGGCCGCGGCGAGGTCGCCTCGTGTCTCGGCGTCGCGGCCGCGGACAAAAAGATCGACCGGCGACGGCGCGCGGCCGTGGGGCTGGTGGACGGTGGCATCGTTCATCGTGGCCGGAACATACCGGCGCGACGCCCGGAGGTCAACGGCCGCCTACTCGTCGACGATCTGGACCTCGAGCATCAGCCGGCCCGTCCCGTCCGGACCAAGGGCGCTGCGCGGCACCCGCACCGGGATCACCATGATGCCG
>CAZVWL010000392.1:0-1680 GCA_964630845.1 uncultured Fibrobacteraceae bacterium
GTTGAGGGGGTCCGGGAGGCACGGGCCGAGCTGCAGCCGCGCCTGGTCGGGCACCGACGTCGTGGCGCCGCCGATCGTGAACGGGGCGCTCTGATCGACGCCCGCGTTGCCGGCGGCGTCGCGCGCCACCACGCGCAGGAGGCCGGCGCCGCAGGCGACCGCAGGCACGGTCCAGACGGCCTGGCCGACCGCCGGCAAACCGACCAGATCGGTGGGTTGCCAGCCGGCGCCGCCGTCGCAGCTCAGCTCCAGATCGACCGCAACCACGCCCACGTTGTCGGCCGACTGCCACGACACCGCCACCGGCGCGCCGACGTCGAGCGCCTGGCCGCCGGTGACGGCGGCGGCCAACGCGATGCCCGGCGCGAAGCGGTCGACCAGGGCGAAGAGGCCGCTGGTGGCCTCGCCCACGTTGCCCTCGGGATCGCGCGCGCGGACCCGCAACCGGTTCGCCTCGCCGGGCACGGCGCCCAGGTTGCCGGTCCACAGGCCGGTGTTGGCTTGCCCTTGCGCCAGCCGCACGGGGTACGACAGGCCGCCGTCGCGACTCAGCTCGAGGTCGACCGCCACCACGCCGCTCTCGTCGTGCGCTTGCCACAGGACGGTCTGCATGGCGCCGAGCGTCCAGGCCTCGCCGCCGGCAGGCGACAGGACGGCCACCGCGGGCGGGGTGGTGTCGAGCCAGGGCACGCCGATCACGATGTCGACGGTGATCGGATCGGCCGCCGGCGAGATGTTGCGCAGGGCGACCCGGGTCAGGCGGCCGGCGTTGTCCTGGCTCGACGGCTGGCTGAGCGCGTCGAAGCGGCGCGAGCCGGTGGCGCCGGGCCACGGATCGCCGGCGTCGCCGCGGTTGCCGCCGGTGACGCGCGCGAGGTGATCCAGCCCGTCCGCCTGTTCCAGCGCCACGCCCATGATGGGGCCGGCGTTGACGCGGTTCAGCGGGCGCGCCTGGTCCAGCACGCCGCCGTCGACGTGCCACACGAGCAAGCCGGCGGCCGGCAACGAGGCGTCGAAGCCCACGCGACGGAGGTTCTCCACCAGGAAGACCTCGCCGCCGGGCATCAGCGGGTCGCGCACGGCCAACACCTGGTCGAGGCGGTCGATCGCCGGCACGGCGGCGGCGCCGTCCTGACGCACGACGTGTTCGCCCGCCCAGCCCAGCTCCCGCCGGCTCCAGGCGCCCGGGAGCGACGGCTGGGCCGGCGTCTGGCCGGATCCGCCCCAACCACCGGTGCCCATCAGGCACCAGCCGCCGCAGCCGGCCCGGCCGCCGACGGTGTCGTACAGATCGGGCAGGCCGAGCAGATGCCCGTACTCGTGGCAGATCATGCCGATCTCGATCACCCCGCCGCTGCAGGATCGTTCGGGCACCAAGATGTAGTCGTTGACCCGGACCACGCCGCCGCCCGGCCGCGTGGTGCGCGTCTGGTAGGTCCCGTAGCCCCAGCCGGCGAGCGAGTAGGCGTGGCTCCAGAAATCGGCCGATCCGCACTCGCCGCCGATGCCGGCGTGCACGATCACCAGCCCGTCCACCCAGCCGTCGTCGTCGCCGCTGTTGGGGATGCCGTCAGGGCCGTCGTTGTCGTAGCGGCCCCAGTCGAACCCGCTGGCATCCAGCGAGGCGACCACGTCGAAGACGAAGCGGCCGGCGTTGCGCGGGGCGCCCCAGAGGTCCAT
>CAZVWL010000393.1:0-1676 GCA_964630845.1 uncultured Fibrobacteraceae bacterium
CTTCTCGCCTGGTCCTTCCGGTTTCGGTGCAGGTGACCGGGCTCGGCTCGAGTCACGCGGTCGGTGGAGTTCGCGCCCCGGGTGCCGCTGTCGCGACCGGCAGAGGGTCCGTTACGGCCTCTGCCAGCCTCCTCGGCCAGGTGGTCGCGCTGAGTACGGGATACGGATCTGCCCAGGCGTTCGCGACGGCCATCAGCCAGGCCTCGTCGGGGACCACGGGCCACGGCTACTCGCTGGCAACGGCCCGCTTGGCCATCCCCGCAGAGGCTATCGCCACCGGATTCGGAGCAGCCCAAGGATCGGCCGTCGTGGAACTCTCCGGTTCGGCGACGGCGACCGGGCTCGGGTTCGCTGACTTAATCACCATGATCCTCGCGTCCGTCGCCGCGGTGGCCACGGGCCACGGTCAGGCGACGTGCAGCGTCGGGGCAGGCCACACCGTTCCGCCCGCGCGTCACCAGGCATCGCGATCCGTCCGCGCGGCGCATGCGGCAACCCGATCGGTCGCCTGGGTCCACGCCGGCACCAGGAGAGCAAGGAGGCCGAGCTGATGTCAGACCTCACCGCTGCCATCACGGGGTTCGTGGTCGGGGATGACCTGGAGATCCGCAGGGCCGTCACCGAACTCGTGGCCCCCATCGAGGTCGCCTGGCTGACGATCAAGCGCCACCCGGCCCAGCCGGACGATGAGGCCCGGCTGCAGAAGCGGATCACCACGGCCAACGTGCCAGGGGCAGGCCAAGTCGTCACGGCCGGCGGCCCCCATGTCGACGGCGATCTCCGATTCGATCTCACACCGGAAGACACGGCGAGTCTGGGCACCAGGCGCCTGGTCCACGACATCCAGATCCGGCTCACCACCGGGAAGGTCTACACCATCGAGAAGGGCACCATCCAACTGGTGGTGGACGTCACCAAGACCACGGCCTGAGGCCGCAGGAGCACCCGCATGAACGAAACCTTCGAGATCGCCCGCAGCTTCGGACTCGGTGGGCTTGGGCTGATGGCGACGATGATGGCGGTGAAGCTCGCCGTCCAGGCGATCGACCTCGCCCGAAACCAGCTGTGGCGGCGTAACGGCAGCAACGGGACGAAGGTCGCCTTCGAGGAGCTCAAGGTCGTCTGTCCACTCGCGCCGGGCCGACACTCGCTCGACGACGTCCACGAGGTCCTGATCCAGATCCGCAGCGGGATGGAACGGCTCAACGAGACGCAGAAGGAGATCGAGACGGACATGAAGGACCGCAGCCAACGGTTGTGCGACATCCTCGGGGCGCTGCGCCTCGAGCTAGCCCGAAGGGAGGCCTGACGTGGCCAGCAGAGAACTCTTCGACCGGGCGATCGAAGTCGTCCTCGAGCACGAGGGTGACACCTACACCGACAACCCAGTCGATCGGGGCGGGCCGACCAAGTTCGGGATTGCCCAGCGTTGGAACCCGGACCTGGACGTGGCGAGCCTCACTCGTACGCAGGCGATCGAGGTCTACTGGGAGCGCTACTGGCGCGGGCATCGGTACGAGTTCCTGCCAGAGGCGATCGCCATCAAGGTCTTCGATCTGGCCGTCAACCTCGGCAACAAGACGGCTGTCACCTGCCTCCAGCGTGCGCTGCAGGCCTGCGGTCTGCGGGTCGTGATCGACGGGATTCTCGGCACCGAGACCTGTGGGGCTGCGGAG
>CAZVWL010000394.1:0-1674 GCA_964630845.1 uncultured Fibrobacteraceae bacterium
CCACGGTCACCGTGGCGGCGATGTTCATCATCTCGGCGGCGCTCTATCGCACCGGCGCCGTCGCCATGCTCGGCCGCGCCTCGGCCTGGGTCTTCCAGCGCAACGTCTGGGCCGGCCTGGTGATCATGATGGCGAGCGTCGGCTTGCTGTCGGCCTTTATGAACAACACGCCGGTCGTGGCCATCTTCATGCCGATCGTCCTGTCGGTCGCCGCGACGGTTCGCATCAGTCCTTCGAAGCTCCTGATGCCGCTCTCGTTCGCCTCGATGTTCGGCGGCGTCTGCACGCTGATCGGCACCTCGACCAACCTGCTGGTCAGCGCCGTGGCCGCGCGCAGCGGTTACGAGCCGTTCCACATGTTCGAGTTCACGCGGTTCGGCCTGGTGCTCTTCGCCGTGGGCACGGCGTACATGCTGCTGGTCGTGCGTTGGATCCCCGACCGCCGCGCGGTGCAGGACCTCACGCGCGAGTACGGCATGGGGCGCTACATGACCGAGGTCGAGCTGCTCGACGACGCCTGCTCCATCGGCTTCGCGCTCGCCGAGAGCCCGCTGGTGCGCGAGGTGGGCGTCGAGATCCTCGAGATCAACCGCGCCGGTCACCGCATCTTCGTCCCGCACGCGCGGACGGTCTTGCAGGCTGGCGACACGCTGCGCGTGGTGTGCGACGTGGACCGCATCCAGTCGCTCGCCGAGCGCCAGGGCATCCGCCTGAAGCCGCGCAAGCTGAAGGACGCGGACATGGAGACCGCCGAGACCGTGCTCGTGGAGGCGGTCGTCGCGCCGGGCTCGATGCTCGTCGGCGAGACGCTCAAGTCCGCCAATTTCCGCAACGTGTTCGGCGCCAACGTGCTGGCGCTCCGCCACCGCGGCTCCGTGCTGCACGAGAAGCTCGGCAACACGGTCCTGCTCGGCGGCGACGTGCTCTTGATCGAGGCCCGCACCGACCACCTCGACCTGATCCGCGGTCACGAGGCGTTCGTGATGGTCAGCGAGGTCGCCTTCGCGAACTTCCGGCGCGAGCGCGCGCTGGTCGCCGTGGCGGTCGTGGCCGCCGTGGTCGTCACCGCGGCCCTCGGCGTGCTGCCCATCCTCGTGGGCGCCGTGGCCGGCGCGGTGATCCTGGTGCTGACCGGCTGCCTGCAGCCCGAAGAGGCGTACCAGGCGATCGACTGGAAGGTGATCTTCCTCTTGGCCGGCGCGCTGAGCCTCGGCGTGGCGCTCGAGAACAGCGGCGCCGCCCTGCTGCTGTCGGAGATGCTGATCCGGACCGCGGCCACGCTCGGGCCGGTGGCGGTGATCTCAGCGCTGTATCTGGCGACATCGCTGATGACCGAGGCGATGTCCAACAACGCGACCGCCGTCCTGCTCGCCCCGATCGCGATCGGCGCCGCCCAGCTGATGAACATCGACCCGCGACCGCTCTTGATGGCCGTCACGTTCGCCGCCTCGGCGAGCTTCATGACCCCGGTCGGTTACCAGACCAACACGATGATCTACGGTGTCGGCCAGTACCGCTTCAAGGACTTCGTGCGCATCGGCGGCCCGTTGAACCTGATCTTCTGGATCCTGGCGACGGTGCTGATCCCGATCTTCTGGCCCCTGACGCCGCTGGCTTCGTGAGTTATTCCGCGAAGAATGTAACGGGCCCCTCGCTTGCCCCTTCGGGGGCATG
>CAZVWL010000395.1:0-1665 GCA_964630845.1 uncultured Fibrobacteraceae bacterium
CAGGACGCCGACTACTACGACTGGGAGATCGCCGGCATGGACGGCTGGCTCGCAGGCTCGACGTTCTATCAGCAGGTGGGCTTCCAGGGGAACCTCTACCTGCCCCTGTGGAACGCCGCGATCCCCTACTGGTTCGTCTGCGACGGCCGCCGCGCCGTGGTGATCGCCAAGATCTCCACCCAGTACGAGATCGCGGTCTTCGGCCTGCTCGAGCCCTACTACTCCCCGGGCCAGTGGCCGTATCCGCTGGTCCTGGGCGGCTCGATGTCCCACGGGGAGTTCTCCGCCTGGAACGACACCGACTATCGGTGGTCTCTGTCCGACAACCGCCATCGCATCTTCACTCACGCTGACGTGGGAGGTGCGCCGGTCGGCACTGGCGAGCGCGATCCCTGGGACACGCAGCTACGCGTCCGCAATCTGGACGGCGGGTGGAAGGCGGTCGAGGGCTCACTCTCCGATGCGATCACGTCCACCCCGCAGATCTACTACCACATCATCTGGCCCACGCGATGCGGCCTGTCCGAACTCGACCCCGGGCCAGGGGCCACCTACGACCTGTGGCCGGTGATGGTCATGCTCGGCGATGTGGGCAACGGCTACAACACGCCTGGCCAGCTACCCGGCATCGCCCTGATCACGGGCCAGGACCTGAGCGCCGAGACCCTGATCCGCCAAGGCGCGGTCGATTGGATCGTCGTCCCTAACGTGTTCCGCAACGACCGAGACGACTTCTGCGCCGTGAGGTTGGACTGATGGCCGCCTCCTACCAGACCGGAATCGCCAGTTCACCCACCAACCTCCTGCAGACGCTTGTGGCCTGGCTCATGGCCCAGGGCTGGACCGTGAACCAGTCCGAGCAGGAAGGCACCGGCTGGCGGGCCCACCTGGTGAAGGCCGGCAGCCTGCACGTGAACCTTCGCGCCGCGGAGAACGAGCGGCTCTGGAAGCGCGGCCTGAGCACCTACCACGATCTGGGCGACGGCGGCTACGGGATCGGCCTCTACTTGGGGACGGGGTGGGACAGCGAGGCCGAGTGGCAAGCCCAAGCGGGCGGCCCCACGCGGCCCTACGACCTGACCACCTCCGGCTGCGGCATGAACCTGCCGCAGGGACAGATCTCGGCGTACCACTTCTTCGACGACGGCAACGACCACATCACCGTCGTCGTTGAGCGCGCGGCGGGGATCTACTGCCACATGGGATGGGGACCATCCATGGAGCGGGCATCGTTGCCCGAGTCGTTCCCCTACTTCTTCGCCAGCTCAAGCGCCCGGCTCAACACAGCGGAGACCGCCGACCTCTTGACCGGCAACCGGCGAGGCATCGACCTTACCGCCTATCCGCCCATGTCCCACACGGACGAGGACTACTCGACCATGGGCGGCTCAACAGCCCTGACCCATTGCACGGCGTTCGTCCGCGTGGACACCGCGACGTTCTCGGGCCGCTGGATCGGCGACTGCAAGGACGAGAACGAGGGCTACGGCTGGACGGGCCGCCGCATGCGCGATGCCCTGAACAAGTGCTTGGCCGCCCAGGGCGGCATGGAAGAGGACGAGTACGTCAACTACCAGTACCTGTGGGACGACGGCTCCGGCGGCCCCGGCGAGCGCACGCTGCAGAGCGCGTTCGGTGGGGCGCTCATGCTCCCGTTGCACTGCT
>CAZVWL010000396.1:0-1656 GCA_964630845.1 uncultured Fibrobacteraceae bacterium
GGCCGAGAAGGCCGACAGCTCGCCGCTCACCCAGGCCGACCGCGCGGCGCATGAGCTGCTTGCTGCCGGGCTACCCGAACTCGCGCCCGGCGTTCCGCTGCTGTCCGAGGAAGCGGCGGCCGCGCCGTACCAGACCCGCGCCGCCTGGGAACGCTTCTGGCTGGTCGACCCCCTGGACGGCACCAAGGAGTTCGTCAACCGCAACGGCGAGTTCACGGTCAACATCGCGCTGATCGAGCGCGGCCGGCCGGTGCTGGGCGTGGTGTACGTGCCGGTGCTGGGCATGGCCTACTACGCCTGCCGCGGGCGCGGCGCGTTCAAGCACAAGGGCACCGAGCCGCCGCGCGCGCTGCGCGTCCGGCCGCACCCCGACGGCAAGCCGGTGGTCGCTGCCAGCCGCTCGCACGCCGGGGCGCACCTGGCGGCGTTCCTGGCGCGCCTCGGCCCGCACACCACCGTGAGCATGGGCTCGAGCCTGAAGTTCTGCCTGGTCGCCGAGGGCGCGGCCGACGTCTATCCGCGCCTCGGACCGACCATGGAGTGGGACACGGCCGCAGCGCAGTGCATCGTCGAGGAGGCCGGCGGACAGGTGCTCGACCGGCACGGCCGGCCGCTGACGTACAACAAGCCCGACCTGCACAATCCCTGGTTCGTGGTCGGCGGCGCGGACGCGCGCGTCTGGCTCGGGCTACTGCCGCCGGAGCCGGCGGCCTGAAAATTATTTCGTGCGGATCAGCACCCGGTCGTCTGGCCCGGGCGCCGGGCTGTAGACCACGAGCGCGGCGCCGATCTCGAGTCCGCGGTTGACGTAGTAGTGCACCGTGTCGCGCGGGACGTGGATCACGTCGCCGGCCTTGACCGGGTGTTCGCGCCCGGCGACGTGCAGCACGCCGTTGCCGCGCAGCAGCCACACGGTGATGTCCGAATCGGCGTGGATGTGCGGCGGCTCGCCGGTGCGCACCTGTACCAGCACGTGCTTGCTGCGCGGGTTTTCGTACAGCGGCGTGACCTTGAGGTCCTCGTTCTCGCCGAGCGGGTGGGCGGCGAGGATCTTTTCCAGGCTGCGCGGCGCGTAGCGGTCGACATCCTTGCCCTCCGGCCCGAGCCAGTCGGCGTGCGCCGTCGCGGCGCCGATACCGAACAGCAACACGGCCGTCACCGTGATCGGTTTCATGTGTTTTCCTCGCGTGTAAAACCGTAATCGCGTTCCACTCTGCTGATGCGCAGACGATAGCTCCGGTACCAACGTTCCCGGCCGAGCCGCTGCGCCGTGCGGTGCTCGGCCTGCTCCTTCCAGGCGCGGATCGCCTCGAGACTTTCCCAATACGACACCGTGATGCCGAGGCCGTCGGCGTCGCGCACGCTCTCGATGCCGAGGAAGCCGGGCTGCTGCGCGGCCAGCGATTCCATGTGTTCCGCCATGGCGGCGTAGCCGTTGTCGCCGGCCATGCGTTGCGAGGCGAAGATGACGGCGTAATAGGGCGGTGCTGGCGTGGAAGCGAAAGCCATGGATGTCATCCTTGTCGGCGTCGTGCCAGCGGGCGATGGCGGAAACACGATACCAGATGGTCGTCGACCATGCCTACCGCCTGCATGTGGGCGTAGACAATGGTCGAGCCGACGAAGCGGAAGCCGCGCGCCTTCAAGTCCCTCGAC
>CAZVWL010000397.1:0-1640 GCA_964630845.1 uncultured Fibrobacteraceae bacterium
CCACGGTGCCCGGCCCGGCGTTGTAGGCCGCGAGGGCGAGGTCGAGGTCGCCATCGTACCGGCGGAGCATCGCCGCCAGGTAACGGGCCCCGCCGTGCAGGTTCTGCCGGGGGTCGGTCGCGTCGGTCACGCCCAGGTCGCCCGCGGTGCCCGGCATCAGCTGCATCAGCCCGACCGCGCCGCGGTGCGAGACCGCCTGCGAATTTCCGCCGGACTCCCTGACCACCACGGCCAGCACCAGCGCGGGGTCGAGGCCGCTGGCCGCCGCGGCGTCTCCGAGCTCCTGGTGCCAGCGGCCGAGGGTGTCGGCCGTCGCGCCGCCGACCTGGGCCGCCAGGCGATGCAACCGGTCGAGGGGCGCCACCGTCAGCGGAGGCCGGGCCTGCCGCCGGTAAGCAGCCACCCCGCGCGGGTCCGGCCCGAGCCCGTCCCGCGCCGGACGGCGCAGCGACAGCTCGGCAGGTTCACCGGACGCGGCGGGCTGCATCTGGCGGACGATCATGTCGGCGATGCCGAGGTTGCCTCCACGGGCGACCCGTTCGGCGAGCGCCTGGTCGTGCATCTGGCGATAGATCTTGGTGGCCTCCCCCTGGCCCCAGAATCCGTTCTCCGGGATGGTCGCGCGCATCGCGCGCAGCAGCTGGTTGTAGAACAGGGCCTCGAATTGCCCGGCGACCTCGCGCAACCGCTCGGCATCGCCCTCGCCGGCCGTTCGCGACGGCGCCGCCGCGTCGCGAGCCCTGGCCACGTCGCGCTGGACCAGCGCGAGGTCGGCGAGCGGCGAGGCGGGTCCGGGCAGGTCCACGGCGGCTCCCTACATGATCACGAGGTCGGCCTGCAGGGCGCCGGCGCGCTTCAAGGCCTGCAGGATGGCGATGATGTCGCGCGGGCTGGCGCCGATGTCGTTCAGGACCCCGACCACGTCGGCCACGGTGCTGGTTTCCGGCACGCGCAGGACGTGCGCTTCCTGATCGTGCACCTTGGTGTTGACGTCCGGCGTGACCACGGTCTGGCCCGTGCGGCTCAGCGGCGCCGGCTGGGAGACGTCGTAGAAGGTCTTGACCTCGACCTTCAGGTTGCCGTGCGCGACCGCCGCCTCCTTCAGGATCACGTTCTGCCCCACGATGATCGTGCCCGTGCGCTCGTTGATCACCACGCGCGCCGGGGCGTCGCTGACGGCCAGCAGTTCGCCCATGCGGGCGATGAAGCCCACCGGCTGCGGCACGTGCTCGTCCGGGATGCGCACCCGCACGCGGTGCGCGTCCAGCGGCTCGGCGCAGCCCTTGCCGAAGACCGCGTCCACGGCGCCGGCCACGGCCGCGGCCGTGCCGAAATCGGCGTTGTGCAGCAGCCAGGTGACCGTGCCGTCCACCACATAGCGGCCCACGAGCGGCTGCCGGATGGTGCCGCCGTTGGGAATCGTGCCCACCGTCGCGTGGTTCTTGCGGAAGCTGTTGTTCGCCCCGCTCTTGATGTTGAAGCCGCCGATCGAGACCGCCCCCTGCGCCACCAGCACGACGGTGCCGTCCACGGCGCGCAACGGGGTCATGATCAGCGTGCCGCCCTCGAGGCTGGAGGCGTCGCCGAGGCTGGAGACGACCACGTCGACGCGCGAGCCGGGACCGGCGGTCGGGTCGATC
>CAZVWL010000398.1:0-1628 GCA_964630845.1 uncultured Fibrobacteraceae bacterium
CCCAGCCGATCATCGACGCGGGCATGCACCACCAGCTCTGCGTGGCGATGATGGGGTTGCCGTACCGGTCGGACCGCGTGCACACGCCCGAGTTCTACGTGGACGTCGTCAAGCGGGTGCTCGAAGCGGGGGTGCGCGTCGACTCGGTCTGCATGAAGGACGCCTCCGGGACCACCGATCCCCGCACCTGCTACCTCACCGCGCAGGGACTCAAGCGGATCCTGCCGCCCGAGGTGCCGCTCATCCAGCACACGCACGACACCGCTTCGATGGCCGTCGCCTGCTACATGGCCGGCATCGCGGGCGGGGTCGACGGCGTCGACCTCAGCCTGCGGCCCATGGCCTCGGGCACGGTGCAACCGGACGTGCGCTCGATGTGGCACGCGCTCAAGGGTACCGGATTCGAGCTGGACATCGACCACTCGAAGATGGAGGAGATCGAGGCCGTCCTGACCGAGGGGCTCGCCGATTACGAGTTCAGCGAGATCACCCTGGCCGCCGATGCGCGCGTGGTCAACTTCCCCATGCCCGGCGGGGCCATCGGGCCCAACGTGCACATGATGGCCGAGGCGGGCATCCTGCACCGGTACAGCGACGTGCTGGCGGAGTTCCCGGTCGTCGTGCGGGCCGGCGGCGCCTGGACCAGCGTGACCCCCGGCAGCCAGCAGTACTGGCTGCAGGCGTTCAACAACGTGCTGCATGGTCGCTGGCAGAAGATCGACGCCGGCTTCGGCCGCTCGGTGCTCGGCTACTTCGGCCGGCCGCCGCTGGATCCCGATCCGGACGTCGTGAGGATCGCCGCCGAGCAACTCTCGCTCGAGCCCTTCGACGGCGACCCGCTCGCCGAGGCGCCCGACAGCGTGGCGCTGGCGACCGAGGCGCTGGTCGAACGCGGCCTGGAGTTGAGCGAGGAGAACGTGTTCCTGGTGGCGTCCGCCATCGTGCCGGGCAAGAACATGAACCTCAACGAGGGCATCCGGTTTTTGGAGGGCAAGGGCCGCGTGGTGCTGCCGCTGAAGAAGAAGCCGGCCGACAAGGCGCCGGAAGCGCAGCCCGCGCCGACACCGCTGGCGGCCGCGACCTTCAGCGGGCCGGTCACCACGCGCTGCACGGTCGTCGAGGGGGACCGCACGCGCACCTTCCGCATCACGCTCGAGCCGCCGGTGGCCGGCGACGCCGGTGCGCCGGCGCACGAGGCGGCGGGGGCCGACACGCCGGCCGCGGCGAGCGCGGCCACCACGTCGAGCGCCGCGTCCACGCCGGTGTATTCGCCGTTCGAGGGCAAGGTCGAACTGGTCGAGATCAACGTGAAGGTCGGCGATGCGGTGAGCGACGGGCAGGTGGTGGCGGCGGTGGAGGCGATGAAGGCCAAGCACGACGTGCGGTCGCCGGTCGCGGGCCGGGTCGTGGCCGTGCACGCGGACCTCGGCAGCGAGGTGTCGGCGGCGCGTCCCATCCTGACCATCGGGGCCTGACATGGAAGCCTGGAGCCGCTTGCTCGCCGATTCCGGGTTCGTGGCCCTGACCTGGCAGAACCTGGTCATGTTCGTGGTGGCGGGTGTGCTGATCTACCTGGCGATCACGCGCAACTACGAACCGTTGCTGCTGGTGCCGATCGGGTTCGGGGC
>CAZVWL010000399.1:0-1603 GCA_964630845.1 uncultured Fibrobacteraceae bacterium
GGAACCCGGCCTTGATCGTCTGCGCGAGGGTGCGCACCGCGAGCGTCTTGGCGAGGCCGGGCACGCCCTCCAGCAGCACGTGACCGTCGGCGACCAGCCCGAGCAGCAGCCCCTCGAGCATGTCCTTCTGGCCGACGATCACCCGCCCCGCTTCGTCCAGCACGCGCCCGAGACGGGCGGCGACCGCCTCGGCCTGCCCCTGGTCCAGCGTTCGCTCCAACTTGCACCTCGCTTTGCTCTGCTGCGGATCGGACGCCCCCGCCCGGGTTCCTGCCCGCGGCGGGGTCGATCCCATGTTTACGCCCGGTGACGGCCGCCGGTTCCCGGACCTTGCCGATCGCCGGCGCGGGCCGGAGCGCGTAGTGTAGGCGCGGGCTTTTGACTTGCCAAGACGTGGTATTCGCCGTTCAATGGTCGCCGTGATCCCTACCCGCCCTCCAAGGAGCATGGCGTTGAGGCTCTCGTCGCGCAAGATCGAGTACCTGGCGGACCGGGTCCTGGGCCTGATGCAGGACAGCGACCTGATCCACCTCGGCAGCAACGTGGAGACCGTCTGGAAGACGGTGGCCGACACCATCTTCGCCAACATGCGGGCCGAGGAGGATATCGACGCCGAGGTCGAGCAGCTCCTGACCCGGCACAAGGCGGAGATCCAGGGGATGGAGATGGACGTGGCGGACCTGCGCCGCCGCTTCAAGCGCGAGGTCGCCCGCAAGCGCGGGTTCACGCTCTGAGCGTCACCAACGTCGAGAAAGGCCGACCATGCGCCTGTCCGAGGAACGTATCGCCGTCATCGCCCGCGAGATCGCCAACGCGCTGCTCGACGAGGAACTCGTGGACCTCGAGCTGGACGAGGACCGCTTCGTGTTCCTGCTCGAGAACCTGCTGCTGAGAGACCTGCGCATCGAGGACGAGATCGACGAGGAAGCCGCCGCCTGGATCCGCAAGCACCGCGCGCGCGTCGAGGAAGGCTCCACCGAATGGGAGGTGGAGATGGAACGCGTCAAGGAGGAGCTGGCCGTCGCGCGCGGCTACGTGATCCGCTGATGCGGGTCCTGCTGGTGACCCCGTACCTACCTCATCCCGAGGTTGCGCACGGCGGCGGCCAGGCCATCCGCGGGCAGGCATCGGCCCTCTCCCGCCGCCTCGATTGCACCGTGATCAGCCTCCTGCGGCCGGGCGAGGAGCGGCATGTCGCCGCCACGGCCACCCAGGGTTTCGCGCTGCGCACGGTCCCTTTCCTGGACCGTCAGGCCAGCGGCCCGGCGCGGCTCGCGCTCGTCGCCGGACGCCTCGTCGCGCTGGCACGCGTCGCGCGCGACCGATACCCCATGTACGCCAGCAAGTACCGCCACGCGGCGCTCGAACGCGCCGTGATCGAGGCCGCCGAGGCGCTGCATCCCGACGTGATCCAGGTCGAATACCTGCAGCTCGCGTACCTGTTGCGCCGACTGCGGCGCTGGCGCGATGCGCGGCCGCCGAACGCGGCGCGACCGCGGCTGATCCTCAGCAGCCACGAGGTGAGTTCGTTGCCCCGCCGCCGCCGCGCCGCCGTGGCCGGCGCGTGGCGACGCCGCTGGTTGCTGACCGTCGCCGACGCCTG
>CAZVWL010000400.1:0-1593 GCA_964630845.1 uncultured Fibrobacteraceae bacterium
GGCGATTGGGGGCGGCGAACCGGCAGGCTAGCAAGCGGGGGCGGTGGTGTCAAATTGCCGGCAGGGTTGACCTCATCACACCCGCCTGGGTACAATCACGACTCGCCCGCTCCGCTGCCCCCGCCGCGGCAGCGACTGCGCCCACGCCATCCCTCGACGAGGCGACCAGGATGAAGAAGGCCGCCCTCGCATTGTTCGGCGTGCTGCTGGCCCTGTTGCTGGCCGAGGGCATGCTACGCCTCGTCGGCTACGGCACCGTGCAGCCGCGCCTGCACTTCGACCAGCACACCGGCGCCCTGGTGGAAGCCGGCCACTTCGTGCCGCACCCCCGCCTGTTCTGGCGCCAGGCCGACGGCCCCTACCCCGCGCTCGAACACCAGTGGCGCATCGTGCACGTCGACGACCCGACACCGCCGAAGACCACCCGCTTCCGCATCCTCTGCCTCGGCGACTCGTGCACGCGCCTGTCGGGCGACGGCGCGCCATACTCCGTGGTGCTCGAACAGGCGCTCGACCCACGCCGCGTCGAGGTCTTCAACGCGAGCCTGCCCGGCTACACGTCCCATCAGGGGCTGGCCTGGCTCCGCATGCAATTGCTCGCGTACCAGCCCGACCTCGTGGTCGTCTACTTCGGCTGGAACGACCACTGGCGTTCCACCGGCATGACCGACCGCCAGTACGCGCGCTACATGGCGCCCGACCGTCCCCGCCTGCTGCGGTTGCTGCACCGCTTCGAGCAGCCGCCGCCCTTGCGGGTCGACCTCGCCGAATACCGTGACAACCTGCAACAGATCGCCGCGCTCGTGTCCGCGCGCGGCGGCCGCACCCTGCTGCTCACCGCGCCGTTCAACTTCACGGCCGAGAATATCGAACGGTTCCTGGCGAACGGGAACATCGTGGCGGGCGACCAGCCGGAGCTGTTGCACGGCCAGTACCTCGACGTGGTGCGCGGGCTGCAGGGCCACGACGGCGCCGAGGTCTTCGACCTCGCCACGATCTTCCGGCGCGTCACCGCGCCGCGGCTGCTCCTGCAACGCGACGGCATCCACCCGACCGAGGTCGGCCACATGGTGATCGGCACGCTGCTGGGCGACCACGTCGGCGGGCGTTACCTGGGTCTGCCCATGCCGCCGGTCGACCCGGTAGCCATCGCCCAGGTGCAGCTCGCACACCACCTCGCGAGCCAGTCCGACTGGCGCGGCGCCGTGGAGCGCCACGAGCGCGCGATCGCCGCCGCGCCCGAGGATCCCGGCGCCCGGCTCGGCCTGGCCTGGCTGCTGGCGACCGTGCCCGACGATTCGGTGCGCGACGGCGAGGCGGCGTTGTCGCTGCTCACCGAGGCCGGCCTGGACGCGCTCGACGACCCCCAGGTGCTCGACGTGCGGGCGACGGCCCTCGCGGCGGTCGGCCGGTTCGACAAGGCCGCCCAGCTCATGGACACGGTGCTGGCGCGGGTCAACGCGGACGCGCGCACGCCGCCGGAGGTGGTCGAGGCCCTGCAGCAGCGGCGGGAGCTGTTCCGGCGGGGCGAGGCCTACCGGTTGACGGTCGCGGCGGCGGCGGCCGAGCGCTGACGGAGGACTTCGAACCTGG
>CAZVWL010000401.1:0-1580 GCA_964630845.1 uncultured Fibrobacteraceae bacterium
ACGCGTTCTGGTTCGACGACCTGACGGTGGTCGGCTGACATGCGACCGGCGGCCTTGTCGGCGGTGCTGTTGTTCATGGTGGTCGGGGTCGCCCACGCCGCGGTGCCGGCCATCTCGCCGGGGAGGCCGGGCGCGGGCGTGGCCGAACACGACGAGGTGAGCGAGCCGTTCTTCGCCTTCGTCTTCGCCATGACGGCGCGTGACAGCCTCGGCACCTGGACCGCCGCGGACGTGACCGCGTTCGGCGCCGGGCGGCGGCCGGCGTCGGTGTTCCCGCTTGCCGACGTCTTGACGACGCTGTCGCGTGAAGCGGTGCCGGCGGGAGAGCAGCGGCCCGTGCGCGGCGTGACCAACCGGCGGCGCTGGGTGATCGAACTCGTGGTCGAACGCGTCGAGATGCCCATGCCGTTCCGATTCCTCGGTTACCGCCCGGGCAAGTTGAGCTGTCGGGGGCCGCTGGTCCTGAACGAATGGCAGCCGGGCACGCGGCAGCTCGTGCTCGCGGATGATCCCGACCTGCCCCCTCAACGCTGGACCGTCACCGACCTGACGATCTACCAGATCGCTTCCGGCTGGCTGATCCTCGACGTGCATGCCTGGCTCGACCGCCTGCTCGGCAGCGCGCTCGACGACGGCGCCTCCGAGGGTTTCGCCGTCGGGCGTGTCGACGGCGAACTGCTGGCCATCGGCAACAGCACCAACCGATCGGGGCGCCGTTTGTTCGGCGAACTGGACCTGCGCACCGGCAAGATGGATGGCGGCAACAGGCCGGTCGTCCTGGCCATGAGCCGTCATTGCCGCCACTGGACCCGCCCCGCGGATTTCGACGTCTCGGCCCTCTGGAAGGCTTATGGCCGTTGAACCCCCGTCCTGGCCAGGATCGTTGCCAGCGCCTATGTTGATGCCCGTGTAGCGTCTCGATCAGATGATCAACGAGCGGACGTCGCCGATGGACCAACCGAGCAACGGCAACCAGGCAGTGCGGCCGGCCGCGGCGCGCCTGCTGGTGGCCGTCGACATGGACGGCACCCTGCTCGACACCGAGACCGAGGACCGCCTGCGCCCGCGCGAACTCGCCGCGCTGGAGGCGGTGCGCGCAGCCGGCCACGTGGTGGCGATCTGCACCGGGCGCAACCGCCTGTCGCTCGGCCGCCTGCTCGAGCGCAGCGGCTGGCAGCCGGACGACCTGCCCCAGGTCCTGCTCAACGGCGCGGTGGTCGATGGCGGCCGCGGCCACGGCCTGCTCAGCCGCAACGCGCTCGCCAGGCCCGAGCTGCGGCGCCTGGTCGAGCTCTTCCGCGCCCACGGGGCCTTGCCGATGGTCTACGAGACGGAGGAGGCGGGCGAGGCGCTGCTCTTCGAGCACGGCGAGGCCAACCCCGTGCTGGCGAGCTACCTCGAGCATCGACGCGTGCACGTCGGCGGGCTCGTCGGCCACGCCGACCTGCTCGAGGTCCTGCCGCCCACGGCGCTGGAGGTCGGCACCATCGACGTGGCCGACGTCATCGAACCCTTGACCGCGGCGATCCGACGCGACTTGCCGGGCCGCGCGCGGGTCATCAACACCCGGTCGCTGCTGG
>CAZVWL010000402.1:0-1566 GCA_964630845.1 uncultured Fibrobacteraceae bacterium
CTGGAGCCAATCCAGGTTGTCGCACGTCTTCAGGTCGACGATGCCGCGCGCGGGATTCAGCCAGTCCAGGCGCGACTGGCACGGCACGCCGCAGTACTCGGCGCGGATCACTCCCTCGGCGACGCCGTCAGCCAGCAGCGCCGCGGCGTGCGTATGGGCTCGCACCGATGCGTTCAGGCTCTCGATCAGGGCCGCCTGATCGTCGTCGAGCACGGGCTTGCCCTTCGCTTCCGCCCAATCCTGGAAGGCCTTGGTGCGGCTGCCGAACGGCAGACCGGTCTTGGGGTTGATCGGGCCGCCGAAAGCGTAGGCCCGCTCGTAGGCCTCGCGGCCCTCGAGGATCAGGACGTGGGCGGCGCGGCCGAGGACATACGCCGGACGGTCCTCGTCGTGAACCAGGCCGAGCTCCTTCTTGTGAAAGAGCAGCGGGTTGCGCCGGAACTCCGCCAGCAGGTGGCTGGAGAGGTACTTGCCGGCCTGGGCATGGTAGACGTCGGCCGGTTCGCGGATCAGGTCCTGGACGCACCACTGGCGTCGCTTGAAGACTCCGGGAAGATTCATGCGCTCAGGTCCTCCGTTTCGGTCTTGTGCATGCGCTCGGCGCGGCTGACGGCGAAGGTCGACTCGCCGAACTCGCGAATGGCGAAGCCCGTGAAGATGCGGCTGATGTCCTGACCGACGACCGTGTCGGCATCGATCACGCAGGCGTGCTTTTCGGTGTCGAAGCAGTACTTCGCGTCGAGGCGGACCCGGGACTTGCCGTGAAGGCCCTCGACCGCGAGCACGGCCAAGAGCAGCGTGCTTTCGATCTCGTCCGCGGGCACCGAGGCCTCGAATTCGTAGCGGTGGATTTCTCGATTCATCGTGCTTCCTCTCATGAGGCCCGTGTCGTCGGCCTTCTGTGGGTTACTTACCCTGTCCCGTGCCGAGGTGTCGGGCCGCGCCGAGGTATTCGCGTAGGCCCTTGTCCTCGAAGATCTTTCGTAGGCGGGCGATGCCCTTCTCGTAGAGCGTGCTGCGCGGCACGCCCATCTCGCGGGCGATTTCGGCCATGGTTCGGGTCTGCAACCGGCGAGCGAGTTCGCGCAGATCTTCGGGCAGGTCGTCCAGGACCAGCGTGAGGTCGATCCTCAGATCGAGGCGATCGGCCGTGGGACGATCGTGGCGTTCGACTTCTTGGTCGTAGGCGTCCTGGCTGAGGACGTCCTCGAGGCCGCGGACCTGGCCGTCCTGGTCCTCGACCTGTGCGTCCAGCGGACACACTTGCTTTGTGTAGTCCCGCTTCTCCTGGCGTTGGTGGCGGATCAGGTTGGATACCTTGCGGTCGACGATGCGGGCCACGAAGGTGCTGAGGCCCGCTTTGCTGGGGTCGTACTTGCCGAGGCGGCGCAGCAGGTCCAGCATCATCTCCTGCTGCAGGTCGTCGTAGTCGTCGCGGGTGAAGCCGTACTTGCCGACCAGCTGCCTGGCTTTGTGGCGAATGACATCTCGTGCGTATCCGTCGAGGATGTGCTGCTTCGTGTTCTCCATCGGAACCTCTCCTGAGGCCGCGGAGAGGCGCGAAGG
>CAZVWL010000403.1:0-1562 GCA_964630845.1 uncultured Fibrobacteraceae bacterium
CCATCGGCACCAGCCACGACCTCAAGGTCGGCCAGAAGGTGTTCGCCATCGGCAACCCCTTCGGCCTGGACTGGACCCTCACCACCGGCATCGTCTCGGCGCTCGATCGCTCCCTCGAAGGCGACAACGGCAACATCATCGAGCACCTGATCCAGACCGATGCCGCCATCAATCCGGGCAATTCGGGCGGCCCGCTGCTCGATTCGGCGGGGCGGCTGATCGGCATCAACACCGCCATCTACAGCCCCAGCGGCGCCTCGGCCGGCATCGGCTTCGCGGTGCCGGTGGATACGGTCAACCGCGTTGTGCCGCAACTCATCCGCAGCGGCAAGTACATCCGCCCCGCGCTGGGGATCG
This sequence comes from uncultured Fibrobacteraceae bacterium, assembly GCA_964630845.1. Taxonomy (GTDB): domain Bacteria; phylum Krumholzibacteriota; class Krumholzibacteriia; order LZORAL124-64-63; family LZORAL124-64-63; genus Glo-17. The sequence goes on from CAZVWL010000403.1 coordinate 358, forward strand.
AGGTCGACGAAGGGCTGAACGAGCGCCTGGTCCAGCTGCTCGGTGTCGAGGGCGTCGTGATCCTGCGCGTCGCGCCGGACTCCGCGGCCGCGGCCGCAGGGCTGCGCGGCGCGACCGTGGCGCGCGATGGCGGCATCGTGCCGGGCGACATCATCGTCGCCATCGAGGGCAAGCCGGTCCGCTCGGTGGCTGAACTGCTCGCCCGTCTCGACGACCATGCGGTGGGCGACACCGTCCGGGTGACGGTGCTGAGGGCAGGGCGCCAGACCGAGGTGCCGGCCGTGCTGCAGCCCGGCATCTGAGCCCGCGGCCGCCCACCAGAAAAAACGCCGACCCCGGACGGGGTCGGCGTTGCATGGAACCTGCCTTCGCAGGGGGGCGGGCTTACTTGTCCTTCACTTCCTCGAACTCCGCATCGACCACATTGTCGTCGTCGGACGCGCCACTGCTGCCGGCACCCGCGCCGGCCGCGGCACCGGGCTGCGCCTGCCCGGCCTGGTGCATCTTTTCGGCGAGCTTGTGGCTGGCGGTAGCGAGCGCATTGGTCTTGGCCTCGATCGTGTCCTTGTCGCCTTCCCGCACGGCGTCCTCGGCTTCCTTGATCGCGGCCTCGATCGCGGCCTTCTCGTCGGCGGAGACCTTGTCGCCATAGTCGGCGAGCGACTTCTTCACCGCATGGATCATCGCGTCGGCGGCGTTGCGCGCGGTCGCCAGCTCGAAGGCCTTGTGGTCCTCGGCGGCGTTGGCCTCGGCGTCCTTGACCATGCGCTGGATCTCTTCCTCGGTGAGACCGGAACTCGCCTGGATGCGGATCTTGTTTTCCTTGCCGGTGGCCTTGTCACGCGCCGACACGTGCAGGATGCCGTTGGCGTCGATGTCGAAGGTGACCTCGATCTGCGGCACGCCGCGCGGCGCCGGCGGGATGTCGGTGAGGTTGAACTGGCCCAGGCTCTTGTTGCCCGCGGCCATTTCGCGCTCGCCCTGCAGCACGTGCACGGTCACCGCGCTCTGGTTGTCTTCGGCGGTCGAGAACACCTGGCTCGCCTTGGTCGGGATCGTGGTGTTCTTCGGGATCAGCTTGGTCATCACCCCGCCCAGGGTTTCGATGCCGAGGCTCAAGGGCGTCACGTCGAGCAGCAGCACGTCCTTCACCTCGCCCTGCAGCACGCCGCCCTGGATCGCGGCGCCCACGGCCACGGCTTCGT
>CAZVWL010000404.1:0-1560 GCA_964630845.1 uncultured Fibrobacteraceae bacterium
CTTCGCGAATGCTCGACCAAAGTGATGGCCGTTCCAAGCCCACGAACCACCACCTGGGCCACTGAGATCGATGGGAATGCAGCCCGTCAGAGGATCGCCGTCGGCACTGTAGAGCCTGCCATACACGCCAGCGCGGAGGCCCGAGGTCTCGTAGATCACCGCCATCCGGGACCCTGTCCATACGAGAGAATAGACGCTGCTGAGCGGGCCCCCCCCAGCTTCACAGTCAGGAACGATCGGTGGACCGACGACAGTCCCATCGAGATCGACTCGGCGAATGAAAGCCAGAAACGGCGGAGCGGTACCGTCGCAAGCCGTGACGGGTCCATCATCGGCCGCGAACCAAAGCTCTCGGCCTGTCCATGCGAGATCTGTCCGTCCCCCGATAAACGAACGAAGGCCCGGCCCCCCAACGATGCGTGTCGGACCCGAGACGACCCGCCCCGCCTCGTCGAGCCGCGCCAAGCGGTACTCGACGCAGGTGTTCGCGCTGCCGTCGGGATTCGTGGCGCGCCAGCGCCAGCTCACTCCGTAGCCTCCCGGGAGCCTCACGATCTGCGGCTGGTACGGGAAGTGATCTGGGTCGCCGCTCACGTCGGCCGCACTGCCGAACTGAAAGGCCTCGCGCGTCGCGCAGATTCCGGGGCAAGGTTCATCGGGCGTACCGCTGCAATCGTCATCGAGGCCGTTACAGGTCTCGGCAGCGCCGGGATTGATCGGAAGGTAGAGGTCCTGGCAGTCCCGATCCGTATCGCACGTGCTGCCACTCTCGTAGCCGTCCCCGTCGCGATCCTCGCAGACCGGCTGCGCCAGCGACACACCCGAGGAGAGCGTGGCGATCATTAGCGAGAGGATGAAAAAGCACGGGCGCATCCCGCGGGTCGCCGGTCTTTCATTGATGCTCATCACTCACCTCCTGGATCTGGTCTGCGAGTGGACCGGCGGCCGCGGCAGCCGGCCCACTCACCTGGGATGTACTACGAAAGTGGCGAAAAGCAGACCTCCGAGGACGGTTCGCTCACGTTTCCAGCGAGATCGACCGATTGCATGACGACGCAGTACTGTTCCGAGGGATCGAGCCCCTGTACGACATAGCTCTGGACATCGGTTCCTATGTCCTGAGAGACGAGCTTCACGTAGGGACCGCCGGGGATGCCGGCAGCAAGGACCCGGTTGCCTGTGAGATCCCACACGTCGGCGTCCGTCCATGTGAGTCTCGCGCCGCCAGAGAGCGGTTCGACCTCGACGTTGGCGGGCGGCGGGGGAATCATGTCGTCTACCGGAGTGATACTCACGATGGACGACGACGCGCTGACGCCCCCGAACTCGTTGTAGGCGAAGACGCGGTACTTGTAGGTATTGTCGCGACGAACGGAGCGGTCAACGAAGGCTTGTCCAGTGGGAACCCAAGCGACGTGCTGGTATGCGCCCATACCGAGAGCGCGATACACACCGAATCCACGGGTTTGCGGCGTGCAACCCGTCGTGATGCCCAAGTGCACGGCGGTTCCCTGATTCGCGTAGACAGGAGCAAGAATGGGCGGGCACGGGGGCGGTGGA
>CAZVWL010000405.1:0-1547 GCA_964630845.1 uncultured Fibrobacteraceae bacterium
TAGCCCTGGAGAAGACCCTACTCGAGGCCCAAGGACGCCGCCACGAGGCCGCCCTCCTGGCCATCGATGAGGAGATCCGGCGCGCCGACCTCCTGCTCAAGAAGCAGGGGGCGTCTGACGCCGAGCGCGAAGCCACCCTGGCCCGGCTGCGCAGTTCGATGGAGTCCGGGGCCAACTTCGACGAAATCAAGCGCCAGGCCGAAGCCGCGCTGGCCGACCTGGATGCCGCTCGCTCCGAGATCGAGGCCCGCGTCTCAGCGGGCCTACTTTCCCAGGTCGAGGGCGAACAGCAGATCCTGGCCATCGAAACAGAACGCCTGGTCCAGTTGCAGAGCCTGGCCACGGCGCTGGAACAGGCAGCCTGGGCCACCGGCGATCCCGAGCGAATCGCCCAAGCCCGGGGCTTCACCGAAGCGGTGCGTGACCTCGGGTTCGCCGTCGAGGGGGCCCGCGTCTCTTTCGCTGCCTTCGGCAAGACCGCCCTGGACAGCGGTCGCGACGCCCTGACCGAGTTCTTCGACACCGGGATCACCGGCGCGAAGTCCCTCGGCGACGCCTTCCGCAATCTCGCTCTCTCGATCATCGCCGACCTGAAGCGCATGGCTGCCCAACTTCTAGCCACGGCCATCATCAAAAAGATCGCCGGGGTGTTTAGCGGTGGCGGCCAGATCGGGGGCGCTGAGAAGAAGGCCACTGGCGGTGTCCTGGGCGGGATCGGTACCGGTACCTCGGACTCGAATCTCGCCTGGTTCTCCCGTGGGGAGTACCTCGTCCGCGCCGCAGTGGTCCGCGAGCCAGGCGTCCTGAGCCACCTGGACGATCTGAACCGCCGAGGGGCCCAGGCGCTGGCTCCCACCCCCGTCCTGGTTGAAGCCCCCGTGCCCCGGTTCGCCGAGGGCGGCCTGGTCGATGCGCCCGCCCCCGCGGACTCGCAGGAGTCCAAGGACAGTCAGGTGCTGATCGGCCTCGAGGAGGGATTGATCCTCCGCCATCTGGAGAGCCCCGCCGGCCAACGCATCCTAGTCAAGGCTATGGCCAAGAACCGCCGGGCGATCCGCTCGGCCCTGGGGACGTGAGCCATGTTTACAACCGGAACCGCTACCGACTACAACGACCTGGCCGAGCGGCTGCACACGTTCTTGACCGACAAGGGATCGGCCTTCGGGCTTACCTATGCCGGGATTGGCGACGGCCGCCTGACCGACTACTCGGGCGGAGCGTCGTCGGTGGCTGAGACATTCACCATCACGGCAACGTCGCCCACGTCTTTCGACGTGGTCGGCGGCGTGACCGGTTCGATCGGCCCGGCGACCGTGGGCACCCCGTTTACGCATGCCACCCTGGAATTCCTGATTTCGGCTGGCGGGACGCCTTTCGTGGCCGGCGACCAGTTCGTCCTGTCGACAGCGCCGAAGTGGACCAGCCTGCGCCGCTCTCGCGGATGCCGACTCGTGGCTACCCAGGGCAACGATGGGCAGTACGCGGTCCAGAACCTGGTCGACGGCAAACTCGACATCTGGCCGTTCAGCCTTTCGAGCCTCACGAGC
>CAZVWL010000406.1:0-1539 GCA_964630845.1 uncultured Fibrobacteraceae bacterium
CGGGCCACGATCGTCAGCAGCTGGATCTCGTGCACCTGGTACGACTCGTTGCCGGGCCGCGCCGGCAACGCCGCCAGGCCCACGATCCGGCCCGACACCGCCAGCGGCACCAGCAGGCTGATGCCGCCCGCGGCCAGCTCGGCCAGCTCGCGCACGTGTTCGCGCTGGTCGTCCAGCATGGCGCGGCGCAACGTGCGCGGGTCGATCCACAGCGGTTCGAGGCGCTCGCCGACCAGGGCCAGCGTGCGGGGCAACGCGAGCGCGAGGGGCGGCTCGCGGCGCGCGGCGGTCGACGAGGCGGGGGCCGGGCCGTGCGGGTCTTCCGGCAGCGGCCAGGCGCGGCGCCAGCCGGGGTCGTCGGCGGCGGGGTCCGGCACGTAGAACCAGAGCCGCGGCAGATCGAGCGTCTCCTGCAGGTTGCGGCCGATGTGATCCAGCAGGGCCTGCTGCTGGATGAGGCCGGGGATCTCGCGGCTGAACTGCTCGATGAGCGCGGCGAGGTTGGCGCGCGAGCGGTACAGGCGCACCTCGAGCGCGCGCTGCAGCTGGTTGCGCACCGGCCAGAGCATGGCCGCGGCCAGCAGGGTCGCCCCGACGGCGATCAGCGGGTTGCCCGAGCCGATCGTCGTCACCAGGCGGCTGCCGAGCAGGAAGACGGACGCCGCCCAGCCGATCAGGACCAGGCCGCTAAGCACGCTGTACAGCAGGCTGCGCTTGACCAGGAAGTCGATCTGCAGGACCTGGTAACGCGCCACGCTGTAGCCGAAGCAGACCGGGATCGCCACCAGCGGCACCACCCCGAGCTGCGACAGCTCGCTGCGCGCCGTGATCTCCTCGAGGCCGATCTTGAAGACGAGGAAGGGCAGCACCCCGGCCAGCGTGCCCCAGGTCAGGATGCGCACCCGCTCACGCAGCAAGGGGTCGCGGTAGCTGAAGTAGCTGTGCATGAGCACCACGAGGCCGGCCACGTAGTAGAGGCCGAGCACCATCCAGATGCCGGCGTCGATGCGCGCGCCGCGGTCGCCGAAGAACTGGTCGAGCGAGAACCGCACGTAGAACAGCAGGGGCAGCAGGTAGAGCAGCGGCGCCAGCCACGGACGACGCACCAGCACGTGCTTGCGGTCGGGGAAGATCAGGAAGAAGTGCAGGAAGAACGCTGGCAGGAAGAACCGCGCGAACGAGCCGCCGTTGCGCGTCAGGATGTCGCCCCAGAAGTAGCTCGACCGTTCCAGGTTGGTCATGAAGTAGATCGCGAAGCAGAGGCAGAGCAGGAAGAAGAGCTGCGCCGGCCGGTCGTTGCCGCTCTTGAGGTACACCAGGCCGCCGATCAGCAGGTAGATCATCGCCAGCACGACGTTCAGCAGGTACAGGCGGTCGGCCGCCCGGAATCCCGACAGCGGCACCGGCACCACCTGCGGCTGGCCGTCGCGCGTGATCAGGTACGGCACCACGTCGCCGGGGCGCTGGGCGCCGAGCACCTCGGCGGCCTCGCGCGGCGTGCGCACCAGCTGGTTGGCGATGCCGTCGATGGTGTCGCGC